>NZ_CP162023.1:3409524-3719481 GCF_041320275.1 Mumia sp. Pv4-285 | reverse complement strand
GCCGCACGGTCGACTCGTTCCACCGCGAGCTCGGCAACATCATGTGGGAGTACTGCGGCATGGCCCGCTCGGAGGGCGGGCTCCTCAAGGCGATCGAGCTGATCCGCGAGCTGCGCACCGAGTTCTGGCGCGACGTCAAGGTCACCGGCGTCAACGAGGACCTCAACCAGACTCTCGAGCGCGCGGGCCGGGTGGCCGACTTCATCGACCTCGGCGAGCTCATGTGCATCGACGCGCTCCACCGGCGCGAGTCGTGCGGTGGTCACTTCCGCGTCGAGAGCCAGACCGAGGACGGCGAGGCGCTGCGGCACGACGACGAGTTCGCCTACGTCGCCGCGTGGGAGTTCGGTGGGGACGGCGGCAAGCCGGTCCTGCACAAGGAAGCCCTGATCTACCAGAACGTCGAGATGAAGCAGCGGAGCTACAAGTGAAGATCACCGTTCGTGTGTGGCGCCAGGCCAACCCGTCCGCCGAGGGCAAGATGGTCGGCTACGACCTCGACGACGTGTCGGAGCACATGTCGTTCCTCGAGATGCTCGACGTCCTCAACGAGCGCCTCACCCTCGAGGGCGAGGAGCCGATCGCGTTCGACAGCGACTGTCGCGAGGGCATCTGCGGCATGTGCGGCCTGGTCATCAACGGCCTCGCGCACGGCCCGGAGCGTACGACCACGTGCCAGCTGCACATGCGTACGTTCAAGGACGGCGACGTCATCGACATCGAGCCGTGGCGCTCGTCGTCGTTCCCGGTCGTGAAGGACCTCGTGGTCGACCGCGGCGCGCTCGACCGCATCATCCAGGCGGGCGGCTACATCAGCGCGCCGACCGGCTCCGCCCCCGAGGCCAACAACCTCCCGGTGCCGAAGCAGGACGCCGACCACGCGTTCGAGGCGGCGACCTGCATCGGGTGCGGCGCCTGCGTCGCGGCCTGCCCGAACGGGTCGGCGATGCTCTTCACCGCCGCCAAGATCACCCACCTCGGTCTGCTCCCTCAGGGCCAGCCCGAGCGTGCGTCGCGCGTGCTCGACATGGTCGAGCAGCACGACCACGAGGGCTTCGGCAACTGCACGAACATCGGTGAGTGCACCGCCGCGTGCCCGAAGGGGATCCCGCTCGACACGATCTCGCGGCTCAACCGCGACCTGCTCGGCGCGCTCGCCAAGGGCAAGGTCTGACCGACCGCCGAGTCCGCACGACCGGCCGGTGAGCGTGGTCCCACACGGGTAGGCCTCGGTGGGACCAGGCTCACCGCGACGGGATTCGGACGGGGGGTCGGCCGCCCTGCGCGCGCGTCTCACGGCCTCCCGCCCGGACGGCGCGGCCTCGTACGAGCGTTAGCCTGGGACCATGTCCACGCCCTCCGACCTCGTCGACGCCGTCGACGCTCTGGTGCCTGATCTGCTCGAGGTACGCCGCGACCTGCACGCGCACCCGGAGCTGTCGTGGCAGGAGCACCGGACGACCGAGGTCGTCGCGGGCTGGCTCGACAAGTTCGGCATCGAAGCGGTCCGGATCGACCCGACGGGTCTGGTCGCGGAGGTGGGCAACGCGGAGGGGCCGGTGGTCGCGCTCCGGGCCGACCTGGACGCCCTCCCCATCACCGACCGCACCTCCGACCCGTGGCGCTCGACCGTGCCCGGGGTGGCGCACGCCTGCGGGCACGACGTCCACACGACCGCTCTCCTCGGGGCGGCGGGCGCCCTCGCACGCTGCGCTCGCACCGGCAACCTCCCGGTCCGCGTGCGTCTGGTCTTCCAGCCTGCCGAGGAGGTGATGCCCGGCGGAGCGCTGGCCGTGCTGGCCGCGGGCTCCCTCGCGGGCGTCTCTCGGGCCTTCGCGCTGCACTGCGACCCCTCCCTCGACGTCGGCCTGGTCGGGCTCCGGGAAGGCTCCATCACTGGCGCCGCGGACCGGGTCCGCGTGCAGCTGTCCGGGCGCGGCGGGCACACGTCGCGACCGCATCTCACGCAGGACCTGACGTTTGCGCTCGCCACGTTGTGCACCCAGCTCCCGGCGGCACTCTCGCGGCGCCTCGACCCGCGGGCCGGCGCCAGCCTGGTCTGGGGGAGCATCAACGCCGGCAGCGCCCCCAACGTCATCCCCGCGAGCGGTGAGGCGACCGGCACCCTGCGGATGCTCGACGCGACGGCGTGGCACGACGCCGAGCACCTCGTACGCGCGCTGGTCCGCGAGATCGTCGCCCCGTACGGCGTCGACGCCGAGGTCACCTACACCCAGGGCGTGCCGCCGGTCGTCAACGACGTCGAGTCGACCGAGATCCTGCGCGACGCGGTCGCCGTGGCGCTCGGCCCGAGCGCGGTCACCACCACGAGCCAGAGCCTCGGCGGCGAGGACTTCGCATGGTTCGTGGAGTCGGTGCCGGGGTCGATGGGGCGGCTGGGCACGCGCACACCGGGAGGACCGACGTACGACCTGCACCAGGGCAATCTCCGCGTCGACGAGCGCGCCATCGCGATCGGCGCGAAGGTGCTGGCGATGGCGGCGCTGGCGAGCGCACCAGGCTGACCCTGCCTGGTCCAGCACCGGGCTCCGCGGACGGCAACATCAATGTTCGACGGTGTCACGGTGTCCGTATTGGCGGCATCTTCCGTGCGAGCCGTCCGGTGCGAGGGGTGCGACGAAACGGGGTAACAAGTGAGTATCGGCTCCCCACATCACACCGGATCCGTACCTCCTTTGCGCGTTCGCAGGGTTATGGTTCAAAAATCCGCCGGGGCTGGCCCGTGACGGACGAAAAATCATGACTGAGGAGTCCCCTTGCGTCGAATGGGCAAGATCACCGCGCTGGCCGCGGTGGCCGTGCTGGCTCTGGCCGGGTGCGGCAGCGACGATGACAGCGACGGCGGTGACGACACCAACGCAGGCTCGGGCGGCAACGCCCTCGACTGTGACGCTGCCGATGGTGACGGCCCCAAGGTCGGCATCGCGTACGACGTGGGCGGTCAGGGCGACAAGTCCTTCAACGATGCGGCTGCGGTCGGCGTGAAGAAGGCTGTCGACGACCTCGGCGCCACCTGCACCGAGGCCGAGGCCACCGACGGTGAGGCCGAGTCCGCGCGCGAGGATCGCCTCCGCCAGCTCGCCGACGCCGGTCACAACCCGATCCTGGCTGTCGGCTTCCTCTACAGCGAGGCCGTCAACAAGGTCGCGCCGGACTACCCGGACGTCAGCTTCGACGTCGTCGACGGCTACGACCCCGACGACCAGCCGAACGACAACGTCGCCTACCTCGGGTTCGCCGAGGAGCAGGGCTCCTTCCTCGTCGGCGTCGCCGCGGCCACCAAGTCCGAGGCCGACAACGTCGGCTTCGTCGGCGGTGTCAACTCCGACCTGATCAAGAAGTTCGAGGCCGGCTTCACCGCGGGTGCGAAGGCCGTGAACCCCGACATCGAGGTTCAGGTCAAGTACCTCCAGGAGTCCGACCCCAAGGGCTTCAACGACCCGGCAGCCGGCAAGGCCACGGCCACCGGCATGTACGACCAGGGTGCCGACGTCGTCTACCACGCGAGCGGTGGCTCGGGTGCGGGCGTCTTCGAGGCCGCGGTCGAGGCCGGTGACGGCAAGTGGGCGATCGGCGTTGACTCCGACCAGTACCTCACAGCGTCGTCGACCGAGCAGCCGCACATCCTGACCTCGATGCTCAAGCGCGTCGACGTCGCGGCGTTCGACGCCGTCAGCGCCGTCAACGACGGTTCGCCGCTGGTGAGCTACCAGGTCTACGACCTGAAGTCCGACGGCGTGGGCTACTCCACGTCGGGCGGCTTCGTCGACGACATCACCGGTGACATCGACGGCTACGCCGACAAGATCAAGAGCGGCGAGATCACGGTTCCGACGGCTCCGTGATCGCCGGATAGGGCCGAAGGGCCTTATCGTGACGATCAAGGCGGGCCCGGGGGGCGTCAACGCCCCCCGGGCCCGTGTCTTGTCTCTCCCCGTCGTTCGAAGGAGCACGATGACGACCTCCGCGGTGGAGCTGCGTGGGATCGAGAAGCGATTCCCCGGTGTGATCGCGAATCACGATGTCAACCTGCAGATCGCCCCGGGCACCGTCCACGCGCTGGTGGGTGAGAACGGTGCCGGCAAGTCGACGCTGATGAAGATCCTGTACGGCGTCCAGAAGCCGGACGCCGGCACGATCACGATCAACGGGTCGGTGGTCGAGCTCAGCACCCCGGCGGACGCGATCGCGCAGGGCGTCGGCATGGTGTTCCAGCACTTCATGCTCGCCGACAACCTGACGGTGCTCGAGAACGTCGTGCTCGGCGCCGAGAAGCTGCACGGCACCGGCGCGAAGGCACGCAAGGAGGTCCGCGCGATCTCCGACCGGTTCGGGTTCGGGCTGGATCCCGACGTCCTCGTCGAGGCGCTCGGCGTCGCCGCACGCCAGCGGCTGGAGATCCTCAAGGTCCTCTACCGTGGCGCCAAGATCATCATCCTCGACGAGCCGACAGCCGTGCTCGTGCCGCAAGAGGTGGACGCGCTCTTCGCGAACCTCGACGGCCTCAAGCAGCAGGGCCACACGCTGCTGTTCATCTCCCACAAGCTCGACGAGGTCCTCGCCGTCGCCGACGCCATCACGGTGATGCGACGCGGCACGACGGTGGGCGACCCCGACCCGGCGAGCGTCACCAAGCGCCAGCTCGCGGAGCTGATGGTCGGTACGGAGCTGCCGTCGCCGGCCACCGACGAGTCGACCGTCACCGACGTCGTCCAGCTCTCCGTCGAGAGCCTGTCGATGGTGGACGAGTTCGGACGTACGGTCCTCGACGGCATCGACCTGCAGATCCACCGCGGTGAGGTCGTCGGCATCGCCGGTGTCGAGGGCAACGGACAGACCGAGCTGGTGGAGGGCATCCTCGCGATGCGTCCCGCCGGCGGCACGGTCCGACTCGGCGGCGACGACCTGTCGGGCTGGGGCACGCGCAAGCGGCGTGCTGCCGGGGTCGGTTACATCCCCGAGGACCGCCACCGCCACGGCCTGCTGCTCGACTCGCCGCTGTGGGAGAACCGCATCCTCGGGCACGCGTACGAGGACGTCGCCGTCAAGCGCGGCTGGATCAACCGCACCGGAGCCCGCCAGGACTCGGAGCGGATCGTCGACCAGTACGACGTGCGCACCCCCGGCATCGACACGATGGCGCGCGCGCTGTCGGGTGGCAACCAGCAGAAGTTCATCGTCGGCCGCGAGCTGTCCGGTGAGCCGAGCCTGCTCATCGCCGCTCACCCCACCCGGGGCGTCGACGTCGGTGCCCAGGCCGCCATCTGGGACCAGATCAAGGAAGCCCGGCGTGCCGGCCTCGCGGTGCTGCTGATCTCCGCCGACCTCGACGAGCTGATCGGGTTGTCCGACCGCATCGAAGTCATCTTGCGCGGCCGCCTCGTCGGCACGTTCGACCCCCGCACCGTCACCCCGCAGGACCTCGGTCAGGCCATGACGGGCGGACAGGAGGAAGCATGACCCGGCTGCGGAACGTCGCGATCGCCCTCGCAGCGCCCCTTCTCGCGATCGTGTTCTCGCTCGCGGTCACGAGTCTGGTCATCCAGATCTCGGGCGGCTCAGCGGGCGACTTCATCAGCATCCTGTTCTCCTGGCCGGCCGACCGCCTGCTGGTCAACATCGTCAACCAGACGTCGCTGATCTACCTGTCAGCGCTGGCTGCCGCCGTGGGCTTCCGGATGAACCTCTTCAACATCGGCGTCGAGGGCCAGTACCGGATGGCGGCGTACGCGGGTGCGCTGTTCGCCGGCGCGGCGTTCCTGCCCGGTGCGCTCAACGTGATCGGTGCCCTCCTGGTCGCCGTCGCCGTCGGCGCCGCCTGGGCCGGCATCGCCGGTCTGCTCCGGGTCACGCGAGGCGTCAGCGAGGTGATCTCCACGATCATGCTGAACGCGATCGCGATCACGATCACCGGCTACATGATCAACACCTACGGCATCAAGGCCGGCGACTCCCGCCGTACGGAGGGGATCCCCGAGTCGAGCCAGGTGCCGGGGTGGCAGCCGTTCGACAAGGCTGCGGGAGAGGTCTGGACGCTCGGGATCCTCGCGGTCGTCGCCGGGCTGTCGTTCTGGCTGGTGCTCAACAAGACCCGGTTCGGGTTCGACCTGCGAGCGACCGGCCAGTCCGAGTCCGCAGCGATCGCGAGCGGCGTCAACAGCAAGAAGATGACGATGGTCACCCTGCTGATCTCGGGAGGCATCGCCGGGCTCATCTGGATGCCGTCGCTGTTCGGCAGCGCCCACTACTACGGCACGACCTTCCAGGCAGGCCTCGGGTTCACCGGCATCGCGGTGGCACTGCTCGGCCGCAACCGCGCGCTCCCGATCGCCTTCGCCGCGCTGCTGTTCGCCTACCTCAACGAGCAGTCGAACCGCCTCACCATCGAGGCGGGCATCTCGGTCGAGGTCATCCAGATCACGCAGGGCATCATCGTGCTGGCCGTCGTCATCGCGTACGAGCTCGTCCGTCGCTACCGTCTCCGTGCCGAGGAGCGCGAGGTGGCACAAGCGCCCAGACCGGGCGCCACGTCCGAGGAGGTCTCGGCATGAGCACGAGGAGCGAGGCACCGCAGTGCTCAGGCAAGGAGGAGATCGCATGAGCACCGTGGTCCCCGAAGCCACCATGCCTCCGCCCCCGTCGGCACCGACCGCGGCGGCCGGCCGGTCGTACCGCTGGCTGCTCGTCACGCTCGGCTTCCTCGCGCTCGTCTCGTCGGTCCGTGTGATCAGCGGCGCCAACGAGATCGACTCGGTCGGCACGATCCAGGCCGCCCTCATCGCGACCTGTCCGATCCTGCTCGCCGCGCTCGGCGGCGTCTGGGCCGAGCGTGCGGGCATCGTCAACATCGGGCTCGAGGGCCAGATGATCCTCGGCACGTGGGGCGCGGCCTACTTCACGTACTACTACGGTCCGTGGGTCGGGCTCATGGGCGCCGCCCTGCTCGGCGCGGTCGGCGGCATCCTCCACGCGATCGCCACCGTCACCTTCGGTGTCGACCACATCGTGTCCGGTGTCGCGCTCAACATCATCGGCGCCGGCGCGGTCGCGTTCCTCGCCGAGGCATACTTCCGTGACCTCGACGGCGGCGGCATCAAGCAGCTCACGGGGTTGGAGACGCCACCGCGGGTCGACATCCCGTGGCTGGGAGAGGCCGCCTCGGACCTGGCCGACAAGCACTGGTTCATGATCTCCGACTTCGCGGCCCTGATCGCGGCGCTCACCAACAACATCTCGATCATGGTCTACTTCGTCGCCGCCCTCGTGGTCTTCACCGCGTGGGTGCTGTGGCGGACGACCTTCGGTCTGCGCCTGCGCTCGTGCGGCGAGAACCCGCAGGCGGCGGAGACGCTCGGCGTCAACGTCTACTTCTTCAAGTACGTCGCCGTCATCGTCTCCGGCGTGTTCGCGGGCCTCGGCGGCTACATGCTCGTGCTGGTGTCCTCGAGCGGGTTCGTGACCGGACAGACCGGTGGCCGCGGCTACATCGGCCTTGCCGCGATGATCTTCGGCAACTGGCGTCCGTTCGGCGCAGCAGGTGCCGCCACGATGTTCGGCTACACCGACGCGATGCAGCTGCGCAACGCCGCCGCCGTCCATGCACTGCTGCTGCTCGTCGCTGCGCTGCTGATCATCTTCACGGTGCTGCGGCTGCGGCAGGGTGACCGCAAGAACGCCATCCTCTTCGCGGTGGTCGGTGTGGCGTTCCTCGCCTGGTACCTGCTGAGTGACGAGGTGCCGCGCGAGTTCGCCGGCATGACGCCGTACGTCGCCACGCTGCTGGTCCTGGCGCTGGGGACGCAACGCCTCCGGATGCCTGCCGCGGACGGCAAGCCGTACCGCAAGGGCGAGGCCGGATGAGCGAGGTCGACTGGGACGCGCTCCAGGCCGAGGCGGTCGCCGTGATGCGGCGCGCCTACGCCCCGTACTCGCGCTACCGCGTCGGTGCGGCCGGGCTGGTGGACGACGGTCGCGTCGTGGTGGGGTGCAACGTCGAGAACGCCGCGTACGGCGTGGGTCTGTGCGCGGAGTGCGGCATGGTCTCCGCACTGCACGCGACCGGCGGTGGCCGTCTCGTCGCGGTCGTGTGCGTCGACGGCGACGGCAGCCCGGTGATGCCGTGCGGCCGGTGCCGTCAGGTCCTGTGGGAGAACGGCGGTGCGGCGATGCGCCTCAAGGGGCCCCGCGGCGTCCTCACGATGTCCGAGGTGCTCCCGTACGCCTTCGACGACGGCGACCTCGCGACGCAGGCCTGAGGCCACGGGCGATGATGGGGACGTGAACACCACCCACGTCGACCTGAGTGATCCCGGGTTCGTCTCCGATCCCTACCCCGTCCTCGCCGAGCTCCGTGCGGCCGGCCCCGTGCTGTGGCACGAGCCGAGCCGACGGTGGCTCGCCACGACCCACGACGCTGTCAGCCAGACGCTGCGCAACCGGCGTCTGGGGCGCATCTGGGAGGACTGGGAGCCGACCGCGGAGATGGAGCCGTTCAACGCGCTGCACCGCAACCAGATGATGGAGAACGAGCCGCCCGCGCACACGCGGCTGCGTCGGCTGGTGGCCGGCGCGTTCGGTCGCGGCCACGTCGAGCGGATGCGCCCGCGCGTGGAGGCTCTGACCGCGCGGCTGCTCGACGGGCTCAGAGGCACGACGGACATCCTCGGCGAGTACGCCGAGCCGCTGCCGGTGTACGTGATCTGCGACCTGCTGGGCGTCCCCGGTGACGACCACGCGCAGCTGCGCGCGTGGTCGCAGTCGATCGTGCACATGTACGAGGAGGGCGTCGACGACGCGACCAAGCACGATGCGATCGCCGGCAGCGTCGAGTTCAGCGCGTACGTCGCCGAGCTGGTGAACGAGCGGAAGGCGGAGATGGCGCGGGGCATCCGTGGCGAGGACCTGCTGTCCGACCTGATCGCCGAGCGCGACACCGGGTCCGGCGGTGCCGGACGCCTGAGCGAGGACGAGCTCGTCGCCACCGTGGTGCTGCTCCTCAACGCGGGCCACGAGGCGTCGGTCAACGTGTTCGGCAACGGCCTGCACGCGCTCCTGTCCCATCCCGACCAGCGTGACCGGGTGCTCGCGGGGGAGGTCTCGGTGCCCACAGCGCTCGAGGAGCTGATCCGTTACGACGCGCCGCTGCAGCTGTTCGAGCGCACCGCGACGGCCGACGTCGAGGTCGCGGGGACGACCGTGAGCGCCGGCCAGAAGGTGGCGTGCCTGATGGGCTCGGCCAACCGCGACGGCGCCGTGTTCGCCGACGCCGACCGATTCGACGTCTCCCGCGACCCGAACCCGCACGTCGGTTTCGGGATGGGTCTGCACTTCTGCCTCGGCGCACCCCTCGCACGCATGGAGCTCGACATCACGCTCACACGGCTGCTCGAGCGCTTCCCGCGGCTCGAGCTCACGGGAGTCGCGCCGCGGCGTCCGACGTGGGTCCTGCGCGGGTTCGACGCGGTCCAGGTGGATCTAGGGGAGGCAGCATGACGGCGGCACGCCACGACGCGGTCGAGGTGATCGCAGCGAAGAGGGACGGGCACGTCCTCAGCGACTCGCAGATCGACTGGGTGGTCGACGGGTTCACCTCCGGGGAGGTGGCCGACGTCCAGATGGCCTCGCTCGCGATGGCGATCGTCCTCAACGGCATGGAGTTCGCCGAGATCGCCCGCTGGACCGATGCGATGATCCGCAGCGGCGAACGCATGGACTTCTCCGGCCTCTCGTGGCCGACGTCGGACAAGCACTCCACCGGAGGGGTGGGGGACAAGATCACGCTGCCGCTCGCGCCGCTGGTCGCCGCCTGCGGCGTCGCCGTACCCCAGCTCTCGGGCCGCGGGCTCGGTCACACGGGTGGCACGCTCGACAAGCTCGAGTCGATCCCGGGGTGGCGCGCCGATCTCACGAACGACGAGATGCTCGCGCAGCTCGAGGACGTGGGTGCGGTGATCTGCGCGGCGGGAGCGGGCCTCGCGCCGGCCGACAAGAAGCTGTACGCGCTGCGCGACGTGACGGGCACCGTGGAGTCGATCCCGTTGATCGCCAGCTCGATCATGAGCAAGAAGATCGCCGAGGGGACCGGCTCGCTCGTGCTCGACGTGAAGGTCGGCTCGGGGGCGTTCATGAAGGACCTCGACAAGGCGCGTGAGCTCGCCCGGACGATGGTCGCGCTCGGCAACGCCGCGGGGGTCGACACGCGCGCGCTCGTCACCGACATGTCCACGCCGCTCGGGATGACGGCGGGCAACGCCGTCGAGGTCGCGGAGTCCGTCGAGGTGCTCGCGGGCGGTGGACCGGCCGACGTCGTCGAGCTCACCGTGGCGCTGGCGCGGGAGATGCTGTCGGCGGCCGGCCGCGAGGACCAGGACCCTGCCGACGTCCTCGCGTCGGGTCGCGCGATGGACGTGTGGCGTCGCATGATCGCTGCTCAGGGCGGCGACCCCGACGCGGAGCTGCCGGTCGCTCGAGAGACGTCCGTCGTGACGGCCGACCGTGACGGCTACGTCGCACGGGTCGACGCGATGGCGGTCGGGCTCGCCGCGTGGCGGCTCGGTGCGGGACGTTCGCGACCGGGGGAGGCCGTCCAGGCCACCGCCGGCGTCACGCTGCACGCGCGACCGGGCGACGCCGTACGCGCGGGCCAGCCGTTGATGACGCTCCAGACGGAGACGCCGGAGCGCTTCGAGCGCGCGCTGGCTGCGCTCGATGGCGGGTACGACGTCACGGACACCGAGCCGTCCGTGCCGTCCTCGCCCGTGCTGGAGCGCATCGTCTGACCGCCCGTCCCCGATTTGTGCACTTCTACAAGGAACTTGCCGCCTGATTCCTTGTCGGAGGGCACAAATCGCGGACGTGGCTCGCACTAGGCTGATCCGATGCTGACCGCCGAACAGATCGCCCGCGTCCCGAAGGTTCTCCTGCACGACCACCTCGACGGTGGCGTGCGGCCGCAGACGGTCGCCGAGATCGCGTCGCGCACCGGCCACCAGCTGCCCGTCGACGACGCGTCGGAGCTCGGCCGGTGGTTCGCCGACTCGGCGACGTCCGGCAGCCTGGTGCGCTACCTCGAGACGTTCGAGCACACGGTCGGTGTGATGCAGACGCGCGAGGACCTCGAGCGTGTCGCGCGCGAGTGCGTCGAGGACCTGGCGGACGACGGCGTGCTCTACGCCGAGGTGCGGTGGGCCCCCGAGCAGCACCTCCGCGAGGGCCTCAGCCTCTCCGAGACCGTCGACGCAGTCCGTGAAGGGTTCGAGCAGGGGGTCGCCGAGGCGGCGAGGCGCGGCAAGGTCATCCACCCCCGCCAGATCCTCACCGCCATGCGGCACCAGGCGCGCTCGTTCGAGATCGCCGAGCTCGCCGTGGCCTACCGTGACCGCGGCGTCGTCGGCTTCGACATCGCCGGGGCGGAGGCCGGCTACCCTCCGACCCGGCACCTCGACGCCTTCGAGTACCTGCAGCGCGAGAACGCCCACTTCACCATCCATGCGGGCGAGGCGTTCGGACTGCCCTCGATCTGGCAGGCGATCCAGTGGTGCGGCGCCGACCGGCTCGGCCACGGTGTCCGCATCATCGATGACATCGACACGACCGACGGCGATGCACCACGCCTCGGTCGGCTCGCCGCGTACGTGCGGGACAAGCGCATCCCGCTCGAGCTGTGCCCGTCGTCCAACGTGCAGACCGGAGCAGCCGCGTCGATCGCCGAGCACCCCATCGGCACGCTCGCAGCGCTGGGCTTCCGCGTGACCGTGAACACCGACAACCGACTGATGAGCCAGACGTCGATGACGCGCGAGATGGGCCTTCTCGTGGACGCCTTCGGGTACGACCTCGAGGACCTGCGGTGGTTCACCGTGAACGCGATGAAGAGCGCTTTTCTGCCCTTCGACGAGCGACTCGCACTCATCCAAGATGCGATCAAGCCGGGTTATGCTATATAGCGCTTACTGGACACCCGTCCCACTCTGCTACCTTGTGCGCAGTCGTGTGTGAAGCATGCCACGAACGAGGGAGATTGAATGGGCGGGCGTCATGCCGTGGCCAAGGAGTCCGATACCGGCCGAAAGTGGCAGTACGGCATCGGACTCGTGGTCATTGCCACCATCCTGACCGGGGTGTTCGTCCTCAGGGACGAGGACACCCCGGCTGCTGCGTCGTGCTCGACGACGCACCAGATCACTGTCGCTGCGGCGCCTGAGATCGCCTCGGTCGTGGAGGACGCGGCCGCTCGTGTCGGTGACGACGCGTGCGCCAGCTACACGGTCGAGTCCCAGGCTCCCGCGCTCGTCGCGCAGTCGCTCGCCATCGGCGAGGAGCAGCCCGACCTCTGGATCCCCGACTCTTCGCTGTGGATCATCCGCGTGAAGGGTCAGCAGGCCGAGGGTGCGCAGGGTCCGGCGACGATCGCCGGGTCCGTCGCCACCTCGCCGGTGGTGCTCGCGCTGCCCAAGGAAGGCGCCGAACCGCCCGCGACATGGCTCGAAGCGATGTCGGGCACCAACTTCACCGCCGGTGACGCGCTGGCGTCGACGCCGGCTGCGGTGCCGCTGCTCGCGGCGCAGGCGGAGGTCGCCAAGGGCATCAGCAACGCAGACCAGGTCGGCGCCGCGATGGTGACGATCGCGCAGCGGCAGACCGTCTCGGCGCCGAAGGCGAACCCGGTCGAGCTCCTCGCCGACGTCGCCAAGGCCGGCGGCAGCACCGTCGTCAGCGAGCAGGTCTTCAACGCGGCGCCGCAGGCCAGCGCCGCGTTCGCCGAGGTCGTGCCGCGGACCGGCAGCATCATGCTCGACTACCCGTTGGCGGCGGTGTCGACGAACCCCGGAAACGAGCGGGCAGGCGAGGCGCTGGCCGACTCGCTCGGTTCGGCCGACGGTGTCGCCTCGCTGGCGGCAGCGGGCTTCCGTACGCCGTCGGGCGAGCCGCTGCCCGAAGGAGCGGGTGTCGGGGCGTTCACGCCGATCGTGCTCGACGACATGAAGCTGGTCGGTCTGACCCTGCGCAAGTGGTCGGTCGTCGCTCTCCCCGCTCAGATGCTCTCCGTGATCGACGTGTCCGGCTCCATGGAGGCGCAGGCCGGCGACTCGACGCGCATGGGGTTGACAGTCGAGGCGGCCCTGACCGGTCTGTCGTTGATGCCCGACTCGTGGGCCGTCGGCGCGTGGGCGTTCTCCCACCAGCTCGACGGTGAGCAGGACTGGCGCAAGATGGCGCCGATCCGCAAGCTCGGCGCGGTCACCGACGGCGTCAAGCACCGTGACGTGGTCGTCCAGAAGACGCGCGAGTACCCCACCCTCGTCGGCGGCGGGACCGGCCTCTACGATACGACGCTCGCGGCGTGGCGGACGGTGCAGGCTCAGTACGACCCGAAGGCGATCAACTCGGTCGTGATCATGACCGACGGCAAGAACGAGGACTCCAACAGCCTCACCTTGTCGGAGCTCCTCGCCACGCTGCAGCGCGAGCGCGACCCGGCACGACCCGTGATCATCGTCGCGATCGGCATCACAGAGGACGCCGACGCGGATGCGCTCGAAAAGATCGCCAAGGCCACGGGCGGCTCGTCCTACATCGCCCGTGAGCCCGACGAGATCCCGACCGTGTTCGTCAAGGCACTGGAGTCGCGCGGCTAGTCGCTCGCCAGGACGCGCCGCCCGCCCGGGCGGCGCGTCCGTGCGAGATGACGCCACCGACGCCACCACCACGCAAGGAGCCAGGCAATGGGCGGGCGACACGCCGGGGATAAGGACCCGAGTGGTCGCGGGGGAATCACAGCTTTCGGGGTCGGGATCGTCGTGCTCGCGGCGGTGCTCGCCCTCGTTCTCGTCGTTCGTGACGACGAGAACTCCGCCTCGGCGGACTGCACGGACGGCGATCCCTTCGTGGTCGCCGTCGCTCCGGAGATCGAGCCGATCGTCGCGGAGGCGGCCGCACGCGCGGGTGACGAGCAGTGCTTCTCGTACGACGTGGTCGGCGAGGCGCCCGCGCTGACTGCCCAGGCGGTCACGATCGGTGACGACAGCGCCGACCTGTGGGTTCCGGACTCGTCGGTGTGGCTCTCGCGGGTCAGCACCCAGCTCGTCGACGGCGCCCCGGAGCCCCGCACGATCGTGCGCTCGGTGGCCTCGTCGCCCGTGGTCGTCGTCTGGCCCAAGGACTCCGGAGAGGCTCCCAAGACGTGGCTCGCCCTGCTCACGCACCCGTCCTTCACCGCCGGTGATCCCCTTGCGAGCGCGACCGCCGCGGCGCCGCTCCTCGCCGCGTACGCCGAGGCCGCACGCGGAGTGACCCCGACGGCGTTCTCCACCGTCAGCGCCGCGCAGGTGACGCTCGCCCAGCGCCAGGCCGGCAACCCGCCTCCGGTCGAGCCCACCGCCCTGCTGACCGCCGTCGCCGCCGCGCGCGGCAGCACCGTCGTGAGCGAGCAGGCCTTCAACGCCGCGGGTCCCGTGTCCGAGGGCTTCGACCCGGTGGTGCCCGAGTCAGGCAGCCTCGGTCTCGGCTACCCGCTCGCCTCGATCACCGACCGACCGGCGATCTCGAGGGCCGCGTCGGCGCTCGGCGACGCGCTGATGACGCCCGAGGCGGTCGAGGCGTTCGCCGACGCCGGCTTCCGGGCGCCTCTCGGAGACCCGCTCGACACCGGCCGTACGGTCGGAGCCATCGAGCCGATGGCGATCAAGGACCCGAAGGTCGTCGCGGACACGATCCGGCGCTGGTCGCTCATCGCGATGCCCGGCCGCACCCTCGCGGTCGTCGACGTCTCGAAGCCGATGGGCGGACGCGTCGGCGGCTCGACCAAGATGGCGCTCACGGTCCAGGCTGCGCTCAAGGGGCTCGGCCTGATGCCCAACTCGTGGTCGCTCGGGTCCTGGGCCTTCGCCTCCAAGGCGGGCAGCAAGAAGGACTGGACGGAGCTCGCTGCGATCCGGCGTCTCGACTCGCCGGACCGCGCAGGCACCCACCGCGCGCGCATCGTGGGCGCGACCAGCCGGCTGACCAAGCAGGTCGGCGGCAAGACGAGCCTGTACGACACCACGCTGGCCGCGTACCGCGCGGTGCAGGCCTCCTACGACCCGAAGGCCGTCAACTCGGTCATCATCCTGACCGGCGGGCGCAACGTCGACCCGGGCAGCATCAGCGAGGCGAAGCTCCTCGAGACACTGAAGCGGGAGCGTGACCCCGCCCGGCCGGTGGTGGTGATCGCGATCGGCGTCACGAAGGACGCCGACGCCTTCACGCTCCAGAAGATCGCTCAGGCGACCGGCGGTCAGGTGTACCTCGCGCGGGAGCCCGACGAGATCGTGGACGTGTTCATCAACGCCCTGCAGGCGCGCTACTGAGCGGTGGCGCCGTCAGACGTCGCGCGGCCTGCGGTCTCGGGTGGCAGCGACGACCACGGCGACGTGGCGTTCAGCACGGCGGGGCGTCATCGGCCGGCAGCCGTGCTCGACCGCCTCGGCGACCACGGCCGGCTCCTCGCGCATGAGGTGCCAGCCGCGCCGCAGCAGCACCGGCAGCGGCTTGCGCTTCTCACGCAGGTCGCGCACCAGCCGCAGGACGAACGTCACCATTCGGTGGTGCCGGACGCAGATCGCGTCGGCGAGCAGACCGCGGCGGGCGAGCTCCGCGACCACGGCGTGCGCGAACAACCCCTCGGCGGCGACGGTCGTCGCATCGCCGAGCGTCAGCGTGCGCGTCCCCGTACGTCGGCTCGACGCGATGTCGTAGACGGGCACGTCCACGGTCCCCGTCGTGCACAGCTGCTCGAGCGCGTCGCAGGCGGCGAGCATGTCCCAGGATCCGACGTCGTCCCAGTCGACGATCTCGGTGTCTCCGAAGACCGTCATCGGCAGAGCGGGGTCGTCGCCGTCACGGTAGAAGTCGTCGAGCCGGACCACCGGCAGGCCGCTGCGTTCGGCGACGCGCGACTTCCCGGAGCCCGAGGGGCCGGTGAGGACGACGACGCCGCTGGAGGATGCCCTGCTCACACGCCGACGGGGTGCCAGACGGTCTTCGTCTCGAGGAAGGCCGACATGCGGGAGATCGACGGGTCGGCCGTCCAGTCCGGGTCGCTCGGGCGAAGGACCCGCTTGAGGTTGACCGCAGCCTCCGCCTCGAGGTCCGCGGCGACCGCCGGGTCGTCGACCCCGGTCAGGTCCAGCGCGTTGACGTCGAGGTGGCCGGCGAGCCAGGGGCCGAGCTCGGCGGAGTCGCCGGTCAGCACGTTCACCACACCGCCCGGGAGATCGGAGGTCGCCAGGACCTCGGACAGCGTGATCGCCGGCAGCGGGCGGTCGTACGAGGTGACGACGACGACGGTGTTGCCGGAGACGATCGCCGGCGCGACGACGCTGACCAGCCCGAGGAGGCTGTCGTCGGACGGCGCCACGACGGCCACGACGCCGGTCGGCTCGGGGGAGGACAGGTTGAAGAACGGTCCGGCGACCTGGTTGGCGTTGCCGGTGACCTGAGCGAGCTTGTCGGCCCATCCTGCGTACCAGACCCACCGGTCGATCGCCGCGTCGACGACCTTGCTCGCCTGCACCTTGGTGAGGCCCTCCGCGGCGACGACGTCGGCGGTGAACTGGTCGTGGCGTCCCTCGATCATCTCCGCGACCCGGTAGAGGATCTGACCGCGGTTGTACGGCGTGCGTCCGCTCCACCCGCCGAACGCCTTGCGGGCAGCGCCGACCGCGTCACGCGCGTCCTTGCGCGACGCCTTGGCGGCGTTCGCGAGGAACCGTCCGGCAGTGTCGACGACCTCGTAGGTGTGCCCCGACTCCGAGCGGGGGAACGCCCCGCCGATGTAGAGCTTGTACGTCTTGCGCACGTCGAGCCGGCTCATGTGGTCTCACCCTCCTGCAGGTACGCCGCAAGCCCCTGCTTGCCGCCCTCGCGACCGTAGCCGGACTCCTTGTAGCCGCCGAACGGCGACGCCGGGTCGAACTTGTTGAACGTGTTGGCCCAGACGACGCCGGCGCGGAGCCGGTCGGCCATCGCGAGGATGCGCGAGCCCTTCTCGGTCCAGACTCCGGCCGACAGGCCGTACGGGGTGTTGTTGGCCTTCGCGACGGCCTCGTCCGGCGTCCGGAACGTCAGCACCGAGAGCACGGGGCCGAAGATCTCCTCGCGGGCGATGCGGTGCGCCTGCGTGACCCCGGTGAACACGGTCGGGGCGTACCAGAACCCCGAGCTGGGCAGCTCGCACGGCGGTGACCAGCGTTCGGCCCCCTCGGCGTCGCCGACCTCCGCGAGCTCGGTGATGCGCTGGAGCTGCTCGCGCGAGTTGATCGCCCCGATGTCGGTGTTCTTGTCGAGCGGGTCGCCGACCCGCAGCGTCGCCATCCGTCGCTTGAGCCGCTCCATGACCTCGTCGAAGACGTTCTCCTGGACCAGCAGTCGCGACCCTGCGCAGCAGACGTGTCCCTGGTTGAAGAAGATGCCCGACACGATGCCTTCGATCGCCTGGTCCATCGGCGCGTCGTCGAAGACGATGTTGGCGGCCTTGCCACCGAGCTCGAGGGTCAGTCGCTTCTCGGTGCCGGCGACCGCTCGGGCGATGCTGCGCCCGACGTCGGTGGAGCCGGTGAACGCGACCTTGTCGACGTCGGGGTGCGACACGAGCGCCTGGCCCGTGTCGCCGGCGCCGGTCACGATGTTGACGACTCCCGGCGGAAGGTCGGCCTGCTGGCAGATCTCGGCGAACAGCAGCGCGGTGAGCGGCGTGGTCTCGGCGGGCTTGAGGACGACCGTGTTGCCGGCGGCAAGCGCCGGTGCGATCTTCCAGCTGAGCATCAGCAGCGGGAAGTTCCAGGGGATCACCTGGGCGGCGACGCCGAGCGGGCGCGGGTTGGACCCGGCGCCGGCGTACGACAGCTTGTCGGCCCATCCGGCGTAGTAGAAGAACCACTGCGACACCAGCGGCACGTCGACGTCGCGCGACTCCTTGATCGGCTTGCCGTTATCGAGCGACTCCAGCACCGCCAGCTCGCGGCTGCGCTCGGCGATGATGCGGGCGATGCGGTAGAGGTACTTGGCGCGCTCTCGGCCCGGCATCCGCGACCAGCCGCGGAACGCACGACGGGCTGCGGCCACCGCGAGGTCGACGTCGGCCGGCGTCGCCTCGGTGACCTCGGCCAGCACCTCCTCGGTCGCCGGGTTGACCGTCTTGAACGTGCCGCCATCGGTGCCTTCGGTGAACGCACCGTCGATGAACAGCCCGTACGACGGCTCGAGGTCGACGATCGAGCGGGACTCCGGCGCCGGAGCGTACTCGAGAGGCGTCGGGGGAACTGCGTGGTCAGCCATCTCTCTCCCTCTCAGTCGATCGTCACGTAGTCGGGGCCGGAGTAGCGACCGGTCTCGAACTTCTGCCGCTGCATCAGCAGGTCGTTGAGGAGGCTCGACGCCCCGAACCGGAACCAGGTCGGCGTCATCCAGTCGAGACCCGCGGTCTCGTTGACGGTGACGAGGTACTTGATGGCGTCCTTGGTGGTGCGGATGCCTCCGGCGGGCTTCACGCCGACCTGACGGCCGGTGGCGTCGCGGTAATCGCGGACGGCCTCGAGCATGAGCAGCGTGACCGGGAGAGTCGCCGCGGGGGAGACCTTGCCGGTGCTGGTCTTGATGAAGTCGGCACCCGCCAGCATCGCGAGCCAGGAGGCGCGGCGCACCGCGTCGTACGTCGCGAGCTCACCGGTCTCGAGGATCACCTTGAGGTGGGCGTGCGTCCCGTCACCGCGCTCGCAGGCGGCACGGACGGCGACGATCTCCTCGGCGACCTTCAGCAGGTCACCGGCGAGGAACGCGCCGCGGTCGATGACCATGTCGATCTCGCTCGCACCGGCGGCGACGGCGTACTCGGTGTCGGTGATCTTGACGTCCAGCGGTGCTCGGCCGGAGGGGAACGCGGTGGCGACGCTGGCGACCCCGACCGGCGCGGCCCCGAGCGCGGCGCGGGCGGTGGCGACGAGGTCCGGGTAGACGCACACCGCCGCGACCTGCGGGCAGGTCGGGTCGGACGGGTCGGGACGCAGGGCCTTCGCGGCGAGCGAGCGGACCTTGCCGGGAGTGTCGGCGCCCTCGAGCGTCGTGAGGTCGACCATGGAGATCGCGAGGTCGATCGCGGTGCGCTTGGCGCCCTTCTTGATCGATCGGGTCGAGAGTGCGGCGGCGCGCGCCTCGAGGCCGACCTGGTCGACCCCAGGGAGGTCGCGGAGGACGGCCAGGACGTCGGCGGCGCTGCCGAGGCCTGTGGTTGTCGTGGTCACCCGCCCAGTCTAGGTCCGCTGTTCGTCATCGCCCTCCTCGTGCGGGCATGCTGGGGGCATGACTGATGAAACAGCACCTGTCCTGGTCGGCATCGACGGTTCTGACGACAGCATCCGCGCGCTGCACTGGGCGGCGCGGTACGCCAGGACGACGGGCACCCGGCTGCTGGGGCTGGCCGTCGTGCCGGACGACATCGCCTCGTCCGACGCGGCCGACGACGTGGAGACGAGCCTGGTCGCGGAAGCGCGGCGCATCCTGGAGGCTGACGGCACGGTCGACTTCGAGATCGAGGTGCGCAACGGCAAGCCTGCCGAGCAGCTGTCGCGCTCCTCTGCGGGGGCGAGGGCCGTCGTGATGGGGAGCCGCGGTCACGGGACGATCGCCGACCTCGTGGTCGGGTCGGTCAGCCAGCACGTCTCGCGTCACGCAGCGTGCCCGGTTGTCGTCGTCCGCGAGCAGGAACGGGCCGACGCCACCCGCGTCGTGGTCGGCACCGACGGCTCGGAGGAGAGTCGCCCGGCCCTCGAGTGGGCGTTCGCCTACGCCGAGGCGGCGGGTGTCGAGCTGCGTGTGGTGTACGGATTCCGTACGTCCGCGTCCAGCCCGGCGACGCTCTCGGGCTACATCCCGACGACCGTGGGGGACGAGATCGCCACGGCCGAGGAGCTGCTCGCCGAGATCGTGGCGCCGTACGCGACCCGTCATCCCGCGGTGGCGGTGCGTCAGGACGCGGTGCCCGTGCCGGCGTCCGTCGCGCTCGCCGACGCTTCGGCCGAGGCGGCGCTCGTGGTCGTGGGGTCACGAGGACGTGGCGCGTTCGAGGGCATGCTGCTCGGCTCGGTGAGCCAGCGCCTGCTGCACCGGGCGGGCTGCAGCGTCGCCGTCGTGCGCTGACGCCCCCTGGCGAGACCGGGCGTCGTCGTCGAGCTCCCGACCGCGACGTCCGGTCCTCTCTTTTCTATCGGTGTCCGATTTGTGTGCATATGTACAGTCGTCCAAAAGGAGAAACGGCCGAGCTTGGCCGAACGCGATGCCGTAGCGGCCGCGGGGTGACGACCATCCGCTCCTGACCACCCGGCGCAATCCTGCGCTGGTGATCCGTACGCCGTGACCCCCGGGGCGTACGAGCACCCACGATTCAGCCGAGCTTGAGCCCGGCCGCTTCGGCGTGCTCTCCGGAGGTCGTGGACTCCCAGGAGCAGACCCCCATGGCAACACCCGTTCTCGCCCTCGCAGCACGCCGCGCGCTCGTGGCCCTGCTCGTGCTCGGTGCCGCGCTCGTCGCAGCATCGATCGCGCACCCTGCATCCGCCTCCGCTGCGCCGGCTGCCGCCTCGCGCGTCCCCGCCGGGATCGCCGACCAGCACCGGGAGGGTGCCGTCCGCGGCATCGACGTCTCGGGCCACCAGCACCCCCGCGATCGCGCCATCAACTTCGCGAAGGTGCGCCGTGCCGGCTTCACGTACGCGTTCATCAAGGCCACCGAAGGTCGCGGCTTCGTCAACGAGTGGGCCACGGCCGACGGACGCGCCAGCGCCCGTGCCGGTCTGGCCACCGGCTTCTACCACTTCGCGCGGCCCTCCTCGTCGGCGCGCCAGCAGGCCCAGCACTTCGTCCGCGAGGTGCGTCGTACCGGTGTGCGCTCGCCGATGCTCGTGCTTGATCTCGAGACGACCGACGGTCGCTCGCGTGCCCACCTGCGCGCCTGGTCGCGCACCTGGCTCGTGACCGTGGAGCGAGCGACCGGCGAACGCCCGATCCTCTACACCGGTCCCGGGTTCTGGAAGGGCTCCGTCGCGGGGTCCACGGCATTCTCGAAGTACCCGCTCTGGGTCGCGCACTACGAGACGAAGCACCCGACCGTGCCCGCGCCGTGGCGTGGCTACGCGATCTGGCAGCACTCCGACTCGGGGCGCGTCGCCGGTGTGCCGGGTCGCGTCGACGTGAACGTCGCACCGCGGGCCGTGGCGGAGCGGCTCGCGCCGCCGCACTCGGCGCTGGCCCGCGTCGCTGCCGCCCGCGCGACGAAGGCCGCGACTGCGCGCTCGGACGACGCGTCGGTGAGTCGCGGAGGAGAACGCCCGGCGGCTGGGGCGGCGACGTCCGACAAGGCGGCCAAGGAGAGGTCGGCCGTTCGTTCGAAGGAGGCCGAGCTGCGTCCTGCCGAGCGGACGCCCGGACTCATGGACCGCTTCGGGTTCGGCCACGGGTTCTCGATCGGCTCGATGGTCCGCTGAGTCGCGCCTCTCGTCCCCGATTTGTGCGCTAAACCATGGATCTGCACCCGAAAAGCGTGAACAAGTGCCCAAATCGCGGACGAGACGGGGCGGGGCGGGACGCGAGTGCTCAGGCGCCGAGCTCGTCCCGCCAACCGCGCAGCACCCGGTGCAGCGCATCGGCGCCGAGGATCTCGGTGGGTGGCGCGGCGAGATCGGCAGGCGCGACCAGCACCGCTCGGTCCTGCCAGCCGCCGAGCCCGCCGTGGCTGCCGACCAGCTCCTCGAAGGCATGGACCGTGCCCGTCGCCTCGTCGCAGGCGCTGATGACGTAGAGGTCGGGAGCCATCGTGCGCTCGGCAGCCGGGAGCAACCGGTCGCGCGCACCCTCGCCGTACGCGGCGAGCGGATCGCAGTCGCCCACGACGGCGCCCGTACGCAGCGAGTGGATGCCGTCCGGACCGATCGCCACCGGGCCCTCGTTGACGGTCATCACGACCACGCACCCGATCGTCGGGTTGTTGACAAGGCCGGGTACGAGGCGGGGCCAGCGTTCGTCGATCTCGTGCAGGAGGAGCCTGTGGTCCGTGCGAGCGTGGACCAGCCCGAGATTTCCCGAGGCGAGGACGATGAGTTCGCTGTCCGTCGTGCCTTCGGAGCTGCGTGCGGCGGCACCGCCAGGGCCGTCGGTCTGGGCGCCGCGTGCGGTGTCCGTGCCGGCACGCGTCCGCTGGTCGAGGCGCGCGGCCGTCCGCCGGGCGGTGCCTGAGCCCGCGCCGGACCCGGCCATGTCCTCAGCGAGCGCTCGAAGCCGTGAGTAGTCCTCCCCGGTCGTCTGCACCGCCTCCACAGATCCCGAGGTGAGGGTGGCCACCGCGTCGGCGAGCGTCGCACCGTCGAGCTGGAGGAACGTGTCGCCCTGGGACTGGCCGTGGTCGCTGACAACGGCGATCCGATAGCGCCGTGGGGCTGACTCCGCGACGGTCTCGAGCGTGGCCAGCACGCCGTCGAGCGCCTCGAGCGCAGCCAGCGACTCGCGCCGGAAGACTCCCGCGTGGTGCGCCACCTCGTCGTAGTCGACGTAGTCCACGTACACGATCGGGGTGCCCCGCAGCATCTCCTGCGCGACCACGGCGGTCGACAGGTCGCGGATGACGCCGTTGGTCACCGCGCGCATGAGGGCGAACACCCAGTCGCGGGGCACCCGTGGACGCAGGTCGCGACGGACCTGGCGTGCCGACTGGGCGCGCTCGCGGACGATCTCGCCGATCGCGCGGAACAGGCTGCGCGCGAAGCCGTCGGGCCGCAGGACGAACCAACCGACCGCCTCGCGGGTGATCGTCGTGCCGCGGCCGGTGCGCAGCCGCGACATCACCATCGCGGTGCGTTCGGCGCCGCCGCTGAAGAGGTTGGAGACCGAGACCCCACCTCCGGACAACAGCCCTGGTCCTTCGGCCCGCTGCTCGATGATGGCGGCGTCCGCGGGATGGTTCGCCGTCAGGACGCGTCCGAGCTCGCGGTCGTACCAGCGGAAGGCCGGGACGCGTTCGACGGTCCCGTGGAGGATCCCGAGCTGGCTCGCCGGCGTCGTGCACGGCACGGTCGGGCGCCACTCGTGCAGGGTGTGCGAGCCTCCACGGAGCCAACGGTCGAGCGTTGGGGTGTTGCCCGCGGCGAGCGCCCAGGTCAGGACGGGGAAGGGGACGCCGTCGAGCTGGACGATCAGAAGACCGTCGGTCATCTCGCCGTCCGGACTCTGCCGGGACCGACGGCCACGGCGTGCCAGGGACACCGCGAAGCCCTCGTCGGTGCCCGCGGCCCCGAGCCAGGCGAGCACCGATCCGACGAGGGCGGCGAGCCACGCGGCCACGACCGGCGCCCACCACGACTCGACCTCCACCGCGGGGACGACCGCGAGCGCGACACCGACGACGAGTGCCTGTCCGACGACGGCGAGCGCGATCACCGCGAGCCACCCGACCCGGGCGGCGACTGCCACGAGCAGCGGATGGAGGACCAGGCCGACGACTCCGATGACCGCGGCAGCGAGCGGCGCCGCCCACCAGGTCGTGAAACGGAGCTCGTCGAGCAGCACGTCGACGAGCAGGAGGGTGAGCGTGCCGGCCACCCACGCGACAAGGAGCCGGCCGACGTCCCCCCAACGGAGGCGGTAGCTCCTCGGCGCGTTCATGGGGTCACACCTCCAGAGCGACAGAGAGGTCGGTGCGGATGGCGTCCAACCGCGCGGCACCGGCGATCCGGGCGGCCTCGACCCCGTCCGCGGTGGGGACGACGACCTCCAGGTAGCACTTGAGCTTGGGCTCGGTGCCCGACGGCCGCACCACGACGCGCGCTCCTTCCTGGAGCACGAACCGGAGTCCGTCCGTCGGCGGGAGCACGTCGGAACCCTGCTCGAGGTCGTCCACGCACTCCACGGCGAAGCCGCCGAGCTGCGCGGGTGGATCCTGCCGCAGTCGTGTCATCGCCGAGCTGATGAGTGCGAGGTCGTCGACCCGGACCGACAGCTGGGCGGTCGCATGAAGGCCGTGCCGCTGCGCGATCTCGTCCAGTCGGTCGACCAGCGAGCGCCCTTCGGCGCGCAGCGACGCCGCGAGCTCCAGCACGCGGAGCATCGCCGTGATGCCGTCCTTGTCGCGGGCGATCGAGGGAGCCACCGCGTAACCGAGCGCCTCTTCGTACCCGTAGGCGAGCCCCGGGACGCGGCCGATCCACTTGAATCCGGTCAAGGTCTCGGCGTACGGCTGCCCGTACGCCGCAGCGAGCCGGCCGAGCAGCGACGACGACACGATCGTCGTCGCGTACGTGCCGGTGACGCCGAGCCTCAGGAGGTGGTCTGCGAGGAGCACACCGACCTCGTCACCGGACAGCTGGTGCCATCCGGCGGGGGTGGGCACCGCGACCGCGCACCGGTCGGCGTCGGGGTCGTTGGCGATCGCCACGTCGGCACCGACCCGCTCGGCGAGCGCCAGCAGCAGGTCGGTGGCGCCGGGCTCCTCGGGGTTGGGGAACGCCACCGTCGGGAAGTCCGGGTCGGGTTCGGCCTGCTCGGTCACGACGTGCAGCGGTGCGAACCCGGCCGCGACGACGGCGCGCTCGGCGGTCTCGCACCCGACGCCGTGCATCGGCGTGTACGCGACGACGAGGTCACGCGGTCCGGTGCCGACGACGACGGCCGCCGCTGCGGCGACGTACGCGTCACGGACCTCCTCGCCGAGGACCTCGTACGCCGGGTCGCGAGGCAGCTGGTCCACCGGGCCGACAGCGCCGATCGCGGCGGCGATGTCGGCGTCGGCGGGCGGGACGATCTGGCTGCCGTCGCCGAGGTAGACCTTGTAGCCGTTGTCCTGCGGCGGGTTGTGCGACGCCGTCACCATGACGCCCGCGTCCGCCCCGAGGTGCTGGATGGCGAACGCCAGCACAGGCGTGGCGAGCGCCTCCGGCAGCAGCAGGGCACGCACCCCGGCCGCCTGAGCGACCTCGCACGTGTCGCGGGCGAAGATCGCGGAGTTGTAGCGCGCGTCGTAGCCGACGACCAGGGTCGGGGTGACGCCGTCGGCGCGGCTCGTGAGGTACGCGGCGAGACCGGCCGCAGCCTGGGCGACGACGACACGGTTCATGCGGGTCGGACCGGCGCCGAGCGGCCCGCGGAGTCCGGCCGTACCGAAGACCAGACGCCCGGCGAAGCGCTCGGCGAGCGCGGCGTCGTTCCCGGCGGCGAGCAACGCCTCGAGCTCTGCGCGCGTCTGGGGGTCGGGGTCCTGGACGATCCACGCACGTGCCTGCTCCGCGGGAGTCATCGCATCGCCTTCCTGAGCGGCTCGACGGCGTACGGCCCGCCGACGTACGCGCCCTCGGCCTCGTCGTCCTCGTGGTCGGGGATGCGTGCCGCGTACGCCTCGGCGTCGTCACGGGGCTGGTAGCCGAGCCGGCGCCCGGGCTCCATGTCCCACCAGCCCTGCGTGTTGGCGGAGATGCCGTAGACGGCGGTGAACCCGTCCACGGGTCCGGTCACCGCCGCCTCGACGAGACGGACCGCGTCTCCGTACGACAACCAGGTCGAGAGGTGACGGCGGGTCGCGGGCTCCGGCAGGAACGAGCCGATCCGGAGCGCGACCGCAGCGATGCCGTGTGCGTCGGCGTACAGGCTCAGAAGGCCCTCGGCCGCGACCTTGCCCACCCCGTAGAACGTGTCCGGGCGAGGGCGTACGTCGGTGGTGAGCCGGTCGGTGCGGGGAGTGCGCCCGACCGCGTGGTTGCTGCTCGCGTACACGATCCGGTCGACGCCCTGAGCGACCATCGCATCGAGGACCGTCGCCGTCGTGTGCACGTGCGAGACCAGGGCCTCCGGCAGGCTCGACTCCTCGGGGATGCCGGCGAGGTGCACGACCGCCTCGACGCCCTCGACCGCGTGGGCCACCGTGATCGGGTCGGTCACGTCACCGATGAACGCACCGAGAGGGAGCAGCGCCGAGAGGCCCGGGTCCGGCTGCAGCACGTCGATGCCGCGCAGGATGTGGCCGCTCGCGTAGAGACCCGAGACCACCGTGCGACCGATGGCCCCCGACGATCCCGTGACGAGGATCCGCATCAGATCCGGCCGACCACGCTGGCGAGCAGGCGCCCCATCGACTCCGCCGACGCGGCGCCGGCCGCGAGGACCTCCTCGTGGTCCAGCGGTTCGCCGGTGATCCCGGCGGCGAGGTTGGTGACGAGCGAGATGCCGAGGACCTCGAGCCCGGCGGCGCGTGCTGCGATCGCCTCGAGCGTCGTCGACATGCCCACGAGGTCACCGCCGATCGCGCGGATCATGCCGATCTCGGCCGGGGTCTCGTAGTGGGGACCGGGGAGCTGGACGTAGACACCCTCGGCCAAGGTCGGGTCGGCCTCGAGGCACAGCGCCCGCAGGCGTGCTGCGTACAGGTCGGTGAGGTCCACGAACGTCGCGCCGTGCAGGGGCGAGGTCGCGGTCAGGTTGATGTGGTCGCTGATCAGCACCGGGGTGCCGGGCGTCCACTCGGACCGCAGGCCGCCGCACGCGTTGGTGAGGACGACGGCTCGACACCCCGCGGCAGCGGCGGTGCGTACGCCGTGGGCGACGGCGTCGACGCCGTGCCCCTCGTACAGGTGCGTCCGGCCGAGGAACACCAACACGCGGGTGTCGCCGACGCGTACCGAGCGGACCGTCCCGCCGTGACCCGCGACCGACGGTGCGACGAAGCCCGGGAGGTCGGTGGTCGGCAGCTCGTGCTCCGGGGTCCCGAGCACGTCGGCAGCGGGCTTCCAGCCCGATCCCATGACGAGCGCGACATCGTGGTCTCCGCCGGTGCGGTCACGCAGGACCGTGGCGGCGGCATCGGCCATCTCGCCGGGCGAACGAGGCTGGGGCGTTTCGGTTGCGACACTCACGACGGCACACTAACGCAGCGAGCCGTCTACGCCGTATCTTGTTCGGGTGCCGAAGATCATCGGAGACAGCCTCGCAGAGCACCGCGCCGAGACGCGGCGCCGCCTGCTGGCCGCCTTCGGCGACCTGCTGACCGAGCGCGGCTACGACGCGGTCCGCCTCGCCGACGTCGCGACGCGAGCCGACATCGGCCGCACGGCGATCTACAACCACTTCGCGGACAAGGAGGCGGTGCTGCTCGCGTTCGCGATGGACGAGACGCAGCGCTACGTCGATGCGATCCGTGAGGCGCTCTCCGAGGTCGACGGTCCGGTCGAGCGGCTCCAGACGTACGTCCGGATGCACGTGGCGCTCTCGCGGGAGATGCACATGGGGCTGGGGCCGCAGCTCTACTCGCTGCTGTCGCGCGACGCCCTCCTGCACATGCGCGAGCACGTGATCGTCGTCGAGAGCCTGCTCCGCGACGTCCTCGAGGACGGCATGAGCCAGGGCGCGTTCGTGGTCGACGACCTGCGGGCGACCACCGCGCTCGTGCTCGCGTGCCTCCAGAGCCGCCAGGTGACGCATCCCGAGGCGTCCGAGCGTGACAACGCGGTGGCGGTCACCGAGCGATTCGTGCTCCGCGCCGTCGGTGCCTGAGGCGCGACCCGACGAAAGAACCCGACGTCCCTCCCCTCTGCGGGGCAGGAACGTCGGGTCCTTGTGTCAGGTCTGTGGGTCCTACTTCGTGACCTTGACCTTGACCGACTTGACGGCTCCGGTGTGGGTCGCGGTGGCCTTGAAGGACACGGTGACCTTGTAGGTGCCCTTCTTCTTGGCCTTCGGCAGGCTCACGACCGCCCTGCCGTTCTTGACCTTCACGCGGATCGTCTTCTTGACGCCCTTGGCCTTGACGACCACGGTCGCCGTGCCGTTCGCCTTGGGGGCGCCGGAGACCGTGATCGTCGCCTTGCCCTTCTTCTTGCGCGTCGGCTTCTTGACCTTGACGCCGGCCTTGGTGGCGACCTTGATGACGTTGAGCGGACGCTGGGTCGAGGTCGAGCTCTTCACGACTGCGGCGTTGCTCGAGGTGAAGACGGCCTTCAGGCGGTGCGCGCCGACGGTGAGGGTCTTCGGCAGCGCGTACGACGTCTTGCCGCCGACGACCGTCTTGGTGCCGAGCGAGCGCGACCCGTCGTACAGCGTGACCTTGCCGGCCAGAGCCTTCGAGGACTTCACGTGGACCGTCGCGGTGGCGCCGCGGCCGTAGACGAGCGTGCCGGGAGCCGTGATGGCGGTCGTCGAGGCGACGGCCGGGACCGGCTCGGGCTCCGGGTCGACGAACGTGATGGGCGTGTAGGTCTCGTACGCGGCCTGGACGGCGCCGCTTCCGGCGTAGGTGAAGATGCCGAAGTTGGCGAGCTTGCCGGTCGCTGCGTCGTAGGCGTCCTTGGAGACGGTCACGGTGGTGCTGAAGGTGCCGTCAGGCTTGAGCTCGATGGCGCCTGCGGCGGCGCCGCCGATCGTGGCCATCTGTGCAGCGGGCACGGCCCACTTCTGGCTGGTCGCGTTCAGTGCCTTGCGGGTGCTCGAGGCCGCACCGACGCTGGGCTTCCAGACGTCGGCGACCGTGCCGAGGACGACGTACGCACCGGAAGGCTGGCCCGGGAGCGGCGGGCGGGCGCCGGTGGCGAGCGCGGGGTCGAAGCCCGAACCCGTCACCGTGATCTCGTGCTCGCCGGTGTTGACGATCGTCGTGTCGCTGACCGTGACGATGGCCGGGGCCGGGTCGGGAGCGACGGTGTAGTCGACCGAGATCGGTGTCGCGACCTTGGCCGCGTCCCGCCCGCTGCCGCTCGAGTACCAGTACGAGGACTGGCCCGTGAGTCCCTGGAACGCGACGTAGTCCTGGGGGAAAGCACCCCAGAAGCTGCCGCTGGTCGACTGCGGTGCCATCCCTGCGGGGACGGTGACCGCGACACCGAGGTACTGCGGCGTCACGTCGATGCCGGTCGCGGTGACGTCGACGTCCGTGAGGTTGGCGAGCGTCACCTGCTGCGGAGCGATCGCGGCCCACTTGCTCGTGTCGACCATGTCGGTCCCGTAGCCGGACGCGGTGGCAGTGACGGTGCCGGTCCCGTCAGCATTCACGGTCAGCTTCGGGTCGGTGGCCGTCCAGTACGTCAGACCCCCGTAGAAGGCGACGGTGAAGGACCCGTCCCACTGGATCGTCGCAGTGCCCGCCGTCGCGTCCACGGTGCCCGTGCCGTCCGTGATCACGACCTTGTTCTCGCTCTTGGAGTTCACGTTCATCGCCGACACCGTCGCGCCGTTGCGGTCCTGGCACTTGGTCGCCCAGGTCGGCGTGACGTCGACGCCCGCAGCGTTGGGCTTCACGACCGAGACGTTGCCGTCCGTCGTCCGATAGAAGCCGTCGGACTCGGTCCAGTCGCGCGACGAGCCGGTGTCTCCGGCCTCGCCTGCGGACAGGAAGTTGCAGCTGCCGTTGTAGGCGCCGCCGCCGGCCTCGTTGCTGAGACCCCACGTGAACCTGGCGTCGTCGACCGACTTGGGTGCTGCCTGCGCCGGCGCTGCGGCGAGGGCGAGAGACCCTGCCGCGAGGGCGGTCACAGCGGTGCCGGCGACGAGGCGCCTGAACCGCTGGGGGAGGGACGTGGACATGGTGTTTCCCTTCGTGTGCTTCCGGGGACGTGTGGTGCTGGGAGGAGAGAAGTCAGAGGGCTCTTCGGGTCAGGACGCGCGAGCCGGCCGTGACGAGGAGCGCGGCCGCGGCCATCGCGCCGCCGACCCACCAGGGCCAGGAGTGCGGCGACGTGTTGAGCGGCTGCGCCACCGGGCGTACGCCTTGGGTGGTGCCCACCGGGACCGCCGCGGCTCCGAGGACGGTCGCTGCCGGCGGCGGGACCACCGGGGCCGGCACCGCTGCCGTGGGTGCAGCGGTCGTCGGAGCGCCGGTCGTGGTGCTCGGCGGCGTGGTCGTCGTCGGCCCGCCGTCGCCCGACTCGTCCTGCCCGTCGGACCGCGGCGTCTTGGCCGGCTTGTCGGCGTCGTAGCTGAACGTGATCGGCAGCGCCGCCTTGAAGCGGTCGGTCGACGCGCCGCTGCTGTACCAGTACGGGGCGGTGCCGACGCGCTCCTGGAAGCGGATGAACGAGGTCGGGAAGGCGCCCCAACCGGTCGCGCTCCGGCTCTGCGCGACGGCGCCGGTCGGGGCGTCGTACCGGACACCCGCATAGCGGGGCGTCACCGTGAAGCCGCGTGCGTTGCCGAGGCCTCTCGCGGGGGCGTTGGCGAGGCGTACCGACGTGGGCGAGACCGGCTTCCAGACGGTGGTGTCGTCGCGGTCGCTCGCGTAGCCGCCGAGCGTGGCGTCGAGGCGCGCCTCGCCCTTGCTGACGCTCAGTACCGGGTCGGTCACGGTGAAGAACGACATCCCGCTGTAGAGGAGGACGGTGAACGTACCCTTCCAGCGGATGGTGGCCGTGCCCTTCGCGGGATCGATCCGGCCGGTCCCGCCGTCGACGACGACCGTGTGGCCGGACAGCTGACCGTTGGTCGCAGCGCCGAGCGGCTTGCCGTCCCGGGTCGTCCCGAGGCCGCCCCAGGTCGCGAGACGATGACCGCCGCCGGAGGGGGTCTGCTTCTCGATCCGTACGTTGCCGGCGCTGGACCGCCAGGCGCCCTGGGCGAGCGTCTGACCGCCGCGCCCCGGGTCGGGGATCGTTCCCGCAGAGAAGAAGTTGTACGTCCCCGGCGCGAACGCGGAGTTGCTCATCTCCTGGTTGACGCCCCAGCGCAGCTGCGCGTCGGAGACGGTGAAGGCGTCCGACTGCTTCGGCTCGCTCCCGCCGGGCGGGGTCGGCGTGGTCGGCGCCGGCGCTGTGGGGGTCGGCGTGGTCGGCGTCGGTTCTGGGTCGACCGGACCGGTCGGGTCGTCGGGATCCTCAGGGAGCACGTCTCCGAGCTGCCAGTCGAAACCGATCGGCAGCGGCACCTTGTGGCGGTCGACGGCACCGCCGGAGGAGTACCAGTACGAGGCCGACCCGGCGACGGCCTGGAACGCGATGAACGAGCGGGGCCATGAGCCCCAGCCACTTCCCGTGCGGACCTGGTCGGCGATGCCGAGAGCCGACGTGTCGATCGTGACACCCGCGTACGCCGGGGTCGCCGTCGCGCCGTCCTCGCCGACGTCGACGGACGGCAGGGTCGCGAGTGTCACCGTCTTGGGGGCGACCGGCTTCCAGACGGTGGGGTCGTCGACCGACGAGCCGTAGCCGCTCAACGTCGCGCGGAGGACGCCGCTCCCGTCACGCCCCACCTCGAGCACGGGGTCGCTGACGGAGAAGAACGTCATGCCGGAGTACGCGATGACGGTGAACGTCCCGTCCCACGCGATCGACGCGCGGCCCGTCGCCGGGTCTGCCCATCCCGTGCCCTGCGACAGCACGACGCGGTGGTCGCTGAAGACGTCGCTGGTCGGCGGTGAGATCGCGGCTCCGGTGGGCGAGGTGTGGAGTCCGGCCCACGTCGCGGGGGCGTACGAGCCGTTCGGAGTCCGCTTCTCGATCGTGACGTTGCCGGCCGAGGCGCTCCAGCCGGCCGGCTTGCCGTTGGACCACGACTGGGCGGAGACGATCCGCTGACTGCCCTGGCCCGGGTCGCCGATCGTGCCCGCTGACAGGAAGTTGTAGGTGCCTGGGGCGTACGCCGCGTTGTTGGCCTCGTTGGCCAGGCCCCAACGCAGGGTGGCGCCGCTGACCTGGCGGGCGGTGGTCGAGTCGGCCGAGGCGGGCACCAGCGGAGTGATCAGCGCGACCAGGGCGACCGAGAGCGCGAGGGCGATGCGGCGGGTCATCGCGTCGCCGTCCGGGTGGGAGCGCCGTACGCCTCGGTGTCGACGGTCGTGTCGCCGCGGTCGAACGCCGCGAAGGGGTGCGCCGGGGGCTCGTCCGGCGTCGTGCGCCGAGCCCGGCGGACGCGCACGAGTGCGCCGACCACCGCCAGGAGGAGCAGGAGGCCGGCGGCCGCCATGAAGATCCACGCCGCCGTCGTCGGACCGTCGTCGCTCGCCGCCTCCTCGACGCCAGCGTCCACGACGGCCGGGGCGGGAGCGATCGGGAAGGCGACGGTCGGTGCGGCACCGCTGGCTGCCCCCGACAGCTTGAGGACGTGCGTGCCCGCGGTGATCGTGGCGGGCAGCTGCAGGACTCCGGCGATCTCGCCGGACTGACCCGCCGACAGCGGTCCGACCGCGGCGATGCCGTCGTCGAGGGTCGCCACGACCTGCTCGCCGGGCAGGAATCCCCTGCCGGTGAAGGTCAGGACGCGGCCGACGACGGCGGTGGCGCGATCGACGCCGACCATCGGCTTGGCCGCGCGGGCCGGCGCGGTCGGAGGGGCCGTCGGCGCGGCAGCGGCTGCCGGTGCCTGGGTCGCTGCGGCCTTCGGTGTCGCAGCCTTGCTCGACCCGGCGACGAAGCGCACCGGCGTGAACGTCTCGTTGCGGGGGTTCTTGATGCCGTGCGCGCCGATCGTGATGACACCGCAGGTCACCCGTGTGCAGTCGACCTCGACGGCGCTGCCGGAGCGATCGACCGACTGGAACCGTGCGCCAGGGACGGTCAGCGTGGTGCTCCAGCCGCCCGAGGCGCTGATCGTCCCGTTGGCCGAGTCGGCGGTCTCCGCGCCCGGGAAGGCGAGGAAGCGCTGGTGCCCTGCGTTGCTCGCGCTCTCGCTGTCGGGCACGTAGCGGTAGTCGTCGCCGGTCAGCCCGCCGTTCGACGGCTTCCACGACGCACCGTCGGGGTCCGACACCCATCCGAACGCGACGTAGATGCCGCCCGCGCCGCCCTTGATCGACTGGAACCCGCGGCCGGTGACCGTCAGGGTGGTCGTGCCGTCGGTCGTCGCGGTCGCCGCGCCGCTGCCGTTGGTGACCGTGATGCGAGCCGCGGCTCCGGCGGGTGCGGCGGTGAAGGGGTTGGCGGGTACGGCGAGCGCGACGGCCGTGACGCCGAGCACCGCGACCCTGGTCAGGCCGGTCATCGTGCGACCTCCTCGACGGGAGTGCGTACCGGGGAGACGATCAGGTCTCCGGTACGAGGGTGGGTGAACACGTCGACGGGGTGGCCGTAGACGTCGGAGAGCAGCTCGGGCCGGAGGACGTCCTCCGGGGACCCGTCGGCGCGGACCTGGCCGCCGGCGAGGACGCAGACGCGGTCGGCGTACGCGGCGGCGAGCGAAAGATCGTGCAGGACCGCGACCACCGCGCGTCCTTCTCGGGCGAGTCGGCGTGCCTCCGTGAGCAGCGCCTCCTGGTGGGCGATGTCGAGGGCGGCCGTCGGCTCGTCGAGGAGCACGATCGGAGCCTCCTGCGCCATGACGCGCGCGAAGCTCGCCCGGCCCTTCTCGCCCCCGGACAGGGTCGGGAAGCGGCGCTCGGAGAGGTGGTCGATGTCGGTACGGCGCATCGCGTCGGCGATCACGGCCTCGTCCGCGTCGGACTCGTCACGGCCGTGCCACGGCGCACGACCCATCGCGACCACCTCGGTCACCGTGAACGGGAACGACAGCCGGTGCTCCTGGAGCAGCACCGACCGGCGACGGGCGAGCTCACCTGCGCGTCGTGACCTGATCGGCTCGCCGTCGATCAGCGCGCGGCCGCGCGTGAGCGCGATGTCACCGGCCAGCACACCGAGGAGCGTGGACTTGCCTGCACCGTTGGGGCCGACCAGGACCAGGAGCTCGCCGGGTCGGACGTCGAGGTCGACGTCGCGCAGGATCGACGCGGGCCCGTACTCGACGCACGCGCCGATCACCTGCAGCGTGGCGCGGGGGCTCATGCCCAGCCTCCCGCCGTACGTCGGGTCCGGCGCAGCAGCCAGAAGAACATCGGGCCGCCGATGAGGGAGGTCAGCATGCCGATCGGGAGCTCGGCGTACGGCACCGCCGTACGGGCGACGAGGTCGGCGGCGAGCAGCAGGACCGCGCCGCCGAGGACGCTGGCCGGCATCAGCAGGCGGTGGCCCGGCCCGACGACCATGCGCATCAGGTGCGGGACGACCAGGCCGACGAAGGCGATGATGCCGCAGAACGCGACCGCTGCGGCGGTGAGCAGCGCGACCAGCGTGATCGCCACCATCCGCAGCCGCTCGACGTCGACACCGAGGTGCCTCGCGGCACGGTCGCCGAGGGCGAGGAGGTCGAGTTTGCGGCTGAGGACGAAGCAGCCGACGATGCCGACGAACGCGAGCGGAGCGACCACCCACACGTACTGCCAGCGCGTGCCGTTGAGGCTTCCGAGCTGCCAGAACACGATCTCCTCGCGGGCCTGCTGGTCGGCGAGGAACATCATCAGCGCGAGCAGGGCGCCGGTCACCGCGTTGACCGCGATGCCGGTGAGGACGAGGGTGACGACCTCCGTACGGCCGTCCGACCGCGACAGGAGGTAGACGGCCACGGTGGTGATGAGGCCGCCGACGAAGGCGAGCGAGGGGACCGTCCAGGTGCCGAGCGCGGTCCAGCCGAAGACCATCGCGCCCGCGGCCGCCACCGCGGCACCCGACGAGACACCGATGACGCCGGGCTCGGCCAGCGGGTTGCCGAACACGCCCTGCATCAGGGCGCCGGCCGCGGCGAGCGCAGCCCCGACGATCATCGCCATGGCCACACGGGGGAACCGGATGCTCCACAGCGCGGCGTCGCCGCTGGGGTGCGCGGGCAGGGGACCGACGTCGATGCCGATCTCGTGCAGGAACGATCCGAGGACCTCGGCCGGTGGGATCGAGAGCTGGCCGGTGCCGGCCGAGACCACGGCGAGGAAGACGAGCGCGACCGAGAGCCCGCTGAAGAGGACGACCGTGGCGCTCAGGCGGAAGCGCGCGGAGATCGTGGGGTCGACGACGGTCATCGCAGCGACTCCGGCGCGTACATCGCGACGGCGAGCGCGTTGATGACGTCGGCGCTGCGCGGACCGAAGCTGAGGATCTGGCTGTCGGGCATCGTGATGAAGCGACGGTTCTGGCCGGCGGGCGTGTTCGCGAGCGCGGGGTAGCGCTCGAGCAGCCCGTCGACGCCGCCGGCCGAGTCGAGCCCCTTGCTCATCATGAGGATCGCGTCCGGCTGCGCGGAGACGATGCCCTCGTCGTTGAGCGGCTTCATGCCCTTCCAACCGATCTCCTTCGACACGTCGTACGCGCCGGTGGCCGAGATCAGCGCGTCCGCGCCCGACCCCGCACCGAACATGTAGTAGACGCCGCTCTGGCCGCGGACGTAGAGGAAGACGGTGCGGAGCTTGTCCTGCACGGATGCGGGAGCCTTCTCGGCGACGGTGGCGGTGACGGCCTCGACCTCCGCGGTCGTCCGCTGCGACAGCTGCTTGCCGACCGCCGGGACGCCGAGCGCCGTCGCGGTCTGCTCGATGAGCGTGGAGGTGTTGTCGAGGTTGCGCTTGCTGTCCACCACGACCACCGGGACCCCGGCGTCGCGGACCTGCTCGATGACGTCCCACGGTCCGAGCGACGTGTCGGTGATGATCAGGTCGGGGGAGAGGCCGAGGATCGCCTCGCCGTTGAGCTCGTGGCCGTTGTGCGTGACGAGCGGGAGGTCCTGCGCCTGCGCGAACTGGGTCGAGATGTCGCGCCCGACCAGGAGGTCGCCGAGCCCCAGCTCGTAGACGATCTGGCTCAGCGTGCCGTACTGGTCGAGCGCCAGGATCCGCGTCGCCGACGAGATCGTCGTACGGGTGCCCTGGGCGTCGGTGAGCGTGACCGGGAACGACTGCTCCGGGTCCTGCGCGATGGGCTCGGGCTCCTGGGCGCCGAGATCCACGGAGACCTCGCCGGACAGCTCCTTGGGGGCCTCGGTGACGCTCACCTCGGCCAGGGCTGGGATGTCTGTCGCCGCTGTCGGGGTGCCTGCATCGCTGCTGTCCTCCGGGCCGCAGGCCGCAGCGAGGAGGGCGAGCGCACTCACGAGGACGGCGGTGACGAGACGGGGGCGACGCACGGAATCCTGCTCCGATCAGGGTTTATGAGGTTGACCTAACCTCGATGGAACGTAGCATAGGCAAGCCTTGCCTCGCCAGAGCAACCGGGGTTAAAGTGACGCAACGTCATGTTCGTCATGACGCAACGTCCCGTTGATGATGACGGTGTGTCATATTGTTTCCGGCACCCGTCCGCTGTTCGAAGATCGCCCGTGGAGGCCTCGCATGACCGTCACCGCCCCCCAAGAGACGACCGTCCCGAGCACCGATCTCTCCGCACTCATGCGCGAGGGGTCGCGTGCCGAGCACACGTCCGCCGAGAACTCGCCGTTCATGTCCGACCTTCTCGGGGGCAGGTCGTCGGTGGACCGCTACACCGTCTTCCTGCGTCAGCTCGCGGTCGTCTACGAGGCGATCGAGGCGGTCGGCGACGCCCTCGCGTCCGACCCCGTGGGCGGCGCGGTCGTCGATCGGGCACTCGTTCGGTCCGCGGCGATCGAGGCCGACATGGTCTTCCTCGCCGGTGACTCGTGGCGTGAGATCCCGGTCGGTCCCGCCGCGACGGCGTACGCCGACCGCGTCAGCGAGACCGCGGCCGATCCGGTGCGCTTCCTCGCCCACCACTACACGCGCTACCTCGGCGACCTCTCCGGCGGCCAGGCGATCGGGCGGATCCTTCAGCGCGAGTACGGGCTCGCCGCCGACGGCGTGACCTTCTACGACTTCCCGCTCGTGCCGAAGCCCAAGCCGTACAAGGACGGCTACCGAGCCCGGCTCGACTCGCTGCCGCTCGACGACGTGACCAAGCAGCGCGTCGTGGACGAGGTCAAGGTGGCGTTCTCGCTCAACGAGGCGCTGTTCGCGGAGATCGGTCTCTCGCCGGTCGAGTAGCCGCGACGGACGCGCGGCGTACCCACACCCTGCTGTGGCGCAGCCGACACCGGGCGCCACCCGCGACAGACCGCGACGTGCCGTCGTCGTCGGGTGCGAGACAATGGCGGCGTGAATCGTGTCGTGATCGTCGGTGGCGGACCTGGTGGGTACGAGGCTGCGCTCGTCGCGGCGCAGCTCGGAGCTGAGGTCACCGTCGTCGAACGCGACGGGCTCGGCGGCTCGACCGTCCTCACCGACTGCGTGCCGAGCAAGACCCTCATCGCCACCTCGGACCTGATGACGGACGTCGCTGGCTCGGCCGAGCTCGGCATCCTGGCGACCGGCACGCAGACCGTCGACCTCAAGCAGGTCAACGACCGGGTGAAGCGGCTCGCGATCGCGCAGTCCGAAGACATCCGGCGACGCATCGAGCGCGAGAACGTCCAGGTCGTCGCAGGGACCGCGCGCCTCGACGGACCGGAGACCGTGCTCGTCGAGCGTGCCGACGGCGGCACCGAGGAGCTTCACTCCCAGATCGTGCTGCTCGCGACCGGCGCGCACCCTCGCGTCGTCGACAACGCCCAGCCCGACGGCGAGCGCATCCTGACGTGGGAGCAGGTCTACGAGCTCGACGAGCTTCCCGAGCACCTCGTCGTCGTCGGATCGGGCGTCACCGGCGCCGAGTTCGCCGGCGCGTACAAGGCGCTCGGCTGCGAGGTCACTCTGGTCTCGAGCCGTGACCGGGTGCTGCCCGGCGAGGATCCGGACGCGGCTCTCGTCCTCGAGGAGGTCTTCACCCGACGCGGGATGAATGTCCTCTCCCGCTCCCGGATGGAGTCGGTCGAGCGCAAGGGTGACTCGGTCGTCGTCCGTCTCACCGACGGGCGCGAGATCGAGGGGTCGCACTGCCTCCTGGCCCTGGGATCGATCCCGAACAGCGCCGGACTGGGGCTCGAGTCGGCCGGGGTGAACGTCGACGCGGGTGGCTTCATCGAGGTCGACCGCGTGTCGCGGACCTCGGCGCGAGGCGTGTACGCGGCGGGCGACTGCACCGGCGTCCTCATGCTCGCCTCGGTCGCGGCGATGCAGGGGCGGATCGCGATGGCGCACGCGCTCGGCGACGCGGTGCACCCGCTGCGGCTCCGTACGGTCGTCTCCAACGTCTTCACCGCCCCCGAGATCGCCACGGTCGGGGTCACTCAGAACGACGTCAACGCCGGCGAGGTCGATGCCGAGTCGGTGATGCTGCGGTTGTCGGGGAACCCGCGCGCGAAGATGCAGGGCGTCCGAGACGGGTTCGTCAAGCTCTTCTGCCGCCCGGGGGGCGGTGCGGTGATCGGCGGCGTCGTGGTGGCGCCGCGGGCGTCGGAGCTGATCCACTCGGTCTCGCTCGCGGTGGCGACGGGGCTCACCACCGACCAGGTCGCGAACGCGTTCACGGTCTACCCGTCGATGAGCGGCTCCGTCGCCGAGGCCGCCCGGCGCCTGCACCAACCCCGCTGACCTCCCGTCCGCGATTTGTGCACCTGAACAAGGATTTGCGGACCGGATTCCTTGATCACGTGCACAAATCGGGGACGGCTACCCCAGGACGAGGAGCAGGTCGCCGCCCTCCGACTGGCGCGGACCATCGATCACCAGGCGCGACACGGTGCCGCCGTTCGGCGAGGTGATCGACGCCTCCATCTTCATCGCCTCGATCGTCGCGACCTGCTGACCGGGCTCGACCGTGTCGCCGACCGCGACCGACGGAGTCACCACGCCGTCGAACGGCACCGCGACGTGCAGCGGGTCGGACGCGTCGGCCTTCTCCGCCGTCACGACGTCGCTGGCCACCGACCGGTCGCGCACCAGAACCGGGCGGAGCTGCCCGTTGAGCGTGCACAGGACGTTGCGCAGCCCGCGCGCGTCGGCGTCGCTGATCGCCTCGAGCCCGAGGATCAGCGTCTTGCCCTCCTCGAGCGCGACCTCGACGTCGGCGCCGGGGCGGAGCCCGAACCAGTACGCCTCCGTCGGGAGCACCGACAGGTCACCGAACTCGCCGCGTGCGTCCTCGAAGTCGCGCGTCGGCCCGGGGAACAGCAGCCGGTTCAACGTGGGGCGCGGGTCGGCCGCGAGACCGGCACTGTCGTCCGCGGCCAGCTCCGTCTCGCCGAGCTTGACCGTACGACCCTCGAGCGCCTTCGTACGGAACGGCTCGGGCCATCCGCCGGGAGGGTCGCCGAGCTCGCCGGCGAGGAAGCCGATCACCGAGTCCGGGATGTCGAACGCCTGCGGGTTGTCCGCGAACTCCTTCGGGTCCGCACCGACCGCGACGAGGTGCAGCGCCAGGTCGCCGACGACCTTCGACGACGGCGTGACCTTGACGATGTCGCCGAGGATGTCGTTCGCCGCGGCGTACATGTCCTCGATCTGCTCGAAGCGCTCGCCGAGCCCGAGCGCGATCGCCTGCTGCCGCAGGTTCGACAGCTGCCCGCCCGGGATCTCGTGCCGGTAGACGCGTCCGGTCGGCGACGGCAGCCCGGCCTCGAACGGCGCGTACAGCTTGCGTACGGCCTCCCAGTACGGCTCGAGGTCGTTGACCGCCTGCAGCGACAGGCCGGTCGGTGCCGAGGTGTGCTCGAGGCCGGCGACGAGCGCGGACATCGGGGGCTGCGAGGTGGTCCCCGACAGCGACGCCGAGGCGGTGTCGACGGCGTCCACGCCGGCGTCGATCGCCGCCATGAGCGTCGCGAGCTGGCCGCCCGCCGTGTCGTGCGTGTGCAGGTGCACGGGCAGGTCGAACCGCTCGCGCAGCGCCGTGACGAGACGGTGCGCCGACGGCGCGCGAAGCAGCCCCGCCATGTCCTTGATCGCGAGAACGTGTGCGCCGGCGTCGACGATGCGCTCGGCCAGACGCAGGTAGTAGTCGAGCGTGTAGATCGGCTCGGCCGGGTCCATCAGCTCGCCGGTGTAGCAGAGCGCGACCTCGGCCACGGCCGTCCCGGTGTCGCGCACCGCCTGGATGGCCGGCCGCATCTGCTCGACGTCGTTGAGCGCGTCGAAGATGCGGAACACGTCGATGCCGGTGGCGGTCGCCTCGGCGACGAACGCGTCGGTGACCTCCGTCGGGTACGGCGTGTAGCCGACCGTGTTGCGTCCACGCAGCAGCATCTGCAGGCACACGTTCGGGATGGCCTCGCGCAGGCTGGCGAGCCGCTCCCACGGGTCCTCCTTGAGGAAGCGCAGCGCCACGTCGTACGTCGCACCGCCCCAGGCCTCGACCGACCACAGCTGCGGCGTCGTCCGGGCGACCACCGGCGCGGCCGCGAGCAGGTCGTACGTCCGCACGCGGGTCGCGAGCAGCGACTGGTGCGCGTCGCGGAAGGTCGTGTCGGTGACGGCGACCTGCGTCTGCTCGCGCAGCGCTCGGGCGAAGGCCTCGGGGCCGGTCTCGAGGAGCTGCTGGCGCGTCCCGCTCGGAGCCGCGCTGCGGAGGTCGACGGGCGGGAGCTTCTCGCGAGGGTCGAGCACGTCGGGGGCGGCGCCGTGAGGGCGGTTCACGGTGACGTCGGCGAGGTACGACAGCAGCTTGGTGCCGCGGTCGGCCGACGGCGGCGTGGCGAGCAGCTCGGGGTGCCGGTCGATGTAGGACGTCGTGACGCCGCCGGCGACGAACTCCTCGTCGCTCAGCAGTGCCTGGAGGAACGTCAGGTTGGTCGTGACGCCACGGATCCGGAACTCGGCGAGAGCCCGCCGGGCCCGCTCGACGGCGGCCTCGAAGTCGCGGCCACGACAGGTGAGCTTGGTGAGCAGCGAGTCGAAGTACGCGCCGATCTCCGTGCCGGCGTACGTCGTGCCGCCGTCGAGGCGCACACCGGCGCCACCGGGGGAGCGGTAGGTGGTGATCTTGCCGGTGTCGGGCCGGAAGCCGTTGGACGGGTCCTCGGTCGTGATCCGGCACTGCATCGCGGCGCCGCGGACGGTGATGGCGTCCTGGCGCAGACCGAGGTCGGCGAGCGTCTCGCCGGACGCGATCCGCAGCTGAGCCTGCACCAGGTCGACATCGGTCACCTCCTCGGTGACCGTGTGCTCGACCTGGATCCGCGGGTTCATCTCGATGAAGACGTAGTTGCCCTGCGGGTCGAGGAGGAACTCCACCGTGCCTGCGCAGGTGTAGCCGATCGACCGCGCGAACGCGACGGCGTCGGCGCACATCCGCTCACGGATCGCCGGGTCGAGCCGCGGCGCCGGGGCGATCTCGACGACCTTCTGGTGACGCCGCTGGACCGAGCAGTCGCGCTCGTACAGGTGGACGACCTCGCCGGTCGCGTCGGCGAGGATCTGCACCTCGATGTGCCGCGGGTCGACGACGGCCTGCTCGATGAAGCACGTGGGGTCGCCGAACGCGCCCTCGGCCTCGCGCATCGCGGTCTCGACGGACTCGCGCAGGTGTGCGGGGTCGTCGACGCGCCGCATGCCGCGTCCGCCGCCACCGGCGACGGCCTTGACGAAGAGCGGGTACGGCAGTGCGTCCGCCGCAGCGACCAGCTCGTCGGCGTCGCGGCTGGGAGGAACGGAGGCGAGCACGGGTACGCCGGCGGCGCGCGCCGCCTCGATGGCGCGGGCCTTGTTGCCGGTCAGGCGCAGGACATCTTCGGAGGGCCCGACGAAGGTGATGCCGGCCTCGGCGCACGCACTCGCGAGCGCGGGGTTCTCCGACAGGAAGCCGTAGCCGGGATAGACGGCGTCAGCACCCGCGCGTACGGCGGTGGCGACGATCGCCTCGGGGTCCAGGTAGGCGCGAACGGGGTGACCGACCTCGCCGATCTGGTAGGCCTCGTCGGCCTTCAGGCGGTGCTCTGAGCCGCGGTCCTCGTAGGGGAACACGGCGACGGTGCGGGCGCCGAGCTCGTAGGCGGCACGGAATGCACGGATCGCGATCTCGCCACGGTTGGCGACGACGACCTTGCGGAACATGGGGGTACTCCGATCGGGAGTGCGTCAGGTCCGGTCGGCCGCCGCGACGGTGGGGCGACCGGGTCTCACCGTAACGGGTGCTGACCTGGCTTCGCCGCGAAGACCGGGACCTGAGAATCGAGCAGCAGCTTCTGGGCGACGCTGCCCATGATGAGCTTGCCGACCGGAGTGCGGTGACGGATGCCGATGACGAGCAGGTCGGCGCCCTCGTCGGCGACGGCCTCGAGGACGAGGTCGGCGATCGCGGGCCCGACCGGCTGGCGGACCCGGTGCCCGGCGAGAGCGGCGCCGGCGAGGCGGTGCTGGAGCTGCTCGAGGTCGTAGCCGTGCACGAAGTCGGCGTCCTCGTCGAACCGGGAGTGCTTCGCGACGTTGACGACCACGAGGCGGGCGTCGCGGGCCTGTGCCCAGGCGATGCCGTGCTCGAGGGCCGTCTCGCCGTACTGGTCGGGGGTGTAGGCGACTGCGATCGTCATGCGTGCACGATGGCACATCGACGGTGTCACGGTCACCCACCCGTCTCGCGGATCAGCCGCAGGGCGCTGCCCGGGGCGTCAGCGCTTGGTCTGGTGCAGCCTCGTGACGAGGTCGGGGTCCAGCGCGCCGTAGCCGGTCGACGCCCATGGCTCGACGCCGGAGTCGAAGTAGTGCACCGGCTTGCCGTGGCGGACGACGTCGAGGATGTCGGGTCTGCGCTTGGCCTTGAGGTCACGGCGGCACGTCTCGCACAGCGGGACGGTCACCTTGCCGGAGGCCGACGTCAGTGTCGAGCGTCCGGTGGCGCTACCGTGCAGCGGGTTGAGGTAGCACGGTGCGGAGGGGACGTACGCCGTGCCGTCCTCTGCCGCGGCCAGCGCCGCGACCCCGCGTTCGACGAGCACGATCGCCCCGACGACGTCCAGGACGTCCGGCTTCGCCCCCTCTCCGCGGGCCCGCTTGGCGAGGTCGTACGAGTCGAGGGTCGCCTGCCAGGCATCGCTCGAGCCGTTCAGATCTGCGGCATCGATCAGCTCGCCCAGCGCCAGGATCTCGCGGTCGGCTCGTGCGATCAGCGCACTGTCGTGTGCGTCGCGGACTCGCTCGACGACCGACGGAGGCAGGGCGAAGGCCTTGCCGCGTGCCGGGAGGTCGCCGCGCTCGACCTTGAACCGCCGCCAGGATCGCGCCAGGGCCACACCGACGACCACGATCGCGAGCGTCAGGGAGCCGGCGACGATGAGGCCGGTGCTGCCGCCGTCGTCGTAGGAGGAGGAGGACGAGGAGGACGAGGTGGAGGACTCCTGCTCCTTCTCGTACTGCGCCCACTCCTCGTTGTACGTCGCCTCGGTGGTGCCGTCGGCGAGCATCTCGGTCGCGGCGACGAGCTGGTCGCCGAGGTTCGTGGGGTGCTCGTGCTCCGCGGCGAAGGTCGCCTTGTACGCGGTGTAGTCCCTCGTGGTGGTGTCCCAGGCCTTGCCCTCGAGGCGCGCCTCGCCGAAGCTCGTGTCGGTCGCGAGGTAGACGCCCGGCTGAGGGTTGTGGTCGTGCACGGTGGCGAGGAGGTCCACGGCACGACCGCTGAACTCGTCGTCGTGCGAGAGCGGGTATGCGATGACGTACGTCGGCTCTTCGGTGGCGGCGACGTTCTGCTCGATCTCGGCAACCTGTGCGGCGGTGATCTGAGAGGACATCGACGGATCGACGTAGACGCCGGTCTCGTCGAGGGAGGCCCAGATCGCGTCGAGGTCGGCGCTCTGCGGTGTCGTGGTCATGCGTCGCTCCCGACGAAGAAGTCCCGCCAGCGCCCCGGCAGGAAGTAGGTCGACCCGGCCAGGGCGCGGACGATGCCGACCACGAGGATCAGGCCCAGGTAGCCGCTGACGACCATCAGCAGGGCCGCAGCGATGCCGCCGCCAGGCCCGCCCCAGTAGTCGGAGCTGTCCGGCTCCTCCAGCGTCTCGCTGTCGACCGAGTCGACGTAGCGCATCAGCGCGGCCTCGGTCTTGCCCGACATGTCGTAGTCCACGCTGTAGATCGTGCCGCCGCGCGTGCGCTCTGTCCCGTACTGGCCCTCCCCGTCCCAGACGAGATAGGAGCCGTCGACGGCGACGCCGTTCATGAGGTACTGAGCGAGATCCGCGTCGAGGTAGTAGCCGGCGTCGCCCTTGCCGGCCAGAGCGATGAAGGCGGCGGGATCCGACGCGGCGGCCGCCGCGGCAACCCGAGCCTGCGCCTGCGGATCGATGAGGTGTGCGAGCTCGGGGGCGACGTACAGGTGGTCGGCGACGAGCGCGGCAGTCGCCTCGGCGACCCGGTCTCCACCTGGCGGCAGGTTTCCGTCGCTGGAAGGGTGTCGGGACTCGTACTCGTGGACACCGAACATCGCCGCGCCCACGGCGATCCCGACGACGAGGGCGGCGCCGATCCAACGCACCAGCGACCTCATCGGTCCACTCCCGCCCGCTCGGCGGTGACGGTGGCCCAGAGCTGGCCGTCGAGGGCACCGTAGCCGGTGCGGGCCCAGACGGTGTTCTCCTCGTAGTACGGACGGAGCTGGCGGCGTCTGACCGGCGGGAAGATGAGCGCCCTTGGAGTGCCGCCGCTCGAGAGGGCCTCAGAGCACCGGCGGCAGGCGGGGACATCGACGGAGCGACGGCCCGGGTCCGAGACGGCGTGGAACGCCCGGCCGTGCAGCGGGTCGAAGAAGCAGGGTACGTAGCGCTCGGTCCCGGGCTTGCCCGCGCGGCCGAGCTCGTGGCGACCGGCCTTGGCGAGGACCAGTGCGCCGACCGCGTCGCGCAGCTGCCGGCCGTACCGGGCCTTGTCCTCCGGACTCGAGAGGTCGTCGAGGTCCCGCAGGACGGCCTCGGCGGCGGTGCGGTAGCCGACGGCGCTGTCGGCGTACGGCGACGACGGTGCGTCGGCGAGCTCACGGGCGAGCCGGGTGGCGTCCTGGTTCGCGCGCTCGACCAGGTCGGCGAGGTCCAGCCGCGTCGGCGCCAGAACGGCGCTTGCGCTGGCGGGGACCCGCCTGCGCGGTTCTCGCGACGCCGTCGCCCACAGCAGGAGCCGGAGCCCGACCAGCAGCACCGAGAGACCGACGGCCGTGCCGACGACCCAGCGTCCGCCTGGCGTCGCCTCGTCGTACGACCGCGGCAGCTCCTCGGGCAGCGGTGCCCACGGGGCGGTCGCGATCTCGTCGAGCGCGTCGTCGGTGATCCCCCACGGAGCCCCGCCGGCGGCGATCGTCGCCGCGATCTGCGCGTCGGCGACGTCGGAGAGGCCACGCGGCCGGCTCTCTGAGCTGTCGTTGTTCCAGTCGACATCGGGAAAGGCCAGGTCCCTCGCCCTCGGGTACGCGTCGTACACGGCGATCGAGAACTGGGTCGCCTCCGGCACACCCCACGCCTCGTGGCGCGGCGGGCCGCTGGTCAGTGCGATGAAGAAGATGCCATCTCCCAGACGGGAGCGGAGGCGGACGGCGAGGTCGTTGGCGGGGTCGGACTGGCTCAGGCCGCGCGGCGTGCTGCCCAGCACGACGTAGATCGGCACGTCGGAGCCGTCGATCACCTCGCGCAGGCGGTCGTGGGCGCCGGCCGCGTCGCCGTTGCCCATCACCTCCTCGACGATGACCGGATCCTGCTCCAGCGCGGCCGCGACCTCGTCGATCGTGCTGTCGACGAGAGCGGCGGGTACGGCGGTAGTCGCGGCAGCGGGAACGGCGACGGTGAGCAGCGCGAGCCCGGCGACGAGCCCCGCCAGCGCCGTGCGCGCAGCCCTTCGTACGGCGCCTGCCTGCGCCGCCACACCCCGCACCCGGGTCAGTCCTTGATCTCCACCACGACCGCGCCTGCGGTCACGGTCTCGCCAGCGGTCGCCGTGAGGCCGGTGATCGTGCCGGCCTTGTGCGCGTTGAGCGGCTGCTCCATCTTCATCGCCTCGAGGACCACGACGAGGTCGCCCTCGGCGACGGCCTGGCCCTCCTCGACCGCGACCTTGACGATCGTGCCCTGCATCGGTGAGACGAGGGCGTCGCCTCCGGCGGCGGCACCGGCCTTCTTGCCGGCCGCGCGCTTGGGCTTCTTCGCGCCGCCCGCAGCGGCGGCGCCGGCAACGGCTCCGAGCCCGCCCGGGAGGACGACCTCGAGACGCTTGCCGCCGACCTCGACGGTGACGGTCTCGCGCTCGCCCGCGTCGGGCGCCTCGGCTGCAGCACCGGCGTACGGCTCGATGGTGTTGTCGAACTCGGTCTCGATCCAGCTGGTGTAGACGCCGAACTGCTCACCGTCGCCGAGGTAGGCGGGGTCGTCGAGGACCCGGCGGTGGAACGGGATGACGGTCGGCATGCCGTCGACCTTGAACTCGTCGAGCGCACGGCGCGACCGCTCGATGGCCTGCAGGCGGGTGCTGCCGGTGACGATCAGCTTGGCGACGAGGGAGTCGAACGACCCGGGGACAGTCTCGCCGGCGACGTAGCCCGAGTCGACGCGTACGCCCGGGCCCGCCGGGGGCTCCCACACCGTGAGGGTCCCCGGCGCGGGGAGGAAGTTGCGGCCGGCGTCCTCGGCGTTGATGCGGAACTCGATCGAGTGACCCTTGATCTCCGGGTCGTCGTAGCCGAGCTCCTCGCCTGCGGCGATCCGGAACATCTCGCGCACGAGGTCGAGGCCGGTGACCTCCTCGGAGACCGGGTGCTCGACCTGGAGGCGGGTGTTGACCTCGAGGAACGAGATGGTGCCGTCCTGGCCGACGAGGAACTCGCACGTGCCGGCGCCGACGTAGCCGGCCTCGCGCAGGATCGCCTTGGACGCGGTGTAGAGGCTGTCGATCTGGTCGTCGGAGAGGAACGGTGCGGGCGCCTCCTCGACGAGCTTCTGGTGGCGGCGCTGGAGCGAGCAGTCGCGGGTGGAGACGACCACGACGTTGCCGTGGGCGTCGGCGAGGCACTGAGTCTCGACGTGACGCGGCTTGTCGAGGAACTTCTCGACCAGGCACTCGCCGCGCCCGAACGCCGTGACCGCCTCGCGGACGGCGGAGTCGAACTGCTCGGGGATCTCCTCGAGCTTGCGGGCGACCTTGAGTCCTCGGCCGCCGCCGCCGAAGACGGCCTTGATCGCGACCGGGAGCCCGTGCTCCTTGGCGAAGGCCACGATCTCGTCGGCATCGGCGACCGGGTCCTTGGTCCCCGGGGCCAGAGGAGCGTCGGCCTTCGCGGCGATGTGCTTGGCCTTCGCCTTGTCGCCGAGCGCCTCGATGGCGTGCGGCGGGGGACCGATCCAGATCAGTCCTGCGTCGAGGACGGCCTGCGCGAACGGGGCGTTCTCGGCGAGGAACCCGTAGCCGGGATGAACACTGTCGGCGCCGCTGCGCTGAGCGACGTCGAGGATCTTCTCGATCGACAGGTACGTCTCGGCGGGGGTGGCACCACCGAGCGAGTAGGCCTCGTCGGCAAGACGGACGAACAGGGCGTCGCGGTCGGCGTCGGCGTACAGCGCGACGCTGCCGATCCCGGCGTCCTTGCAGGCGCGGATGACGCGGACGGCGATCTCACCACGGTTGGCGATGAGGACCTTGCTCAGCGGGCGGATGCCCTGGTCGTTGCTCACGGGTGCTCCTCGGTGTACCTGGGGCTGCCCGTCGAGTCTAGAGCGGGCGGTCTCCGGTCCCGACGGGTGTCCGGTCCCCGGCTAGGGTTCGGTGCATGAGCGCTCCCGATGCCGACGCCAACCGGCGCGCCCAGGCGGCGCTGTACGGCGAGCCGCTCGGTGACATCGTCCGCCGCTGCGCGGAGACCCTCGGCCTGACGCAGGCTCGGGTCGCCGAGACGCTGGGCATCTCGGCGCCGATGCTGTCGCAGCTGGTCAACGGTCACCGCGTCAAGATCGGCAACCCTGCGGCGGTGTCACGGCTCCAGGCGATGTACGCCGCAGCGCAGGCGGTGGCGTCGGGGCAGGTGTCGCAGGACGAGGCGGTGGCGTCGCTGGCGTCTCAGGAGGGCGCTGCTGTGGTGACGTCGTGGACGACCGCAGACGCCAGCACGGTGCGTGCGTTGTTCCGGTCGGAGGCGACCGCAGCCGAGTACGAGGACGCCGCCGCGCGGGTCGCCGAGCTGCACCCGCGGATCGCGGCCCTGCTGCGGAGGTACGGCGCCGATGGGTGAGGTCTTCGCCGGCCGGTACGAGCTCCTCGAGCCGATCGGTTCCGGTGGCATGGGCACGGTGTGGCTGGTCCACGACCGGCGCGACGACGCGGTGCGTGCGGCGAAGCTGGTCCGGCAGGTCGACGCGGCGCTGCTCCTGCGGTTCGTTCGCGAGCTCAGCACCCGTGTCGAGCACCCGCACACCGTGCGCCCGCTCGGCTGGGCCGGCGAGGACGACACGGTGCTGTTCACCATGGACGTCGTACGAGGCGGGTCGGTGCACGACCTCCTCGAGGACTTCGGTGCGCTGCCGGTGTCGTGGGCGGCCTGCCTGCTCGACCAGCTCCTGGACGCGTTGGGCGCGGTCCACGACGCCGGCGTCCTGCACCGTGACGTGAAGCCCGCGAACCTGCTGCTCGAACCCACCGGTCGCAGCCGTCCGTACCTGCGCCTGAGCGACTTCGGCGTCGCCGCACCGCTCTACGAGCCGCGGATGACGGGACCCGCGATGGTGCTCGGGACCCGTGGTTATCGCGCACCCGAGAGCCTCGTCGGCGCCGATCTCCATCCGACCCAGGACCTGTACGGCGTCGGCGTCGTGCTGGCCGAGATGCTCAGCGGCGAGCGCCCGCAGGAGGGTGCTCCGCTCGCTCCGACGCCGCCGGCTCGAGTCGATCATCGTCTGTGGCGCCTTGCGCTCGGTCTGACCGATCCCGACCCGCGCCGCCGCCCGCAGTCCGCAACGGACGCACGCGCCTACCTGCGGAGCACGGGACTCGTCCCGCCGGACGGCAGCGCCCCTGCCGACGAGGGCGCCGACATCGAGGTGTTCGCGCACGTGACGGTGCCGGGGGAGGAGCCGGTGGAGCCTGAGCGGTCACCGGTCGAGCGGACCCTCCCGCCGGTCCAGCCCGTCGCGGCTCCGGCTCCGCCCCGACAGCGGACCCGCCTCGCGACCGGGGGCTTCGCCGCGATCGGCCTCGGCGTCGCCCTCCTGGTCGTGATGGCCGTCCTGCTCCTGGGCTGACTACCAGCCGCCGGGGCCGGGCCCGCCCCAGGGCTGCTGCGGTCCGGGCGTCGGCGTCGGCTGCTTGGGTCGCCGCGCGAGCACGACGGCGGCCACGCCCCCGGTGACGAGCAGCAGACCCGCCGCGCCGAGCCCGACAGGGAGCCACGGGAAGCCACCCTCGTCGGAGCTCGTCACTGCTGCCGCAGCTTCGGTGTCGTCGTCGGACGGCTGCTCCGACGGCGGGGTGCCGGCGTCCTCGGTCTCCGGCGTCAGCAGGTTCGCGTCGTCGGCGTACTGCGGTGCGCCTTCGCCCTCCTCGCCGAACACCTTCACCGTGAGGTCGTAGGTGATGACGGCTGCGTCGTTGGCCCGGTTGACGAACCCGACGTCGACGTAGCGGTAGCCGGGGAGCGTCGACGCGCTCACCTCGGGCTTGGCCGAGGCGCGGTTGAGGTAGGTGACCGGGACGGTGGTGGCGCCGCGACGCCAGTGCTTGTCGTCCTCGATCCACATGTTCCCGAACGGGATGCTGGCCCGCCAGTCGGCTGGGGGGTTGGGGAACAGCGTCGCGGTGGCGTCGGAGCGGGTGGGGCCGACGACGTGGACGTCGAAGCCGCTCCAGGCGCCCGCACCGTCGTACGCGGGCTTCGTCAGGGTCGCGTCGATCTGTGCCTGGAGGTGCTGGCCCCAGGAGAGCGGCACAGCCACTACCTGCCGCTCGCCCGACCGGATGTCGAGGCGGTACGTCCCGGCCTCGATGACAGGTGCGTTCGCGATGCTGCTCCCGGGGACGACCTCACTGGTCGGGGTCGCGGGATCCATGCGTTCCCAGGGCGGGGTGCCCTGCTCGGCAGGAAGCTGCGCAACCGTCCCCTCGGCGAGCGGCGGCTCCTCGTACACGACGATCTCGACCGGAGCGCCTGCGAGGGTGTCGTCCACCGTGATCTTGACCTCGAGCGTCAGGGCTTCGGCGTCGTCGCACACGGGCTTTTCGTCCCGCGACCAGCTGTTGAGGCTTCCGCTGACGAGGTTCGTACCCCCGATCGCGGACTCGAACGCCGAGCCCCTCCCGCACTCGGTCGTGCCGTCGTCGCCCGTGAGGGTGAGCACGAGCCCGCTGCCGAGGCTGTCGCCCGGGGTCTGTGTCGTCGCACCCACGTGGATCGTCGAGCCGGGGATGGTGCGCGGGATCGTGTAGTAGGCGGCGGTGTCGCGGACAGGGACCTTGTCCAGCCACTGACCCACCCCGATCTCGGGAGCGTTGACACGCTCGGGTGTGCCCGTCACGGGTGTCCCGGTGAAGTCGAACGGGCGGAACGCGCGCGTGGACGTCACCTCGAGCCGTTCGGTGAGGGAGGCGGCGGAGTCGGCGTCGTAGTAGGTGCCGTGCCCGGCGTCGGCGATGCACCGAAGCTGCTTGCGGGTCTTGGCGTCCACCGACAGACCGACTACGTCGATCTTGAGGTCGATTCCGTCCTTCGAGAGATCGCGCGCGACCTTGCACGGGTCGGGATCGCAGGTGGACTCCCCGTCGGAGACGAGCACGATGGTGCGCTTGCCCTCGGTGCCGAGGTCCTTGCCGGCCTCCTGAAGGGCGTAGCCGATCGGGGTCTCGCCGAGGGGCTTGTAGTCCCCGACGGCGGTGCGGAGGGCGTCGCGGTTGTCGGTGCCGGGTTCGACGACCTGCTGGGAGTCCGTGCAGGCGCCCTTGCCCGTGTCGATCGTGGCGCCGTAGACGCGCATGCCGACCACGGCCTCGTCGGGGAGGGTGTCGACGACGTTGGTGAGGGCGGTGCGGGCCGCGGCGATCTTCGTGCCTCCGCCCTTGGCCGGCTCGGCCATCGAGCCTGAGGCGTCCAGGACGAGCTGCATGGTCTGCGGCGGCGCCTCCTCGGCGTGTGCGGTGGCGGGGATGAAGAGCAGCGCTGTGGTCGTGAGCGGCGCGGCCACTGCTGCGACGAGGCGCCGAGCGAGCTGCGAGGCGGGGAGGTGCACGAGGGAGGTCCTTCCGTGTTTGCTTTCGCAAACATCATTATTTGCGATCGCAAACCTGTCAAGTCGTCAGCCGAGGAACACGGTACGAGGTGGGGAGGTCGTCGTTCTCGCGGAGGCTGGTTAACGACTGTTAACATCACGCCATGGCGTACAGCACCCTCTCTCCTGAGCACGAGTCCTTCCGCAAGGTCGTCCGCGACTTCGCGCAGGCCGAGATCAGCCCGCACGTCGCGCAGTGGGACCGCGACCACCACTTCCCGGTGGACCTCGTGGCGAAGATGGGCGACCTCGGGTTGTTCGGGCTGACGGCGCCGGAAGCGTACGGCGGCTCGGGCGGCGACTTCACGAGCCTGTGCGTGGCGATCGAGGAGCTCGGCCGGGTCGACCAGTCGATCGGGATCACCCTCGAGGCCGCGGTGGGTCTGGGCATCAACCCGATCCTGACCTACGGCACCGACGCTCAGAAGGCGCAGTGGCTTCCCGACCTCGTCGCCGGTCGGGCGCTGGCGGGGTTCGGGCTCACCGAGCCTGGTGCCGGGTCGGATGCGGGTGCGACGGCGACCAAGGCCGAGCTCGTCGACGGCGAGTGGGTCGTCGACGGCGCGAAGCAGTTCATCACGAACTCCGGCTCAGCGATCACGTCGCTGGTGACGGTCACCGCGCGGACGGGGATGCGCGACGGCGGCCGTCCCGAGATCTCGACGATCATCGTCCCCGCGGGCACGCCCGGGTTCGTGGCCGAGGCTGCGTACGACAAGCTCGGCTGGCACATCTCCGACACTCACCCGTTGTCGTTCTCCGGTTGCCGCGTGCCGGAGGAGAACCTCCTCGGTGAGCGTGGTCGCGGCTACGCGCAGTTCCTCGCGACCCTCGACGACGGCCGGATCGCCATTGCGGCGCTCGCCGTCGGGTGCATCGAGGCGTGCCTCGACCTTGCACGCGAGTACGCGCTCGACCGCCAGACGTTCGGCGGCCCGATCGGACGCAAGCAGGGTGTCGCCTTCCAGATCGCCGACCTCGCAGTCGCCGCCCGCGCGGCGCGTGCGCTGACGTACGAGGCGGCCGCGATGAAGGACGCCGGCATCGGTGGGCGGGAGCTCAAGCAGGCGGCGTCGATCGCCAAGCTGTACGCGACGGAGCAGGCCGTGACCGCCACGCGGATCGCGACGCAGGTGTTCGGCGGGTACGGCTTCATGGAGGAGTACCCGGTCGCGCGCTTCTACCGCGACGCCAAGATCCTGGAGATCGGCGAGGGGACGTCCGAGGTGCAACGGATGCTCATCGCGCGAGGCCTCGGCCTGCCGGTCGAGTAGTCACGGCTGGCGGTCAGGGCATTTCGCCGATGTCCTCGGCCCACAGGCTCGGTCGCTCGCGAAGCATGCGTTCCATCAGGGCGACGCACCGCTGGTCGTCCACGACGTCGACGACGGTCCCGTGCGACCGCAGCCAGTCCTCCGAGGCCTCGAACGTACGGTTCTCGCCGACGACGATCCGGGGGATCTCGTACAGGAGCGCCGTGCCCGCGCACATGAAGCAGGGCGACAGCGTCGTGTAGAGGACGCTGCGGCGGTAGACCGCGGCGGGAAGCCGTCCGGCGTTCTCGATGCAGTCGGTCTCGCCGTGCCGGATGGCGCTGTTCAGCTGGACGCGTCGGTTGCGGCCGACGGCGAGGACCGTGCCGTCGTGAACGAGGGCCGCCCCGATCGGGACGCCGCCCTCGGCCCATCCGATCCGTGCCTGCTCGATCGCGAGGTCGAGGAACCCCGCGTCGTCCGCCCTCGTCACTGTGGTCTCCTCGCCGCGCGGTGTCGCCTCGGTGGTAGAAACGCCACTGTGGCATCGTCGCGCTCCAGTCTGCACCGGCCCACTCGAGTCCGAGGACGGCGCAAGGTGATTTTGTGGCGCGCATGACGATCAGGCCGGCTCGAGCCGACGAGGCGGCGGCGCTGGTCGACTTCTGGGGCCGGGCCGGCGAGAACGAGGCGCGGCCGGCCGACACCGAGGATGCGGTTCGCCGGTTGGTCGCGCGAGATCCGGAGTCGCTGGTGGTCGCCGAGCGGGACGGGCGGATCGTGGGTTCGCTGATCGTCGGTTGGGACGGATGGCGGTTCCACCTCTACCGGCTCGCCGTTGATCCCGGTGCGCGGCGCAGCGGCGTGGCACGTGCGCTGATCGCCCATGCCGAGGAGCGAGCGAGGGACGTGGGTGCGGGACGGATCGACGCGATGGTGCTCGAGGCCAACGGGCAGGGTGCATCGTTCTGGGAGGCGTCTGGCTTCCGTCCCCAGGACGAGTGGAGGCGCTGGGTGCGCACAGGTCCGTACGAGTCGTAGTCGGCTGTCATTGGCCCCGAGTAGGATCGAATACATGTTCGATATCGATGCGGCGGGCGCGCTCGAGGCCGCGCTGGACGCACTTGCCGACCAGCCGGTGGCCTTGGCGACCGACGAGCAGACGTGCGAGGTGCTGCGGCGCCTCGGGCGCGCTGCCGATCGCCTCGACGGACTCCAAGCCACGTGGTTCGACCAGATGCAGGAGCAGGCTGCTCACGACGCCGAGGGTGCGGCGACCGCGGCCGCGTGGGCACGGCGCGAGATGCGGTGGGACGCCGGGCAGACGCGCAGGGCGACGGCAGCCGGCCGGACGATGCGGGTCCTGCCTGCGGTGGGGTCGGCGCACCGTGCCGGCGAGATCCGGCGCGCGCACGTCGATGCGTTCACAGTCGCCCTGAAGAAGGCCGACCGCGAGGTCGTCGAGGCCGCGGAGGACGTCATGCTCGACGTCGCGCGGATGTGTGAGCCCGACGAGCTGTCCCAGCAGCTCACGATGCTGGTCGAGGTCGCGCACCCCGAGGAGCTCGACCGTGCCTACGCCGCCGGCATGGACAAGCACGACCTGACCGTCGCGCGATGCGGAGAGGGCTTCCACGTCAACGGCTTCCTCGACGCCGTCTCCGGCACGCGCTTCAAGACGTGGCTGACGGCGGCGTCGGCGCCTCGAGGTTCTGACGACGCGCGCACTCCGGCGCAGCGCCGCGTCGATGCGGTCGGCGACCTCGCTGCCGCGGCCCTCGAGCACGGGCTGCCTACCGACCGGGGAGTGCGTCCGCAGGTCGGCGTCATGGTGGACGCGGAGTGGCTGGCCGGACAGCCGGGCGCCGCACCGCCGGTCCTGGCCGGGTGGGGCCCGGTCGGCCCGAAGCTCTTCGAGTACCTGAGCTGCGGTGCCGACCGGACCGACTTCCTGGTCGACGGCGCGACGGGTGGTGCGACTCCGCAGGCCGACATCCTCAACGTCGGACGCACGCACCGGTTGGCGACCTACAAACAGCGGCAGGTCGTTCTCGCGCGGCAAGGCTGGATCTGCGCCAGCCCCGGTTGCCGCGGGACGCATCTCGAGCTGCACCACGTGGCGTGGTGGGACCGCGACGGTGGCCGGACCGATCTCGACAATCTCGTCGGTCTGTGCCCGCGATGCCATCAGCTGATCCATATCGGCAAGCTCTGGGTCGAGTCCGACGGTGCGCGAGGGTTCGTCTTCCGTCGGCGCAAGGGTGCGAGGATCCAGGAGATCGAGGACCACCATCGCGTGCAGCGCCGACGGTTGAGCGACCGCCTTCGTGAGCTCCGCGCACTGCGGTGTGCCCCGGACGCCGTGCCTGCGCAGCCGCGAGCAGCGGTCGCCGGTGCGGGTACCCCGGAGCGTGTGGCGGCTTCGGAGCGTGCGGGCCCTCCGGAGCGTGTGCGGCCTTTCGATCATGAGCGTGCGCGGCGGCCGGCGCTGCACCGGCCCCGTCCTGATCGCCACTCGCCTCTCGAGGCGCATCTCGATCGGCTCCTCCGCCTGCGCGTGTGAAGTGTGGCGCCAAGCGAGAGTCATGACGGCGCGCCGTCAGGTGAAGGTGCTGTCAGGTGAAGGTGCAGTCAGCTTCGCGACGTCTGCCAGAGGTCGGTCCACCGGACACCCAGTCCGGCCAGCATGCTGCGCACGAGCGGGAGCGAGAGGCCGACCACGTTGTGGTGGTCGCCCTCGATCCGCTCGACGAACGCGCCTCCGAGCCCGTCGACCGTGAACGCGCCAGCCACCTGGAGCGGTTCGCCGGTGGCGACGTACGCCTCGATCTCGGCATCGCTCACATCGGCGAAGTGGACGGTCGTCGCTGCGTCGTCGCTGATCTCACGTTCACCGAGTCTTACGGAATGGCCGGTGTGGAGCACCCCGGAACGGCCCCGCATGCGCTGCCAGCGTTCGACCGCGGTGGCCGCGTCGCCTGGCTTGCCGAGGACCTCGCCCTCGAAGGCCAGCACCGAGTCGCATCCCAGGACCAGCGCTCCGTCGTCCTTGATCCGGTGTGCGACCGCCCGCGCCTTCAACCGAGCAAGCTCCGTCGCCACGACCACCGGGTCGTCCGACACGATCACCGACTCGTCGACCCCGGAGACGATCACCTCCGGCTCGATCCCCGCGGCGCGCAGCGTGGCGAGGCGGGCAGGGGACTGTGAGGCGAGGACGACGCGAGAAGGCAGCACGCGGTCAGCGTAGGCGAGGCGTCACCGGTACGGCTGGGTCCCGTACGGGTCGGCATGCACGACGTCGAACCGGTCGTCGCTGTGCAGCTCGTCGATCAGCGACTGAGGACCACCGATCCCGGTCCACGGGTAGTCGATCTCCGTCGCCACGCACCAGGCGCGATCAGCCGGCCAGAGAAGGTTCGGGCTGTTGATCCAGCCGTGGACCGAGTTACCTCCCCAATGGCCGGCGTCGGCGAGCGGGCCACGGAAGAGCAGGTACGACCGGCCCTTGCGCAGCGCGACGCGTGGATACGCCATGACCTCGGCAGGGAAGGCCTGCGGCAGTTGGCCACTCTCGCCGGTGGTCAGGCTGACGAAGACCCCGCCACGTAGCTGCCCGAATCCGTCCCACAGGCCGTGGTAGGCGTCGTCCGGTGTGGACGTGTGCCGTGCGAGGACCTCGCACAGTGCGACCATCTGCACCTCGTCGAGGTCGCCCTCGGCGTTCAGCGTTGCGTTCTCCCCGCTCAGGTCCTCGTCGAGCGGGTGGAGGAGCCGGACGTACGTGTCGAATCCAGGCGCGCCGAGGCAGATCACGTCGAAACCTGCGGCATCGGCCGTGATGAGCCAGTCGGCGGGCCCGAGATCGGTGAGCGGGCGAAGGGCCATACCCCAGGTCTAGCGCGAGGAAGGCGTGCGGCGCCACCGCCTTCCGCTCGTTGCGTCGCGGGTGAGCGAGCCGTCAGTCGTACGGGTAGACGGGCGTGGTGTCGAAGCGGCCATCGGCCTGGAGATCGGCGATGAGCGTACGCGTACCGCCGATACCGAGCCGCCACTCGTCGTCGGGGTCCTCGTCGACGATCGCGTGCGAGAACCGTCCGCTCTCGACGGCCACCCGGCTCAGCGACAGAAGTACGAGTCGGTGGGAGTCCCGGTGTGGCGTGCTAGTACCTCGCACGGTGCGCGGAGCAGCTCCTCGTCCTCGTCGCCCTCGGGACGACGAGGCGGAGGTATGCCTCGAAACCCGGCGGGCAGTAGTTGACGACGTCGTACCAGAACGCCTCGGCCGATGAGACCCAGCTCGCAGGGCCGAGGTCGGACAACGGACGAAGACTCATGGTCAGGTTCTAGCGCGTCCTAGCCAAGGTGGGCGGCGATCGGATCTAGCGCGGGAACGCCGACCGGCGCCACCCGTCGCGGCCGTGGCTGTGGACGGGGCGGACAGCGAGGGCAGGATCGCCCCAGGCCGAACGACGCGCCGGAGCGGCTCCCGTCGCCGCCGCCGCTGCAGCGCCGCGCGCGGCCACCACGGCGACGAGCGCCGCGAGCTCCTCTGGCGTCGGATCGCCCTTGACGACCCGCAGCAGAGGAGTGACGGGGTCTCGATCGACTTCGTCGCCTCGACCAGCGGAAGCGCTCACAGCGGGATGTTTCCGTGCTTCTTGGGCGGCAGCGTCTCGCGCTTGCTGCGCAGCAGGCGCAGGGCGCGGATGATCTCGACACGCGTCTCGTGCGGCTGGACGACCTGGTCGACGTAGCCGCGCTCCGCGGCGATGTACGGGTTGGCGAGCGTCTGCTCGTAGGCGTCGATCAGCTCGACGCGCTTGGCCTCGGGATCGTCGGCCGCAGCGAGCGTCTTGCGGTGCAGGATGTTGACCGCGCCCTGCGCGCCCATGACGGCGATCTGGGCGGTCGGCCAGGCGATGTTGAGGTCGGCGCCGAGGTGCTTGGAGCCCATGACGTCGTACGCGCCGCCGTACGCCTTGCGGGTGATGACGGTGACCAGCGGGACGGTGGCCTCGGCGTAGGCGTAGATCAGCTTCGCGCCGCGGCGGATGATGCCGTTCCACTCCTGATCGGTGCCGGGGAGGAAGCCCGGCACGTCGACGAAGGTCAGGACCGGGACGTTGAACGCGTCGCAGGTACGGACGAAGCGGGCGGCCTTCTCGGAGGCGTCGATGTCGAGGGTGCCGGCGAACTGCATCGGCTGGTTCGCGACCACACCGACCGACCGGCCCTCGACCCGTCCGAAGCCGATCAGGATGTTCGGCGCGAACAGCGGCTGGACCTCGAGGAACTCGCCGTCGTCGACGATCGACTCGATCACCGTGTGCATGTCGTACGGCTGGTTCGGCGAGTCCGGGATCAGCGTGTCGAGCGCGAGGTCGACGTCGGAGAACTCGACGTCAGCCACCTCGTCGTACGCCGGCGCGTCTTCCATGTTGTTCTGGGGGAGATACGAGAGCAGTGCCTTGACGTACTCGATCGCATCTTCCTCGTCGGCACCCATGTAGTGGGCGTTGCCCGACTTGGTGTTGTGCGTCCGGGCGCCGCCGAGCTCCTCCATCGACACGTCCTCGCCGGTGACGGTCTTGATGACGTCGGGCCCGGTGATGAACATGTTGGAGGTGCCGTCGACCATCACGGTGAAGTCGGTGACCGCAGGGGAGTAGACGTGGCCGCCCGCGCACGAGCCCATGATGAGGCTGATCTGCGGGATGACACCCGAGGCGTGGACGTTGCGGCGGAAGATCTCGCCGTACAGGCCGAGCGAGACGACGCCCTCCTGGATGCGTGCGCCTGCACCCTCGTTGATGCCGACGATCGGGGAGCCGGTCTTGATCGCCAGATCCATGATCTTGGTGATCTTCTCGCCGTACACCTCGCCGAGCGACCCGCCGAAGACCGTGAAGTCCTGCGAGAACACGCAGACCTGGCGGCCGTCGACCGTGCCGTAGCCGGTGATCACACCGTCGCCGTACGGGCGGTTCTTCTCGAGCCCGAACGCGGTCGACCGGTGCCGGGCGAGCTCGTCGATCTCGACGAACGAGCCCTCGTCGAACAGCATCTCGATCCGCTCGCGTGCGGTCTGGCGGCCCTTGGCGTGCTGCTTCTCGACCGCCTTCGCCGACCCCGCGTGGACGGCCTCGTCGAGACGACGATCGAGGTCGGCAAGCTTGCCGGCCGTCGTGTGCGTGTCGATCTGACCCTGTTCGGGTGCCACTGCTTCACTCACGCGCTCAGGGTAACCGCACGGTCGCACAGGCCCGACCGGGGCCGCAGATCGTGGGACAGTGGCCCTATGAGCGACCAGCCTGACTCACCACTTGTCCGACGCCCGCTCGATGCCGCTGGCCTGGAGCAGGCTCTCATCCGACCTACCTCCTGGTGGCAGGACGTCCGCGTGACGCCCGAGACGGCGAGCACCAACGCCGACCTCGCCGCACTCGCCCGCGCGGGTGCCCCCGAGGGCACCCTGCTCACCACTGACCACCAGACCGCCGGGCGCGGCCGGCTCGACCGTACGTGGGAGATGCCCCGCTACTCCGCGGTGGCGGTCTCGATCCTCGTACGACCGCGGGTCGACGCGCAGCGGTGGACGTGGCTCCCGCTGCTGACCGGTACGGCGGTGATCGCCGCCGTACGCCAGGCCGGCGTCGAAGCCCGGCTCAAGTGGCCCAACGACGTCGTCGTGGACGACCGGAAGCTCGCGGGCATCCTCGTCGAGCGGGTCGACACGCCGACCGGCCCGGCCGCGGTCGTGGGCTGCGGCATCAACGTGTCGGTGACCCCGGAGGAGATCGACGTCCCGAACGCCACCTCGCTGACGCACGAGGGCTCGCCGACGGCGGAGCGCACCGGGCTGGTGAGCGAGTACGCCCGTGCCTTCGAGGCCGTCTACTCCGCCTGGGTCAAGGCCGACGGTGACGCCGACCGCGGGCTGCGTCCCGCGTACGAGCGCGTCTGCTCCACCGTGGGACGCGAGGTGTCGGTGGAGTTCCCGGACGGGACCCACCTGGAGGGGACCGCCGTCGGCATCGACGCGAGCGGCCGCCTCGAGGTCTCGTCGGACGGCAAGGTCTCCGTCGTCTCTGCCGGTGACATCACCCATCTGCGCCCGCGGTCGTGACACCATGACCCCGTGACAGTCTCCAAGAAGCTGCTGATCGAGGGCGAGCGCGAGATCCTGACGGTGCGGACGCACGTGAAGGCGCTGTTCGGCGCCGTGCTCGTCCTGGTCCTCGCGGCAGGCGCCGGTGGGTACGCCGCCGCCGTGACGGACGGCCTCGTACGCACCGTCGTGATCGTGGTGGCGCTCGTCGTGATCGTGTGGTGGGCGGTGCTGCCGTTCCTGCGTTGGTTCACCTGGACGTACACCGTCACGAACCGCCGCCTCGTCGAGCAGAAGGGCCTCCTGACGCGGACCGGCCGCATCATCCCGTTGACCCGCATCAACGACGTGTCGTACGAGAAGCACCTGCTGGACCGGGTCCTCGGCTGCGGGACGCTGATCGTGCACGACGCCAGCGAGCAGGCGGGCCTCCAGATCCGCGACGTCCCCCACGTCGAGGACGTCCACCGCCAGCTGACCTCGCTCGTGCTCGAGGCGCACCAACCGACGGCGACCGACGAGCAGATCTGACGTGTCCGACGAGCTCTCCCGCGCCATCCTCGGTGCGGATCCCACCTTCACCAGCGACGAGGTCGCAGCCGCCGCCGGCGTCACGTACGAGGAGGCGCGCCGTCTCTGGCGAGCGCTCGGTTTCCCGGACGCCCTCGACGCCAAGGCGTTCGTCCCTGCCGACGTCGACGCGTTGAAGATGGTGCAGGCAGTCCTCGGCTCCGGCGCCATCGACGACGACACCGTCGTCCGGCTCACCCGGGCGCTGGGCACGACCATGTCGCGTCTGGCCGACTGGCAGGTCTCCACGCTCGCCGAGGCGTTGGAGGACCGCACCGCCGAGCCCGCCGACCGCGTCCCGTGGTCCACCGGAGCCGGTGCCGTCGCTCAGACGATGGGCCCCGTGTTCGAGCGGCTCCTGGTCTATGCCTGGCGGCGCCATCTCGCGGCCTCCGCCGGTCGCGCCCAGGCTCTCGCCGCCGACGAGGAGGACGTCCTGCGGATGGTCGTCACGGTCGGGTTCGCTGACCTGGTCGCGTTCACGAAGCTGTCCAACGGCCTCGACGACGACGGGCTCGCGGACCTGGTCGAGGAGTTCGAGACGCGGTGCATCGACCTCGTCACCGAGGGCGGCGGGCGTCCGATCAAGACGCTCGGTGACTCCGTCCTGTACGTCGCGGAGTCGCCCGAGGTCGCCACCGACATCGCGTTCGCGATCGTGGCGGAGATCGGCGGAGACCGGAGCCTGCCCGACGTCCGCGTCGGCCTCGGCACCGGGCCGGTCATCTCGCGGCTCGGTGACGTGTACGGCCCGCCGGTGAACCTCGCGGCACGCCTGACCGCCGTGGCCCGGCGCAACCGGGTGATCATCGACGACACCACCGCCGCAGGGTTGAGCGACCGCTTCGAGACCCGGGCGATGGCGCAGCGCAACCTGCGCGGCTTCGGCAACGTGGCGCCGCTGACCGTCCGCCACCGCTGGTCCTACAACGGCTGACGCCCGTCGACCCGGCCGGCCCGACCGTCGGAGCCTCCGCGCCGTGTCCGCCCCGTACGATGTGTCCGTGCAGAGCCCCATCGACAGCCCTGTCCTCGCGATCATCGGTGGCGGCCAGCTCGCCCGGATGATGGAGCAGTCCGCGGTCTCCCTGGCGGTGCCGGTGCGCCTCCTGGCCGAGGGGCCCGAGGTGAGCGCGGCCCAGGTCAACCCGGCCACCACGGTGGGCGACTACCGCGACCTCGCGACCCTGCGTGAGGTGGCGGCCGACTGCGCCGTCGTCACCTTCGACCACGAGCACGTCCCGCCGGAGCACCTTCGTACGCTCGACGCGGAGGGCCACGCCTGCCGTCCGGGCCCGCACGCGCTGCTGTTCGCGCAGGACAAGCTGGAGATGAGGCAGGTCCTCACCGGGCTGGGCATCGCGTGCCCGCGCTGGGCGCCGGTCTCGACCCCGGCCGACCTCGACGCGTTCGCCGCCGACGGCGAGGGATATCCCCTGGTCGTGAAGACGACCCGCGGCGGCTACGACGGCAAGGGCGTGTGGGTGGTCAGGTCCGCCGAGGAGGCCCACGAAGCCTTCGCCGCCGGAGTCGCGCTGATCGCCGAGGAGCTCGTGGCGTTCCGTCGCGAGCTCTCCGCGCTGGTCGCCCGCTCCGCATCGGGGCAGGTTGCGGCGTACCCGGTGGTCGAGTCCCGCCAGGAGAACGGGATCTGCCGCGAGGTGATCGCCCCTGCGCCGGATCTCGCCCCCGAGCTGGCGGCCGAGGCCGAGATGCTGGCGATGAAGGTCGCGGGGGAGCTCGACGTGGTCGGGATCCTCGCCGTCGAGCTGTTCGAGACCGCCGACGGGCGCGTCCTCGTCAACGAGCTCGCGATGCGCCCGCACAACACCGGCCACTGGACCATGGACGGCGCACGCACGAGCCAGTTCGAGAACCACCTGCGTGCCGTGCTCGATCTCCCGCTCGGGTCGCCACAGGCCCGTGCGCCGTACACGGTGATGGTCAACATCCTCGGTGGTGAGGTCGGCCGCCTGTACGACGCGTACCCGCACGTGATGGCGCGCGACCCCGGACTCAAGGTCCACCTGTACGGGAAGTCGGTGAAGCCGGGCCGCAAGGTGGGGCACGTGAACGTCTACGGCGACGACCTCGACGACCTGCTCGAGCGGGCACGCCACGCCGCAGCCTGGTTCGAGGGCCGGTTGGACGACGAGATCGACGAAGGAGCGACGCATGAGTGAGTCACCGCAGGTCGGCATCGTGATGGGCTCGGACTCCGACTGGCCCACGATGAAGGCCGCCGCCGAGGCGCTCGAGGAGTTCGGCGTCCCGTACGAGGCCGACGTCGTCTCCGCCCACCGGATGCCGGACGAGATGATCGCGTACGGCCGGGAGGCTCACGGCCGTGGGCTCCGGGTGATCGTCGCCGGTGCCGGGGGAGCGGCACACCTCCCCGGCATGCTCGCGGCAGTGACGCCGCTGCCGGTGATCGGGGTCCCGGTCGCGCTGAAATATCTCGACGGGATGGACTCGCTGCTGTCGATCGTGCAGATGCCGGCCGGGGTTCCGGTGGCGACGGTGGCGGTCGGCAACGCCCGCAACGCCGGGCTCCTGGCGGTGCGCATCCTCGCGGCGTCCGATCCCAGGCTCGCCGAGGCGATGGTGGCGTTCCAGGAACGCCTGGCCGACGCGGCACGCGCCAAGGGCGCGGTCGTCAGGGGTGAAGCGACTCGCCAACCTTGATGTAACGGCCTGTGACAGCGGACTTTACAGCGTGATCGGCGTCACAGTACAGTCCTGACGACGCCTCTCCCTCGGTGTTCGCCGACCGGTCGGACGCCGGCGTCACCCGCCGACCCGAGGTGACGTTCCGTGAAAGCTCCTGCCCTTGCCAACTCGCGATTCCCCCGTCTGCTCGCTGCGTTCGCCGCGCTGCTGCTCGCCTTCGTCACCGTTCCCGCGCCTGCCGAGGCGGCCTGGGTCAATCCGCTGCCACGCCCGATGCGGTTCGCTCCGTTGGGGGAGGACTCATCCTTCCCGGCCGCCTTCGGCAAGACGCTGATCGCGCCGAACCTCAACCCGATCGGCGCCAACGACTGGTCGTGCCGGCCGAGCAGCCGGCACCCGAACCCGGTCGTGCTCGTCCACGGCACCTGGGAGAACGCGTACAACAACTGGAACGGGCTCTCGCCGGTGCTGAAGCACCAGGGCTACTGCGTGTACGCCCTCAACTACGGCAACTCGACGGGCATCCCGTTCCTCAACGGCACGGGCGACATGATCGAGAGCGCGCACCAGCTCGCTCCGTTCGTCGACCGGGTCCTCGCCTCCTCCGGTGCGGAGAAGGTCGACCTCGTCGGCCACTCGCAGGGCGGCGCGACCGCACGCTTCTACGCCAACAAGATCGGGGGTGCCGCCAAGGTCGACCAGGTCATCGGGATCGCGCCGTCGAACCACCCGACGACGCTGTCCGGCATCACCGAGCTCGGCAAGACGCTGCGCCTCTTCGGCCTTGCGATGGATCTGCTCGAGCTGGTCAACATGCCCGCGGCCCAGCAGCAGGCGGACAAGAGCCCTGCGCCGCAGTCACCGTTCTACCAGCAGCTCAACGACGCCGGCGAGACCGTGCCGGGGATCGACTACACCGTGATCGCGACGCAGTACGACGAGGTGGTCACCCCGTGGCGCCAGGCGTACATCGTCGGTGGCGGGTCGGCGGTCGACAACATCCACCTCCAGGACGTCTGCGGGATCGACCTGTCCGAGCACCTATCGATCACGTACTCCAAGAACGTCGCGCAGATCGTCATGAACAAGCTGGAGCCCGCGAGGCAGCACCGTGTCTGGTGCTACCCGCAGGCGCCGATCACGGGCAACATGCAGCTGATCGGCTGATCAGTAGAGGTTCTTCGAGTACGCCTCGCCGTAGTACGCCTCCAGTGCCTCGAGCGACTCCTCACGTCGCTCGAGGCGCTTGGCGATCTGCGCGCGGGTCGCCAGCACCTCGGGGTGCCAGCTTTCCTGCTTCCAGAGCTGTGAGCGCAGGAACGCCTTCGCGCAGTGGAAGAACACCTCCTCGATCGCGACCTCCAGCGCCAGGATCGGACGGTGCCCCTTGACGACGAGGTCGTCGAAGTACGGGGCGTCCGACACGATGCGGGCGCGCCCGTTGATCCGTAGCGTGTCGCCGCGGCCGGGCACGACGAAGAGCAGGCCGGCGTGCGGGTTCTCGAGGACGTTGAGGAACCCGTCGACCCGCTTGTTGCCCGGGCGTTCGGGGATCGCGACCGTGGTGCGGTCGACGACGTAGCCGATCCCGCCGGGATCACCCTTCGGCGAGACATCGACGCGACCGGTCGCGTCGGAGGTCGCCACGAGGCAGAACGGCGACGCGCCCAGCCAGTCGACGTGGTCGTCCTCCAGCTCGGCGCGCACCTTGTCGATCACCGGCTGGAGCGGATGCCCGACGACGGCGCGGAGCTGCTCGGCGGACGTGATCTCGGTGGTGGAGGCGGGCGGAGGGACGGTCGCTGTCATGGCCCCAGCCTAGGGCCCTGCCGGTGGCCGGTTAACACTCATTAGCATGGGGGCGTGACCAACGACCAGCCCATGTACGCCTTGTCCGAAGAGCACCAGGCCATCCGCGAAGCCGTCCGTGCGGTCTGCGACGCCAAGGTCGCCCCGTTCGCCGCCGCCGTCGACGAGGAGGCGCGCTTCCCGCAGGAGGCGTACGACGTGCTGGTCGCGTCCGACTTCCATGCACCGCACGTCGCCGAGCAGTACGGCGGCGCCGGCGCTGACGCGTTGGCGACGGTGCTGGTGATCGAAGAGGTCTCGCGCGCCTGCGTCTCGTCCTCGTTGATCCCCGCGGTCAACAAGCTGGGCAGCCTGCCGGTCATCCTCGCGGGCAGCGAGGAGCTCAAGCAGAAGTACCTCACGCCGCTCGCAGCCGGCACGTCGATGTTCTCGTACGCGCTCTCCGAGCCCGATGCCGGCAGCGATGCGGCCGGCATGAAGACGCGCGCGGTCCGCGACGGCGACTCCTGGGTGCTCAATGGCGTCAAGCGCTGGATCACCAACGCGGGCGAGTCCGACTTCTACACCGTGATGGCGGTGAGCGACCCCGAGAAGCGGTCGAAGGGCATCAGCGCGTTCGTCGTCGAGAAGAGCGACGAGGGCGTGTCGTTCGGGGCGCCCGAGAAGAAGCTCGGCATCAAGGGCTCGCCGACCCGCGAGGTCTACCTCGACAACGTCCGGATCCCGGCGGACCGCATGATCGGCGCCGAGGGCACCGGATTCGCGACCGCGATGCGGACCCTCGACCACACCCGAGTCACGATCGCCGCCCAGGCGGTCGGCGTCGCCCAGGGTGCGCTCGACTACGCGATCGGCTACGTCAAGGAGCGTCAGCAGTTCGGCAAGGCGGTCGCCGAGTTCCAGGGTCTCCAGTTCATGCTGGCCGACATGGGCATGAAGGTCGAGGCGGCCCGCCAGATCACGTACGCCGCGGCCGGGCGCAGCGAGCGTGGCGACAAGGACCTGACGTTCTTCGGCGCGGCCGCCAAGGCTTTCGCGTCGGACACGGCGATGCAGGTGACGACCGACGCGGTGCAGCTGCTGGGCGGCTACGGCTTCACCCGCGACTACCCGGTCGAGCGCATGATGCGCGACGCGAAGATCACCCAGATCTACGAGGGCACGAACCAGGTCCAGCGGATCGTCATGGCCCGCCAGCTCCTGGCCGGGATCCAGTCCGAGCTCTGAGGTCACCCCGTACGGCGGTAGCCCACGGTCAGAATCCGACCGTGGACTACCGCCGTCCTCGTTCGCGTGAACACCTGTGGACGCCGTCTCGTCCGTCGCGCAAGATCCTCGCTGCGCGCCGGCCGCGACCCGCCGGAGGTGGATCGATTCGGTGCTGCACGACATCGACACAGGCGCACCGGGACGTCGATCTCGCCCAGTCGTCGTCGAGCTGGACGGCCTGCTCTTCCGGCGGGGGCCGACCGCGATCCGCCTCCCCGGCGTCACGTCAGTGCTGGAGCCCGTCCTTGGTGCAGACCGCCTTGGTGATCTTGTCGGTCTCGTCGGCCTTGATGTAGCCGAAAAGCTCCAACGCACGCTTCTTGTCCCACCGCACCGACGCGTCGGCGATCGGGACCGTGCAGTTGAGGCCGGAGCCGCCCATCGCGCCGGACAGGTTCCAGGCGAACCGCCCGAGCGAGAGGGGGCCGACATTGTCGCCGATGCGCAAGGAGCCGGTCGCGGAGCTCACGACGCCGGCGTAGCGGAACGGGTTGAGGAACGTCGACGGCGTCTTCACCTCGCCCGCGATCGCGCCGAGCACCTCGCGCTGGGACTGGACGCGCTGCAGGTCCTGCGACGCGTAGGTGTGGCGAGAGCGTGCATATCCGAGGGCCGTCGCCCCGTCGACCTCCTGGCAGCCCTTCTTGATGTTCAGGCCGGCGTCCTTGTCCTTGATCCGCTGCTTGGGGCAGATCTCGACGCCGCCGACGGCGTCGACCATGTTGACGAAGCCGCCGAAGCCGATCTCGACGTAGTCGTCGATCCGGACGCCGGTGGACTGCTCCAGCGTCTCGACGAGCAGCTTCGGTCCGCCATAGGCGTACGCGGCGTTGATCTTCGTCCGCCCATACCCCGGGATCGGCACGATCGAGTCGCGCGGGATCGACACAAGGGTCGTCGGACCGCTGCCGACGTGCATGAGCATGATCGTGTCGGTACGGCGGCCCTCGGCGTCGCCGGTCCGCAGCTCCTTGCGCTGTGCGGCGGTCAGACCCTCGCGGCTGTCCGAGCCGACCAGGAGGTAGGTCGTGCCGCCCTGCTCGGCAGGGCGTTCGCCGTCGGGCGTCGCGTCGACCTTCTCGATCTTGCCCCACGCCCAGATCGGGACGGCGATCAGGAACACCAGCCACGCTCCGAGGAGCAGCGGGATGAGCCGGCGAGGACGCAGCCAGCGTCGCCACCACCCGCCGCCGCCACCCGAACGGCCCGACCGCGAGCCACCCGCGGGCGGTCGCTGGTCGGGGAACTGCATCGGCGGCAGGTTCGACGGCTGCTGCTGGGGGGCCGGGCCGGTCTGCTGCGGGCCAGGGCCACCGTACGGAGCAGCTCCGTAGGGTCCGGTCGGCTGCGACGACGGGGGTCGCACAACCTTGGTGGCGTCGTCGTCAGGGCCGTACAGCCACTGGTAGTCGCCACCGTCGCCGCGGCGCGGATCGGGATCGGGCATGCGTTCGAAGGTACCGGACGCCCGTTCTCGGCCCGCGGAGTCATCGGCGCGTCGTCGCAGCGTCGGCGGGGCCGCTGGTGATACTGACGGGGCGTCCCCGAGTCAGCGGGGCGCCGCACGACGACGACAGCACGGGGGGTCATGTCCGACCACGCAGACGGCTACGCCCGGACGCCGGCCGAGCTCGCATCGGCGCGCGTACGCTTCCGGCGCGCGTTGTCGTTGATGCTGATGACGCTCGTCGCACCCGGATCGGCACAGCTCGTCGCGGGCAACCGCCGGGTGGGCAGGATCGCCCTGCGCGTCTGGGCGGCGCTGTGGGCCGTCGTCGCGCTCGTCGTCCTTCTCGGGCTGCTCGACCGGGGCATCGTCATCTCGATCCTCACCACGCCGTGGATGCTCTGGCTGCTCCGGTTCGGCCTGATCGCGCTGGCACTGGGCTGGGTCGCGCTGTTCGCGGACGCGTGGCGCCTCGGAGCGCCGCTGCGTCTCGACCGCGGCCACCGGCTCGCGCTGAGCGGCGTGACGGGCATGCTCTGCTTCGTCACCGCGGGACTGCTCTTCGTCGCGTCGAACCTGATGGCGGTCCAGAAGGACTTCATCACCACGGTCTTCGGCAGCTCCGTCGTGCACGAGGCCGACGGCGGCCGCTACAACGTGCTGCTGCTCGGCGGCGACTCGGGCAAGGGCCGTGACGGTCTCCGCCCGGACTCGATCACCGTTGCCAGCATCGACGCCGACACCGGCGACACCGTGCTGGTCGGGCTGCCGCGCAACCTGGCCGACGTGCCGTTCCCGGAGGACTTCCCGATGCACGAGGAGTTCCCCGACGGGTTCGACTGCGAGGGCTGCTACCTGAACAGCGTCAACACGTGGGCGGACGACCACCCCGACCTGTTCGGCGGCAAGGGGCACGAGGGCGTCGCGGCGACGCAGGCCGCGGTCGAGGAGATCACCGGTCTCCCGATCAGCTACCACGTGATGATCAACATGAAGGGCTTCGCCTCGCTCGTCGACGCGGTCGGCGGCGTCAAGGTCCGGGTCCGCCAGCGGACGGCGATCGGCGGCATCGGATCACCGATCACCGGCTGGATCCCGAAGGGTCGCCAGGTGCTCGACGGCAAGGAGGCCCTCTGGTACTCCCGCAGCCGCGTGCAGAACTCCGACTACTCCCGCATGGCTCGCCAGAAGTGCGTGATGAACGCGATGCTCCAGCAGCTCGACCCCAACACCGTCCTCCTCAAGGCCACCGGCATCGCCGAGTCGAGCAAGAAGATGCTGAGCACGGACATCCCGGCAGGCGAGCTCGACACCTTCGTCGAGCTCGCGCTGAAGGCCCGCGGGGCGAAGATCTCGACGGTGTCCCTCGTACCGCCGGCCGTCGATACGGGCGACCCGAACTTCAAGAAGATCCGCGCGATGGTCGAGAAGGCGGTCGACCGCTCGGAGTCGGGCCCGACGGCGACAGCTGCGCCGTCCTCGGCCAAGGCGACCAAGGCGGGCGACCAGAAGGCCGACCCCGACCCGGACAAGCGACGGTCCGCGAAGGTGAACGACTCCGAGGACCTCGCGTCGGCCTGCTGAGCGGACGTCAGCGTACGGTGACGCGCTCGGTCTCGGCGATCGCCGCGATCCGGTCGCTGTCGGCCTCAGGGTCGGCGGAACGCACGAGCACCAGCGACCCTGTCGCGTGGAGGACGGCCGGGACCACGTGCAGCAGCGGCACCGCGTCGCGGTTGCCGACCAGCATCACCCGGGACCCGTCCGGGTAACGGGCCGCCGTCTCGGCCACGAGATCGGCGTGCGTCAGCATGTCGCCGTCATCACGCACGGCCGGCGAGCTGTCGGTAGGTGGGTAGTAGGCGACGAACCGGTCACCGTGCGACGGGACCTCGGCGTTGTAGTCGATGACGCCGGGCGGGAGCGGCGTGGTGAACCGACCCCCGAGCGGGCGCAGGGAGAGGGCGACGACGTCGTCGGCGCCCTGGCTGCCCGCGATGTCGAGATCGTCCGGACCGACGACGACGATCCTGTCGCCGGGCCGCACGCTGACGGCGCACCCCGCGACCCAGCAGGCGAGCAGCCAGACGACGGTCTCCCAGTGCAGGGGCAGCAGGACGTCGACCGTCGTGTCGTCGTCGGTGCCGAGGGTGTCCTGCAGCATGTTGGCGGTCTTGGCGACCCAGTTGGCGGCGGTCGTGACGCTCAGCTCGACGCGTTCGCCGGTCTCGAGGTCGTAGTACGTCACGACCGGGCGTGAGGCGTCGGTCCGTGCGGCGTCGGCGAGCAGCTCGGCAAGTGTCACGCTGCCAACTTTAACGGCCGGAGGCGACGGTGGCCCGAACCTCGACACGGTGCACGACGCGGTGCGCGCGGGCCGCGACCCGTAGCCGCTCGGCCACGCGCCCCGCCTCGATCAGCGCGTCCGCGGCGTCGCTGCGCGCCGTCACACGGATCGCGTCGTCGACGATCTCGACATCGACCAGCGCAGGATCGGCTGACGCGAGGTCCCGTACCCGCTCGAGTGCGTCCGGCGGTGCGCTCGGGAAACCGAGCGGCACGTCCGACCCCAGCGCGACCTCGACCGCATCACGAGCTCCCAGGCCGAACATGTCCTCGTCGTCCGGACGCAGCAGGTCCTTGGCGCCGGCACGGGCCGACGCCCAGTGGTCTCCGACCCAGTGCCTCGGGAGACCGCGGACCACCACGAACGGGGTGCGTCCGGTCTTGCCGGCGACCAGCTCGGCCGCTCCGGCGATCTCGTCGGCGATCGCGCGCTCGGTGACCTGCAGCGCGTTGCCGTAGGTGTCCAGGGTGCCGGACAGCGAGTCGACGACCTTCAGGCCGGCGCTCCCGATCGCGATGTCGGTCTGGCCCGTGCGCCAGGCACGGCCGGCGGTGTCCGAGAGCACCACGCCGACCTCGACCCCGGCGCGCCGCTGCAGGCGCCGACGGAGCGCGAGCGCCTCGCCGTCGGGGTCGCGCGGCAGCGTGAGGACGGTCCCCGGCACGGTGTTGCTGGCGTCGACCCCGGCGGCCGCCATCGTCAGACCGGCGGGGTTGCGCACGATGCGGGTCGGGCCGCGTCGCGCGACGACGCGTACGGTCTCGTCGTCGATGACGGTCTCGCGGTCGGCCGTCGAGACGAGGCCCAGAGCCTTGCTGACGATCTTGCTGGTGATCACGACGACGTCGCCGTCGCGGAGCGGCTCGTCGAGGCGACCGAGAAGCAGGTGGACGAGGTCGTCACCGGCGCCGACCTCGCCGACGCCGGTCACCGGCCACAGCGTGAGGCTCATCGGGCGTCGCCGATCTCACGCGCGAGCGCGAGCGTGTCGGCCGCGAGCGTCCGCGTTGTGGCCGGGTCGGACATGTAGAGCGGGACGACGCGGGTGGTCAGCCCCGTTGCCTCGAGTGTCGGCACCTGGCTCGCGTCGGACGTGTCGACGAGCCAGCCGTCGAGGACCCCACCCGCCGTACGCGCGCCGTACCGGGCGCCGACCGCACCGGCGCTCACCTCGACCCCGAGCGCGGTCAGCAGCTGGTCGGCCATGCCCCGCACGGCCCCCGTCCCGATGATGGGAGACACACCGACCACCGGCGCGCGGGTCGCCCGCAGCGCGTCGGCGATGCCCGGGACCGCGAGGATCGGGCCGACGGACACGACCGGGTTCGACGGCGGGACGATCACGACGTCGGCCGTGGCGATGGCCTCGACGACGCCGGGTGCGGGCTTCGCGTCCTCGATCCCGATCATCACGACGTCGTGGGCGGGGATCGCCGCGCGGTGCCGTACCCAGTACTCCTGGAAGTGGATCGCGCTGCGCTGCCCGCCGTCCTCTACGACGCTCTGCTGATTCGGATCGTCTACGACGCTCTGCTGATTCGGATCGTCTACGACGCTCTGCTGATTCGGATCGTCTACGACGCTCTGCTGATTCGGATCGTCTACGACGCTCTGCTGATTCGGATCGTCTACGACGCTCTGCTGATTCGGATCGTCTACGACGATGTGCGTCTCGACCCGGTCGTCGGTCATCGGGATCAGGGTCACCCCCGGCTCCCACCGCACGCAGAGCGCGCGCGTGACGTCGCTGAGCGCGTACCCGGCCTGGAGCATCTGGGTCCGCACGAGGTGGGTCGCGACGTCACGGTCCCCGAGACCGAACCACGTCGGCTGCGCGCCGTACGCGGCGAGCTCTTCCTTGACGCTCCACGACTCGTCGGCGCGGCCCCAGCGGCGCACGGGATCGATGCCGCCCCCGAGCGTGTACATGAGGGTGTCGAGGTCCGGGCACACCTTGAGGCCGAACAGCCAGATGTCGTCGGCAGTGTTGCCGACGACCGTGACATCGGCGTCGTCGACCTCGTCGAGAAGACCGCGGACGAACGTCGCGCCGCCGATCCCTCCGGACAGAACAGTGATCCTCATGGGCCCATTGTCCCTTCTCGACAGGGTGGTCCTGCACGCCCGGGGGAGACTCCTGCACCCGTTGCTGCGTAGGGTAGGTCCGTCCGTGGGGACCAGGGCCGTGCTCTGCCCCCGAACCATGCTCTGCCCCCGAACCACGAGATGGGGATCCGTGACCGACTCACTGCGTACCTACCGCGACATCTTCTCCTTCGCGCTGCTCGGCGTGGTCGCCGCGACACTGCTCGCGACGTTCATCGCGCTGCTCGACGACCGCACGCTCGACGGCACCCTCGGCGTCGGACCGGTCCTGCTGGTCGTCCTCGCCGTCGCGATCGCCGCCCCGCGCAAGGACGCCTCGAGCTCGCACGCGCGCCTGATCACGATCGCTGCGATCTCCGTCCTCGGAGTCGGCGTGGTGCTCGGGCTGTGGGGGTTCTTCTCGATGCTCTCGACCGACCTCCTCCAGGGCAAGGCTTCGCTCGCGATCGTGCAGCTCGCCACCCTCGCCCTGAGCGGACTGGCGATCTTCGCCGGCGTCCTCGTCCTCGGCTCGCTTCCCGCGCCGGTGCGCCAGCAGCAGCCCCAGGCCTGGGGCGGCCAGCAGCAGGGTCCCTGGGCCCAGCAGCAGGGCGGCCAGCAGCAGGGCTGGCCGGCCGCGCCCGCGCAGCAGTGGGGCGGCAGCGAGCAGGCCGGCTGGCAGCAGCCGCAGGCAGCGTCGCAGCAGTCGGCCCAGCAGGGCTGGCAGCCGTACGCCGCCGGTGCCGCCGGCTACGCCGCCGCAGAAGGCGCCCAGCAGGTGTCGTGGTCCCAGCCGCAGCACGCGGCCCCGCAGCACGTGGCGCAGCCCGAGCAGCAGGCCCCTCAGCAGCAGGACGGCCCGGCCGACGTCGAGCCGGCCGAGCAGTCGACGGCGGTCTGGACGCCCCCGGCCGAGCAGCAGCCGGACCCGTGGGGCCAGCAGCAGGCGCAGGACCAGCAGCCCGGCTGGGGTGCGCCCCAGCAGGAGCAGCAGCCCACGTGGGGCGCGCCGCAGGACTCCGCATGGGGTCAGGACAACAGCTGGTCGCAGCCCGCCCAGCCGGCCCAGAACACGTGGGCCCAGGAGGCCACCGAGCAGCCCGCGTGGCAGCCGGCGACCGAGTACGGCTCTTCCTGGTCGCAGCCGACCCAGCAGCCGGCGCAGCAGCCGTACGGCACCGAGCAGCCGTCGCAGGGGTGGGGCAGCCCGGCACCGTCGAGCGGCTGGGGAGCGACCGAGCCCGAGGCAGAGCAGCCGTACGCCCGCTTCGGCAACGCGACCTTCGACCCGCCGGCGACGGAGCCCACGTTCGACACCACCGACCCGAACGCGGCCGACGCGTCGACGGGTTCGGAGTCGGGCGAGCGCCCGGCCGCCGACAACGACGACGACCGTGGCGACGACGGCTCACGGACCACGTCCTGGTGGTCGCCGGGAAGCCCTTCCTGACGCGATCTCCATCACTCTCGAAGGCCCGTACCACAGGTACGGGCCTTCGCATTAGCACCACTCGGCTTGACGGATGGGTATTGACAGGCATGTAATTTCACTAGTGTCGTCCTCTTGGACTTCCCAGGTGCACGATTCAGGGGCTCTCCAGCTCCCGGGTCACCGGCTCGCGAGGGGTCGCGAGCCAGCACCAGGGCACGGGCGGCGCTGGCCACGGGGAATCACGAGGGGTAGGAGGCGAGACTGATGGAAGACATCTTCCAAGCAGACGCCGAGGAGATGGGTTGGCAGGACCGCGCCTTGTGCGCGCAGACCGACCCGGAGGCATTCTTCCCGGAGAAGGGCGGCTCGACACGTGAGGCGAAGCGGGTCTGCCTGACCTGCGACGTGCGCGGCGAGTGCCTGGAGTACGCGCTCGAGAACGACGAACGGTTCGGGATCTGGGGCGGTCTGTCCGAGCGCGAGCGACGAAAGCTCAAGAAGCGCGCGATCTAGAGCGCGGTCCTGACGGCGGGCGGCAGTCGCTCGTCGACGGGCCGACGGTGCCGATCGGCCCGTCGCTGCGGGGGTGCGTGCATGCGGCGCGTACCCCGCGGAAGCCCCTGGATCGGCACGGCTAGACTCGCCAACCTATGTTCGAAGGCGTCGACGAGGGCTTGGTCCCTTCCCGCGAGTGGATCTCCTCGCCCCCTGGCGTCACCGCCGTGATCGTGTGCCGCAACGGCGCTCGCTGGCTTCCCCAGGTTCTCGACGCGCTGGCGTCCCTGCCCCACCTGCCGAACGCGGTCGTCGCCGTCGACGTGGCGTCCACTGACGAGACGCGCGAGATCCTCGGCCGCTACCTCCACCCGGCGTCCATCCGTACGGCGCCGGCAGGCACCGGCTTCGGCGACGCGGTCCGCGTGGCGCTCGACGGTGCCCAGCAGACCGAGTGGGTGTGGCTGCTCCACGACGACTCGTCGCCCGGTCCGGACGCCCTCGCCCACCTGCTCGACCAGGCGACGCAGTCCGAGGACATCGGCATCGTCGGCCCGAAGCTGCGCGAGTGGCCGTCGCTGAAGCGGCTGCTCGAGGTCGGGGTGACGGTGACCGGCACGGGAGCGCGCGAGACCGGGCTGGAGCGCGGTGAGCCCGACCAGGGCCAGCACGACCGCCCCCACGACGTGCTCGCGGTCAGCACAGCAGGGATGCTCGTACGCCGCCGCGTGCTGGACGACCTCGGCGGCTTCGACCCGCAGCTCCCGCTCTTCTTCGACGACATCGACCTCGGCTGGCGGGCCGCACGCCGTGGCTACCGGGTCCGGGTCGTGCCTGCGGCGGTGGCCTTCCACGTCGAGGCGTCCGCGACCGCCGTACGCGTCGGGTCGATCGCGCGCCGCCCGCGCCGTGACCTGCGCCGGGCGGCCGTCTACACGCTGCTCGCCAACGCGAGCCGCCCCGGATTCCTGTGGCAGTCGGTCCGGCTCCTGCTCGGCTCCGTGCTCCGCACCCTCGCGCTGCTCGTCGCGAAGGCGCCTCGCGAGGCCGCCGACGAGCTGGCCGGCACGCTCGCGGTCTACCTTCGGCCCGGAGCGATGTTCCGGGCGCGACGCCGCCGCGCGGCGGCGTCGCGCGTGGACCAGAAGTCGGTCCGCGAGAGGCTGCTGCCGTCGCCCCTGATCCCGTACCGGCACGGGCTGGACGCGGTCGGCGAGCTCATCAACACCCTGGTCGGCCCAGCCCCCGAGATGACCGGGCGCCGCGCCGCGGTCGAGGCGCGCGACGACGACGAGGACGAGCTGCCCGTCAGCGGGTCGCTCCTGTCGCGTCACCCGTGGGCCGGGACGGTGCTGATGCTGGCGATCGTCGCGCTGGTGGCGGCGCGGACCGTGATCGGATCGGGGTTCCTGGCCGGCGGCGCGCTGCTCCCGGCACCGGACAGCGCCGGAGCCTGGTGGTCGCTGTTCACGTCCGGCTCCCACGACGTGAGCATCGGCAGCGACGTCGCGGCGCCGGGCTATGTGGTCCCGCTGGCGCTGCTCGGGACGCTCTTCGGCGGCAACGCCGATCTCGCCGTCTCCGTCGTGCTGCTCGCCGGCTCCGTCCTCGCCGCACTGACCGCCCACCGCCTCGCGCGCCGACTGTTCGCCTCGCCGTGGATCGCGCTCTGGTGGGGCGCCACCTACGGCATCCTCGTGGCGACCTCCGGTGCCGTCGCCCAGGGTCGGATCGGCTCCGTGGTGGCACTCGCCGCCGCCCCCGCGATCGTCAACTCGGCCTACCTGCTCACGACACGTCCTCGGGTCACCGACGGCCTGCGTCTCGGGCTGTGGCTGACGCTGGCGACCGCGTTCGCACCCCTGACGTACGTGCTGACCGCCGCGCCGCTGCTCCTCGCCGGCGGGGTCCTCCTGCGCCGCCGCGGGTGGCCGAGCATCGCCACGGCGCTGCTGGTCCCGTGGGCCCTGCTGGGGTCCTGGATGTGGACCCGCGCGCTGAACCCGGGCGCCTGGTGGTGGGAGGCCGGACGCGCCGACGCCGGCGTCGGAGACCTCGACCCGCCGACCTGGCAGCTCGCCCTCGGGCACGCCGGCGGACCAGGCGCGGCGACGTACGCGACCGGAGCGCTGGTGCTCCTCGGCCTGCTCGCGCTGATGCGCACCGATCGCCGGGCCGGCGTCCTCGTCGCCTGGGCAGCAGGCCTGTGGGGTCTCGCCTGGGCGAGCCTCGGTGCCGGGGCGCGGTTCACCGATGGCATCTCGTCCGGACCCGCATGGGTCGGCGTGCCCGCCACGCTGTGGGTCGCCGCCCTTGCCGCTGCAGCGGGGATGGCGGCAGACGGCCTGACCGAGCGGTGGGCGGAGCGCCCGCTGCGCCGCCGCGCCTATGCCATCGGGGTCGTGGTCGCGATCGCCGGTCCGCTGCTCGCCACCGGCTGGTGGGTCGTCCGCAGCGTCGACGACCCGCTCGAGCGGGGCCCGATCACGGAGGTGCCCGCCTATCTCGCGGACCGTGCCGCCGACGGGTCCTCGACGCTCGTCCTCACCGGGTCGCGCGAGGAGGGCGTGTTCCAGCAGGTGGTGGCAGGAGACGGCACTCGGCTCGGTGACGAAGCCGTGATGCCGCCGCCCGAAGCGTTCCGCGACCTCGACACCGACGTCCGTCGGCTGCTCACCAACCCGTCCACCGGCGTGCTCGAGCGCATCGGCCAGTACGGCATCCAGGCGATCTACGTCCCGGCACCTGCCGATCCCGCCCTCGTCGACGCGCTCGAGATCGTCCCGGGTCTCAAGCCTTCCGGCAGCCCTGAGGGCTCGCGGGTGTGGACGTTCACCACCGAGTCGGGTCGGGTCGATGCACCGGACTCGGCGATCCGTCCGATCCTGGCCTACGTCCAGCTCGGGCTGCTCGTGGTCGTCACGATCGCCGCGGCGCCCGGTCGAGCGAGGGAGGTCCGATGAGTCCCCGCACGCCGAAGCGCAAGGCCGGTGGCCGCCGCGTCAAGGACCAGGTCGTCGAGACGACCTCGGCGGCGATCGCGCTGGGCGCCCAGTCGGGACGCCTGGTCATCGGCGCCATCCTGCTCGCTGCGCTGCTGCTCGTGGTCGGCGAGGTGCGCACCGCGTCGAGCGGCGACGCCCCTGCGCCGCCGTCGGCCGAGAAGGTCTCGATGCTGGCCTACGGGTGCCCCGCATTCACCCACGCGGGGGAGTCGTCGCCGACCACCGTCGCGGTCGGAACCCTTCCTGGTGCGGCGGTCGACGGCGGTTCCCGCACGGTCGTCCGGCTCCCCGGCGCCGACCCCGTCGCCGCGCTCGCCGATGCACCGCGCGGGACGTGGGCGACGGCCGCTGCCGGCCAGAAGACGGCGTCGTTGCTCGTGGACGTCACGGGGCCGCAAGCACCCGGGACCGTGGCGTACTCCGCAGCGAGGGCGAGCAGCGGGGACGGTGGCGGCCTGGCCGTCGGCGCGTGCCCGCGCCCGCTGCCCGAGCGGTGGTTCGTCGGAGCGGGCAGCACCGCTGAGCACAGCACCGCGCTGGTGCTGACGAACACGTCGACGTCGCCGGGCGTCGTCGACCTCACCCTGTACGGCGACGCGGGCGAGGTCGACGGCGTCGGGACGAGCGGCATCACCGTCGACCCGGGCACCTCGAAGGTCGTCCGGCTCGCGCAGCTCACGTCGGGCTCGCCGGAGCTCGCCGTCCGTGCCGTCGTACGTCGCGGCGCGGTCGCCGCAGCCGCCGTCGACGTCTCGCGGTCGGGCGTCACCGCTCCCGCCGGCAGCGAGTTCCTCCCCAGCTCCGCGCTCCCGGCGAACGACGTGACGGTGGCGGGCGTCCCCGCGGGACGCAGCGCCCGGACGCTGCTGGTCGCCAACCCCTCCGACCGGACGGCGACCGTCGGGCTGTCGATCGCGACCAAGGACGGTCTCTTCACCCCGACCGGCCTCGAGTCGGTGGACGTCGCGCCGCAGTCGGTGACCTCCGTACGCCTCCCCGCCGACATCAGCCCCCGCGCGTACGCGGTGCGACTCACCTCCGACGTACCCGTGACGGCTTCGGTGCGCACCACCGTCGGCAGCGACGTCGGCTACTCCGTCGCCACCGTCGCCTGGGAGGACACCGCGGTCGTGCCCGTTCAGGTGGGTCGCGCGCTGGCGCCCGGCTCGACGCGCCTGATGGTGACTCCCGCCGGCGACCAGCCGTCGACGGTCCGGGTCACGGCGCACGCCGAGGACGGCACCGAGGTCGGCAACACGGAGCTCGAGTCGCCCGCCGGCGCGACGACGACGCTCGACCCGTTCGGCGCCGGTGGCGTCGGGGTCGACGCCGACGACGTCGCCTACCTCACGGTCGAGGCCACCGGTGGCGCCGTGCGCGCAGCGGCCGCGTACGAGACCGGAGGCTTCGCGGTGACACCGCTCCTGCCTGCTCCGGTCCGCGAGGCGGCCCCGGTCGTCAAGCCGGCTGCGCCCTGAGGTTCAGGCCCGGGGATCGATGTCCTCGGGCTCGCAGCGCCACAGCGTCGCAAGCTGGTCGACGAGCACGCTGAGAACGAGGTCGTCGAGGTCGGCGCGGGTCTCCGCACGGTGCTGGATCGGGTGCCGGAAGAGTACGACCCGCGCCCGCTCGTGGTCGGGTACGACGGTGCCGAGGGGGACGTCGTCGCGCCAGCGGCGGGGGAGGACCGGGACGTCCTCGACCGCGACGTCGAGCTCCGCGAGCGCGGCCGCGTGCGACGGTCGCAGCCTCGCCAGCGCACCCAGGACGGCGGTGTCGAACTGGGAGCCGTGGTCCCAGCCGCCGGGGACGCCGCGCGGAGACAACGGCCCGGGCACGGCCACCGGTCCGCGGAACCCACGGCCCCGGCGGTCACGGCGGCGACCGCCGCGCGGACCGGTCAGGGGTTCCACGCGCGGGTTGCTCCGTCGGGCCATGGGACCGTCCTACCGCGACGGGTGTGTCGTCGCAAGCAGCCGGGCCTCCGCACAGCGGTGCGGAGGCGCCGACCGCACGGAGCGCCGCATCAGGCCGTCGGCGGCCGGCACGTTACTCTCAGCGTTGTGAGCCCCCAGCGTCGATGCACTCGTCCGGCGTGCCTCCGCCCCGCCGTGTCGACCCTGACCTACGTGTACGCCGACAAGACCGCGGTCCTCGGCCCGCTGGCGGTCTACGCCGAGCCCCACAGCTACGATCTCTGCGAGGACCACGCCCTGCGCCTGTCGGCGCCGAAGGGGTGGGAGGTGCTCCGGCTCGAGATCGACCTCGCGGCCGCGCAGGCACCTTCGTCGCACGACCTCGAGGCGCTCGCAGACGCGGTTCGAGAGGCAGCACAGGCGCCGCCGCCGGTCGCGGCGCCAGCAGAGAGCAACCGACGCGGTCACCTCCGCGTCCTCGGACCCCAGGACTGAACCACATGGACCAGCAGACCCTCGCCGCGCGCCTCGCGTCCCTCGTGAAGTCGTACGACGTGCGCGGCGCCTCGCCCGAGGTGCTCGACGCCGACGTGGCTCGGGCACTCGGTGCGGCCTTCGCCGTCGAGACCGGCGTCGCGGCACGTCCGGACAGGACGGCCGGCTCGGTCGTCGTCGGGCACGACATGCGCGTCACCTCGCCGCAGATCGCCGAGGCGCTCGCCGACGGAATCACGAGCACCGGGGCCGACGTGGTCGCGATCGGTCTCGCGTCGACCGACATGCTCTACTTCGCGTCGGGCGAGTGGGACATGCCCGGGATCATGGTCACCGCGAGCCACAACCCCAGCGGCGACAACGGGCTCAAGCTGTGCCGTGCTGGCGCTCGTCCGATCGGTCGCGACACCGGCCTGTCGGCGATCGCCGAACGCGCGGTAGCGGGCGTCGAGCCTGCCGACGCCGCGGGTGCCGTGACCGAGCGCGACGCCCTGACCGCGTACGTCGAGCGCGTCATCGCCCTCGTGGGCGTCCCGGCCGGTCGGCGGCCGCTTCGGGTCGTGGTCGACGCCGCGAACGGCATGGGCGGGCTGATCGCACCCGCGGTCCTCGCACGCCTCGACGTGGAGGTCGACGGCCTCTACCTCGAGCTCGACGGGACGTTCCCGAACCACCCGGCCAACCCGCTCGACCCCGCGAACCTGGTCGACCTCCAGAAGGCGGTGCGCGAGCAGGGCGCAGACATCGGCCTCGCGTTCGACGGCGACGCGGACCGTTGCTTCGTCGTCGACGAGAGGGGCGAGCTCGTGTCGCCGTCGGCGGTCACGGCGATGATCGCCGCGCGCGAGCTCGCGAAGCACCCCGGCGAGACGATCCTGCACAACGTCATCACCTCACGTGCCGTGCGCGAGGTGATCGTCGAGAACGGCGGCACGCCGGTCCGTACCCCTGTGGGCCACTCGCTGATCAAGGCGGAGATGGCACGCACCGGGGCCGTGTTCGGCGGGGAGCACTCCGGCCACTACTACTTCCGCGACTTCTTCCTCGCCGACTCCGGCATGCTGGCCGCGCTCCACGTGCTCGCCGCGACGAGCGAGTCCGGCTCGCCGCTGTCGCAGGTCATCGCCGAGTTCGAGCGCTACCCGTCGTCGGGCGAGCTCAACTCCCGCGTCGCCGACGCCGGTGCTGTGACGGCGCGGGTCGCGGCGGCGTACGCGGATCACGAGCAGGACCGGCTCGACGGCCTGACGGTCACGGCCGCAGACTGGTGGTTCAACCTGCGCAGCTCGCAGACCGAGCCGCTGCTCCGTCTCAACGTCGAGGCCGACGACGAGGCGACGATGGAGTCGGTCCGCGACGCCGTCCTCACCCTCATCCGCCAGGAGGCAACCTCGTGAACCTCGATCCCGCGCTGCTGGAGATCCTCGTCTGCCCGCAGTGCCGCGCCACGCTCGCGGTCGACGTCGACCGCGACGAGCTGGTCTGCAACATGTGCCGCCTCGCCTACCCCGTCCGCGACGACATCCCGGTGATGCTCGTGGGCGAGGCCCGCAGCCTCACGGACTGACGTCGGCGGCGAGTGCGATGTTCGACGACGCGCTGCTGGACGACGAGAGCGCGCTGACGCGTGCCGACGGCGTCCTGCGCGACCTGGCGGGGTGCGGTGCGCGGGTTCGGCTGGACGCGCACACGGCGCAGGAGGCGATCGGGAGCCTCGTCGGTGACGCCGACCAGCGTCCGCGTGCCGTCGTCGCGGTGGGGCCCGCTGCACGGCTCGTCAGGGCCGTGCTCGAGCCGGCGTGCCCCGTCCCGTTCGTGGCGTGGCCCGGTCCCGGGCTCCCCGGCTGGGCCGGGAGCCTCGACCTCGTCGTCGCCCTCGGCGCACCGGACGGTCCTGGCGTGCACGCGGCTGCCGCGGAGGCGATCCGGCGCGGCTGCCCGTTGCTCGTCGTCACCGTCGCGACGTCGCCCCTCGCCGAGGTCGCGGCGTCGCGCTGGACGACCCTCGTCCCGACCGCGACGGCCGATCCGCTCGCTGTCGCCGTCGTGACGATCCAGGCCCTCGCCGCTGCCGGGCTCGCGGCGCCGTTCGAGACCGAGGAGGTCGCGCAGGCGCTCGACGAGGTGGCGCTCTCCTCCTCGCCGTACGTCGACCTCGGCACCAACCGTACGAAGCAGCTCGCCAGCAGCATCGGTGACGACGTCCCGCTGCTGTGGGGCGGGAGCGTTCTCGCCGCTCGCGCGGCACGCCGGTGGGCGGAAGGGCTGCGACGTGCGTCGGGACAGGCTGCGCTCGCCGCCGAGGCGGACGACATCGTCGCGGTGCTCGACGCGAACCCGCCCCGTGACCTGTTCGCCGACCCCTTCGAGGACCCGGTGGCGAGTCGTCCGGCCTCTGCCCTCGTCCTCCTCGACGACCGGGTGGAGGCGCCCTCGGTCCGCATCGATCGCGGCAACATCCTCGGCGCGGCGGCCCGTCACGGCGCGCGGCACGACGAGGTCTTCGCGGGTGAGGGTGGCGATCTCGCACGCTACGCGTCGCTCGTCGCGACCGGCGGATACACGGCCGCGTACCTCGGGATCGGGCTCGGGCGCTGAGCTCGCCGTGGCCGCGCGCGTGGTCCGTGTGCGGTGCGCCGCTACGATGGTGCAATGGACTTTTCGGTTGCTGATCTGACCCTGGCCGATCGCGGCCGCACTGAGATTACGCTCGCCGAGCACGAGATGCCCGGGCTCATGGCGATGCGTGAGCGCTTCGGCGACTCGAAGCCGCTCGCCGGAGCACGCATCGCGGGCTCGCTCCACATGACGGTGCAGACCGCCGTCCTCATCGAGACCCTCGTCGACCTCGGCGCCGACGTGCGCTGGGCCAGCTGCAACATCTTCTCCACGCAGGACGAGGCGGCCGCTGCCGTCGTCGTCGGCCGCACCGGCACCGTCGACGACCCGCAGGGCGTCCCCGTGTTCGCGTGGAAGGGCGAGACGCTCGCCGAGTACTGGGACCTCGCCGAGCAGATCCTGGTCTGGCCGAACGGCGAGACCCCCAACATGATCCTCGACGACGGCGGCGACGCCACCCTCCTGCTCCACCTCGGTGTCGAGTACGAGAAGGCCGGCGCGGTGCCGTCCCCCGACACGACCGACAACGCCGAGCTCAAGGAGGTCCTGCGGGTCCTCGGGCGCAGCCTCGAGGTCGACCCGCAGCGCTGGACCCGCGTGGGCAACAGCGTCCAGGGCGTCACCGAGGAGACGACCACCGGCGTCCTCCGCCTCTACGAGCGGTTCAAGGAGGGCAGCCTCCTGTTCCCGGCGATCAACGTCAACGACTCGGTCACGAAGTCGAAGTTCGACAACAAGTACGGCTGCCGCCACTCGCTCATCGACGGCATCAACCGCGCCACCGACGTCCTCATCGGCGGCAAGGTCGCCGTCGTCTGCGGCTACGGCGACGTCGGCAAGGGTTGCGCGGAGTCGCTGCGCGGCCAGGGTGCCCGCGTCATCGTCACCGAGATCGACCCGATCTGCGCGCTCCAGGCAGCCATGGACGGCTACCAGGTCGCGCGCCTCGACTCCGTGATCGAGCACGCCGACATCGTCATCACCGCGACCGGCAACAAGGACGTCGTCACCGCCGAGCAGATCGGCCGGATGAAGCACCAGGCGATCCTCGGCAACATCGGCCACTTCGACAACGAGATCGACATGGCCGGCCTCAGCGCGACGCCGGGCGTGACCCACAAGAACGTCAAGCCGCAGGTCGACCTGTGGACCGTTCCCAGCGGCAACACCGTCATCGTGCTGAGCGAGGGCCGTCTGCTCAACCTCGGCAACGCGACCGGCCACCCGTCGTTCGTGATGTCGAACTCCTTCACCAACCAGGTGCTGGCGCAGATCGAGCTCTTCACCAAGAACGAGGCCTACCCGGTCGGCGTCTACACGCTGCCGAAGCACCTCGACGAGGAGGTCGCACGCCTGCACCTCGACGCTCTCGGTGTCGAGCTGACGGAGCTGAGCGCCGACCAGGCCGACTACCTCGGCATCGCGGTCGAGGGCCCCTACAAGTCCGATCACTACCGCTACTGAGGCGATTGGCCGAGGAGAACAGGCGAGGAGATCTGGCGTGGACGGCAACGACGCTGTCAGGGAGCCGGCGGCCCGCGAGGAGCCGCCGGCACCCGTACGCTCCGGCGGCAAGATCCTGGTCGTCGACGACGACCGGGCGCTGGCGGAGATGCTCACGATCGTGCTGCGTGCTGAGGGCTTCGACACCGCGGTGGCGTCGACCGGCACTGCGGCGGTGGAGGCCTTCCGCACCTACCAGCCCGACCTGGTCCTGCTCGACGTGATGCTGCCGGGCATGAACGGCATCGACGTCGCCCGGCACATCCGCGCCGAGTCCGGCGTGCCGATCGTGATGCTGACCGCCAAGAGCGACACGGTCGACGTCGTCCTGGGTCTCGAGTCCGGTGCCGACGACTACGTCGTCAAGCCGTTCAAGCCCAAGGAGCTGATCGCTCGGGTCCGGGCACGGACCCGGGTCCACCACCAGCCCGACCCGGAGCTGCTGTCGATCTCCGACCTCGAGATCGACGTCCGCGGCCACGCGGTGCGCCGTGGCTCCGAGGAGCTGTCCCTGACCCCGCTGGAGTTCGACCTCCTGGTGTGCCTGGCACGCAGCCCGCGGCAGGTGTTCACGCGCGAGGTGCTGCTCGAGCGCGTCTGGGGCTACCGTCACGCGGCCGACACGAGACTCGTCAACGTGCACGTCCAGCGGCTCCGCTCGAAGGTCGAGCCCGATCCTGACAACCCGACGGTCATCGTCACGGTGCGCGGGGTCGGCTACAAGGCGGGCGGTTCCTGACGCCCATGGCGTGGCGGGCGCCGAGCTGGCTGCGTCGAGGGCTGCTGCGGGTGCGTCAGGCGCTGCTCCCGGCGGTGTCGCTGTGGCGCCGGTCGATCCAGGCGCGCGTCGTCATCACGACGATGGCGATCAGCGCGCTGGTGATCGGAGGCGTCGGGTGGCTGATGCTCCAAGGCGTCGCCGACGGCATGGTCGAGGCGCGCAAGACCGTCGCGCTCTCCGAGGCGCGCGCCGGCTTCTCCGCCGCGCAGCAGGCTCTGGACGTCAGTGCGATCTCCGACGCGTCGTCCGAGCCGGAGGCGCTGCGCACGCTCGTCAACGACCTCGCCTCGAGGGCGGGCTCGCCACCGTCGTACCAGGTGCTCCTCGAAGGCCCGCTCGACAACACGGGTGACGGCGAGGCGGCAGTGGTGTCCTCCTCGGGGATCGCGCCGCAGACGATCCCCGACGACCTCGCGCGCGCGGTCGCCGAGGGCGACGGCGTCGCGTACACGTTCACGCGCATGCAGATCGAGGACACCGACGAGCAGCCCGCCGCGATCCTCGTGGGCGACGTCCTGCGCATGCCGGACGGCACGCAGACGTACGCCCTGTACTACGCGTTCTCGATGGCCGACCAGGAGCGCACGCTGGCCCTGGTGCGCAACTCGCTGCTCTACGCCGGCCTCGCGCTGGTGCTGCTCTCGTCCGGGGTCGCGTGGCTGGTGACGCGCCAGGTCGTCACGCCGGTCCGGCTCGCGCGGCGCATCGCCGAGAGGCTCGCCGACGGCCGGCTCGAGGAGCGGATGGTCGTCCGGGGCGAGGACGACATTGCACGCCTGTCGGTCTCGTTCAACAAGATGGCAGAGAGCCTGCAGCGACAGATCCGTCAGCTCGAGGAGCTGTCCCGGCTGCAGCAGCGGTTCGTGTCCGACGTCTCCCACGAGCTGCGGACGCCGATCGCGACCGTCCGCATGGCCGCCGACGTCCTCTACGACAACCGCGACGACTTCGATCCGAGCTCCCACCGGTCCGCTGAGCTCATGCAGGCCGAGCTCGACCGGTTCGAGGCCCTGCTGAGCGACCTGCTCGAGATCAGCAGGTTCGACGCGGGGGCCGCGCGGCTCGACCTCGACGGCATCGATCTCGTCGAGCTCGCGGAGCGGGTCTGCGTGCAGTACTCCCCGCTCGCGCACCGTCACGGCGTCGAGCTCAGGGTCGTCAACCGCGACGGTTCGGCGATCGTCGAGGCGGACGTCCGTCGCATCGAGCGCATCGTCCGCAACCTGGTCGCCAACGCCATCCACTACTCGGGGTCCGACGTGGTGGAGCTCCTCGTCGCCCACGGCACGAGCAGTGCGGCGATCGCAGTCCGCGACTTCGGTGTCGGGCTCGACCCCGGCCAGTCGCAGCTCGTCTTCAACCGGTTCTGGCGCGCCGACCCGGCGCGCGAGCGCAGCCGCGGCGGCACCGGTCTGGGCCTGGCGATCGCTCTCGAGGACGCCGTCCTCCACGGCGGCTGGCTGCAGGCGTGGGGCGAGCCGGGACTCGGCGCCCAGTTCCGGCTCACGCTGCCCCGGCACGCCGGCGACGACCCGCTGCGGTCGCCGCTGCCGCTGGTGCCCGACCGAGGCTCCGCGCTCGACCGCACGGGAGGTCCGCGATGACGACCATGCACGTCCGACCCGGGCGCACCGCCTTCGTCCTCGCCGCGCTCGCCGCTCTCGTGGGGGGCTGCGTGTCCATCCCCGACGACGGCACCGTGCAGACCGTCGAGGGCGGCCGGCCGCAGCAGGTCTCCCCGGCCCGCATCCGCCCGGCGGGCCCGGTCACCGACGCCGCGCCCACCGAGATCGTCAACGGCTTCCTCCAGGCGATGATGTCGTCGCCGGTCCGCTACGACATCGCGCGACGGTTCCTCACCGAGGGAGCCTCGGACGACTGGTCTCCCCGGGCGTCGGTCACGGTGTACTCGCAGACGTCGGTGTCCGAGGGCGACACCCCGGCTGTCGGCGCGAGCGTCGACGTCGACCTCGCCCGCGAGGCCGTCCTCACGGCTCAGGGCCGCTTCACGGTGCCGGACTCCCGTGAGCAGCACCTCGGGCTGACGCTGGTGCAGGAGGACGAGCAGTGGCGGATCGCCGACCCGCCCCAGGGTGCGTTGATCTCGCAGTCCTTCTTCGAGAGCTACTACGACCCGCTCAACCTGTACTTCTTCGACTCCGCCGGGACGCAGCTCGTGGCGGCGCCGGTGCACCTGCCCGACGACACCGGCCGTGCGACCTACCTCGTCTCGTCGTTGCTCATGGGCCCCCAGGGCGTGCTCGGGGGGCAGGCGAGGACCTTCCTTCCGGAGACGTGGGTGCTGGCGCGTCCGGTCGAGATCGACGACGAGGGCGTCGCGGTCGTGCGCTTCGCCGGGTCCGACTCGGGCCTCTCGCTCGACGACCGGCAGCGGCTCTCGGCGCAGCTCGTCGCGAGCCTGCGGCAGATCCCGACCATCACCGGCGTCGAGATCCGGGTCGGCGACCGTCCGCTGTCGCTGCCGAGCACACCTGACGTCCAGCGTCTCGACACCTGGAACCAGTACGACCCCGCCGCGGACCGGTCGTCCCAGCAGCTGTTCGCGATGCGGGAAGGCACGCTGTACGTCGTCGGCCGGGCGAGCACGAGCCCGTTCGCCGGTGCGTGGGGCACCGATCCGGTGCGCTCCGAGGACTTCCGCGTGTCGCTCGACGCGGAGCGGATCGCCCTTGTCACCGACGGCCGCCGGGTCGTACGGGTCTCACCGCTCGCCGGCGAGCCCGAGCTGACCGCGGTGCGCCAGGGGACGAACCTGCTGCGGCCGAGCTGGGACGCCGGGGGGCGGCTGTGGACGATCGACCGGACGGCGACCGGGTCCGTACTCACCGTCGGCCCGACCGACAAGCCGCCACGGTCGGTGGACCTGGGCATCCTCGCCACCGGACAGGTCACCGGTTTCGAGCTCTCGCCGGACGAGGCGCGGGTCGTCGCGACGGCCCGGGTCGGTGGGCGGGACGGTCTCTACGTGGGCGCGATCCGCTACGACGAGGAGGGGACTCCGGTCGGGCTCGTGGACGTCGCCGAGATCCCCGTCCCCGCGGACACGGGCGTCCCGGTCTCCGCCGCGTGGCGTTCGAGCACCTCCCTCGCCGTCCTCGCCCGCGCGCAGCAGCGGGTGCCGCAGGTGTCGATCGTCGCCATCGACTCCTCGACGCCGGTCACCGGTGCGGTGCGGGTGGGGCTGTTCCCGCAGGACGGCGCGATCCAGGTCCTCGGGCCCGGGCAGCCGACGGCGCCGTTGTACGTGCTCGATACCGAGGGTGGGCTGTGGACGCAGACCGCGGACGGACGCTGGAAGCAGACCGGCGACGACCCGGTCGACGTCGCCGCGTTCCCGGGCTGACCTCCGTCGCCCGCGGCTGGCCGCGGGCAGTGCGACGTGGTGGGCATCTCCAGGGCGGTGCTGTCCACAGGGCGGTGCTGTCCACAGGGCAGCGGGCGGTAGGCGGCATGAGCGGCGGCGTCCGTGCACGCTGAGCAGGTGCAGCTCCTCCGCGCGGCCATGGCCGATCTCGTCCTGGGCGTCCGGTGCGCCGGCTGCGAGGCGCCCGGGCGCGTGCTCTGCGCGCACTGCGCGGCGGAGCTCGGTCGCCGTCCGGCCGTGCGCTCGCCCGACCCGTCACCGGCTGCACTCGTACGACCCACCCCGGTCGTCCCGGTGTCGCTCACCGTGTACGAAGGCGTCGTCGTCCCGGTCCTGCACGCCTACAAGGAGGAGTCACGCACAGCGCTGGCGGCGCCTCTCGGCCGGCTTCTGGCTGGTGCGGTCGGATCGGTGCTCGATCGCCGGCGGACCCCGGGGCCAGTCTGTCTCGTGCCCGTCCCGTCGCGTCGGAGCGCCGTACGCGCGAGAGGCTTCGACGCCGGTGCGACGCTCGCACGCGCCGCCGCGGCGGCGCTGCGCCGCCGGGGTGTCCCGGCTCGGGCCAGACCCGTGCTGCGGGTGGGTCGCATCGCCGACCAGACGGGTCTCTCGGCCGCCGAGCGGGTCGAGAACCTCGCCGGCGCGTACGACCTGCGCCGACGGCCGAGCGTCGGGCTCGTCGTCGTCACCGACGACGTCCTGACCACTGGCGCGAGCGCCGCGGAGGCGGTCCGGGTGCTTACCGCGGGGGGTCGTCGCCCTGTTGCCGTGGTCACCGTCGCGGCGACACGGCGCCGCCGAGGCCACGCGTGGGACGAGTCACGTCCGGCATGACAGATCTTCGTGGCTTCCTGTGGAGAAATGCCTCGGTCCGGTCTACGGTCGAGACATGTGAACGTCATCCGCCGCGCCTCGGTCACCCGTCAGCGGTGGCCGACGCTCATCTGAGGAGGACTCGTGGAAGTTGTCGTCAAGGGCCGAAACTGCGAGGTCAGCCAGCGTTTTCGTGACTACGTGGACGAGAAGACGCACCGGATAGACAAGTACGACCAACGCAAGAAGATCCAACGCGTCGAGGTCGAGCTCACCAAGGAGTACAACCCGCGTCAGAGCGGCCGTAGCGAGCGGGTGGAGATCACCCTCCGCGGTCGCGGACCCGTGGTTCGTGCCGAGGCGTGCTCCGACGACGCCCTCGCCGCCCTCGACAAGGCCGTCGACAAGCTCGAGACCCAGGTCCGCAAGGTCCAGGACCGTCGCCGCGTCCACCGCGGCAACCGCACGCCGATGTCGGTCGCCGAGTTCGCCGCGTCCGTCGACGGCTCCAGCGGGGGTTCCGACGCCGAGGAGCCGATCGACGCCATCCACTACGCGGGTCCTGTGGAGGTCCGCGGGGAGGGGCCGCTGGTCGTCCGCGAGAAGACGCACGCGGCCGCTCCGATGACTCTGGACCAGGCCCTCAACGAGATGGAGATGGTCGGGCACGACTTCTATCTCTTCGTCGAGAAGGACTCCGGCCACCCGAGCGTCGTGTACCGCCGGCGGGGTTACGACTACGGCGTCATCCACATCGACCAGTCCGCCGACGGCCTCGACGCAGCGGTCGGCTGAGCCGTCCCATGGCATGATCGGCTGCGATGACGTTCGCAGCCGATCATGCCGAGACGATCCGGGTCCTACTCGTCGACGACCAGGAGCTCTTCCGGCGCGGGCTGCGCATGGTCCTCGAAGCAGACCCCGGCCTCGAGGTCGAGGAGGCAGAGGACGGGCTGTCCGCCGTCGCCAAGGTGACCGCGAGCCCCCCGGACGTCGTTCTTCTCGATGTCCGCATGCCCGGCATGAACGGCCCCGAGGCCGCCGGCTCGATCAAGGAGGCCGCGCCGTCGGCGCGCATCGTGATGCTGACGGCCAGCGACGAGGAGAGCGATCTGCTCGACTCGATCCGCAACGGGGCTGCGGGCTACCTGTTGAAGGACTCGTCGGTCGACCAGGTCAGTGACGCCGTGCGGCGGGTCGCAGCGGGGCAGTCGCTGATCAGTCCGCAGGTCGCCACCCGCCTGCTGGAGGAGTTCCGGCTCCTCGCGTCCCGTGACGAGCCCGAGCCGCGGGGCACCAAGCTGTCCGACCGTGAGCTCGAGGTGCTGCGGCTCGTCGCCCTCGGCAACAACAACAAGGAGATCGGGCGCGCGCTGTTCATCAGTGAGAACACCGTCAAGAACCACGTCCGCAACATCCTCGAGAAGCTGCAGCTGCGCTCGCGGGTCGAGGCCGCGACGTACGCCGTCCGCGAACGCCTGCTCGACCTGCCGTGAGCCGCCCGCAGGAGATGTCCGCGGCGGCGGCACGGCGTACGGTGCTCGCCGCCCAAGGATTCGCGGACCGCCCCCATCGCCGCACCACGGCGCGCTCGCTCGACCGTGCCGTCTCCCGCACCGGGGTGCTGCAGATCGACTCGGTCAACGTCCTGCAACGGGCTCACTACCTGCCCCTGTTCAGCCGGCTGGGTCCCTACGACACACAGCTGCTGCACCGGGCGGCGGAGCGCAGCCCGCGCCGGCTCGTCGAGTACTGGGCGCACGTCGCCGCCTACATGCCCGTCGAGCTGTGGCCCACCATGCAGCACCGGATGCGGCACTACCGCGACAACGGCCACGCGTGGGGTGGTCGTGCAGGGCGGCCCGACGTCGCCGACGCGCTCCTCGCCGAGGTGACGCGCCGCGGAGCGGTGACAGCCCGCGACCTCGACCCGGCGACGGAGCGGAGCCGCGAGAACTGGGGCTGGAACTGGTCGGAGACGAAGTTCGCCCTCGAGTACCTCTTCCTCGCCGGCGAGCTGGCCGTCGCCCGGCGCAACGGGGCGTTCGAGCGCGTGTACGACCTTCCCGAACGCGTCCTGCCGATGGCGGTCCTGGACGCTCCCGAGCCCGATCCTGCCGAGGCCGCACGCGAGCTCGTCCGACGGGCCGCGGCGTCGACCGGGGTCGCGACCCTCGCGAGCCTGCGCGACTACTACCGGATGGACCTCGCACCGACCCGTACGGCGGTCGCCGAGCTCGTCGAGGACGGCACTCTCGAGGAGGTCCGGGTGGAGGGCTGGGCGCGGCCCGCCTACCGGCACGTCGCTGCGACGACGCCGCGCGAGATCCGCGCCGCTGCCCTGCTCAGCCCGTTCGACCCGCTGGTGTGGGAGCGGGCCCGGACCGAGGAGCTGTTCGGGTTCCGGTACCGCATCGAGATCTACGTCCCGGCGCACAAGCGGGTCCACGGCTACTACGTGCTGCCGTGCCTGCTGGACGAGGCGATCGTGGCCCGGGTCGACCTCAAGGCGGACCGCCCCTCCGGTCGTCTCCTGGTGCGCGCCGCCTGGGCCGAGCCGGGGCGTCCCGTCGAAGCCGTCGCCGCAGCCCTCGCGAAGCAGCTGTGGGCGGTCGCCGGGTGGACGTCGCTCGACACGGTCGAGATCGAGCCCCGAGGTGACCTGGCACCCGCACTCGCCTCCGCCGTCAGGGATCCTGCGGGCGTCGTGTGACCCCGATCTCCGGTGCGCTTACGGTTGTGCCCGCTGGTCGCCTAGGATGGACGCGATTCTGCCGTCGGTCGGCACGCCCGCTCAGGGCCCGATCGCGACGGCTCGGCGAGCAAGTTCTCAGGAGTGCGTTCCGTGCCCAAGGTGATCGACAAGATCCTGCGCGTCGGCGAGGGCAAGATCCTTCGTCAGCTGCAGGCCATCGTCAAGCAGGTCAACGCGCTCGAGGACGACTTCGTCGCGATGACCGACGAGCAGCTCCGTGCGATGACGGACGAGTTCAAGGAGCGCCTCGCCGAGGGCGAGTCGCTCGACGACCTCATGCCGGAGGCCTTCGCGACGGTCCGTGAGGCGAGCAAGCGCGTCCTCGGGCAGCGGCACTTCGACGTCCAGATCATGGGCGGTGCCGCTCTGCACCTCGGCAACATCGCCGAGATGAAGACCGGCGAGGGCAAGACGCTCGTCGCGACCCTTCCCAGCTATCTCAACGCGCTGGCCGGCAAGGGCGTCCACATCGTGACGGTCAACGACTACCTCGCGAAGTACCACGCCGAGTGGATGGGGCGTGTGCACAGCTTCCTCGGTCTGACCGTGGACGTCATCCTGCCGTCGATGACCCCGGCGCAGCGGCGCGAGGCCTACAAGGCCGACATCACGTACGCGACCAACAACGAGCTCGGCTTCGACTACCTGCGCGACAACATGGCCGACTCGATCGAGGAGTGCGTCCAGCGCGAGCACTTCTTCGCCGTCGTCGACGAGGTCGACTCGATCCTGATCGACGAGGCCCGTACGCCGCTGATCATCTCCGGTCCGACCCAGGACGAGGTGAAGTGGTACGGAGAGTTCGCGTCGATCGTCGCGCCGATGGAGGCCGACGTCGACTACGAGGTCGACGAGAAGAAGCGCACCGTCTCCGTGCTCGAGCCGGCGATCACCAAGGTCGAGGACCACCTCGGCATCGACAACCTCTACGACGCCGTCAACACGCCGCTGATCTCGTTCCTCAACAACGCGATCAAGGCCAAGGAGCTCTTCAAGCGCGACAAGGACTACGTCGTCATCGACGGCGACGTCCTGATCGTCGACGAGCACACCGGCCGCATCCTCGACGGACGCCGCTACAACGAGGGCCTGCACCAGGCGATCGAGGCGAAGGAGGGCGTCCGGATCCGCGAGGAGTACCAGACGCTTGCCACGATCACCCTTCAGAACTACTTCCGCCTGTACGAGAAGCTCGCCGGCATGACCGGTACGGCGATGACCGAGGCCTCGGAGTTCGACAAGATCTACAAGCTCGGCGTCGTCCCGATCCCGACGAACAAGCCGATCGCCCGTGTCGACGAGCGCGACCTCGTCTTCAGGACCGAGGACGCGAAGTTCGACGCGGTCGTCGAGGACATCGCGGAGCGGCACGAGCTGGGGCAGCCGATCCTGGTGGGCACCACGAGCGTCGAGAAGTCCGAGCGGCTCGCCAAGCTCCTCAAGAAGCGTGGCGTCCCGCACCAGGTCCTCAACGCGAAGCAGCACGAGCGCGAGGCGGCGGTCGTCGCGGTCGCCGGTCACAGGGGTGCCGTCACCGTCGCCACGAACATGGCCGGTCGAGGCACCGACATCATGCTCGGTGGTTCTGTCGAGTTCCTCGCCGACCAGGCGCTGCGGGCCAAGGGCCTCGATCCGGTCGAGACTCCCGACGAGTACGAGGCAGCCTGGGCCGAGACGGTCGCCGAGGTCGAGAAGCAGGTGGCTGCTGACCACGACGAGGTCGTCTCGCTCGGCGGTCTCGCGGTGATCGGCACCGAGCGGCACGAGTCGCGTCGCATCGACAACCAGCTCCGCGGTCGATCCGGACGTCAGGGAGACCCGGGTTCGACCCGCTTCTACCTGTCGCTCCAGGACGACCTGATGCGGCTGTTCAAGGCGGACTGGGTCGACTTCATCCTCACCCGGATGAAGGTGCCCGACGACGTCCCGATCGAGAACAAGAACGTCACCAAGTCGATCGCGTCGGCGCAGGCGCAGGTCGAGGGCCAGAACTTCGAGACACGCAAGAACATCCTCAAGTACGACGACGTGATGAGCCGCCAGCGTGAGGTCATCTACGCCGAGCGCCGTCGTGTGCTCGAGGGCGCCGACCTGTCCGACTGGGTGCGCGAGATGATCACCGACACCGTGACGGGCTACGTCAACGGTGCGACGCAGGGCTTCCCCGACGAGTGGGACCTCGATGCGCTGTGGACGGCCCTCAAGACGCTGTTCCCGATCTCGGTCACCGTCGCCGGGCTCGAGGACGAGCACGGCGGCCGCTCCGGCCTGACCCGCGAGATCCTCGTCGAGGCGATCACGACGGATGCGCGCACCGCGTACGAGACCCGTGAGGCCGAGCTCGGTGCCGAGGTGACACGGGAGCTCGAGCGGCGCGTCGTCCTGTCGGTCGTCGACCGCAAGTGGCGCGAGCACCTCTACGAGATGGACTACCTGCGCGAGGGCATCGGGCTGCGGGCCTACAGCCAGCGCGACCCGCTCGTCGAGTACCAGCGCGAGGGCCACGAGTTCTTCACGGCGATGATGGATGCGATCAAGGAGGAGTCGGTCGGCTACCTCTTCAACGTCGACGTCCAGGTCGCGCCCGAGGAGGACGGCCAGGTCGAGGTGTCGGCGAAGGGCCTGGAGGAGAACGTCCCCCAGCAGCTGACGTACAGCGGCCCCACCGAGACCGGAGAGGTCGAGGTCGAGGTGGAGGACGAGGAGGACCCGCTCGCGCTCGCCGAGAACGAGAAGGTCCGCCAGGCCAACCTCAAGTCGAAGGCGCGCCAGAAGGCGAAGCAGCAGCGGAAGTCGCGCAAGAGCAACCGCTGACCGCGGCACCGCACGAAAGACCAGGCATCCAGACCCTCACGGGGCTGATGCCTGGTCTTTCGTCCGTTCAGACCCAGACGAGCGCGGTGCACACCCACGTCGGATCGCGGCGCTCGGTGTCGTGCTCGAGGCGAACGGCGACGGCGCGCGAACGCCCGTCGCGCGCGACCCTGGCGGTGACCTCCGCGACGTCGTCGCGGGGACGGTAGACGCGCACGCTCGCGACCCGTCCGGCGGCCGGTCTGCGTGGCGTGCGGGTCCGGGCCCGCGAGAGCACGGACAGCCGGTGTCGAAGCTCTTCGTACACGTCGGGACGAAGGACGCGCACGAGCTGTTGCAGCGGGCGAGTGCCGGCCGAGACCTCGAGGACGGCCTGGACGAACCGGCCGGCGTGCTGCTCGAGGTCGCGCTCCGGTGGGGGGACCAGTCGGAGCGCGGGACGAGGTGGTGTCGGTGGCGGGGCACCGCGGTCGAGCGCGAGGGCGAGCGATCCCTCGACGAGGGGCAGCGACCACTGGACGGACGGCGTCGGTTCGAGGGTGTGCAACGGGGCTTCGATGGTCATCGGCGGGGTCCTCCGTCGGTGTGCTGGGCTGGGTCGAGGTGCGGTGCGGGGGCGTCTGGCGGGGCGGGGTCGGTGCGCGGCTCGCGGAGCGTGAGTCCGGCGCGGAGGGTGTCAGGGTCGGGTCCGATGGCGGCGCGGTTCGCTGCGTACCAGCGGCGCCACTCCCGGTCGGTGCGGTCCCGGGTCGCGCGGACACCTGCGGTGCGGAGGGAGTCGGCGGCGATGCCCCACAGGCTGTCGCCGACGCGCACCTCGTAGGTCTGGCGCCGGGGCCGCGGCGCCGCCGTGCCGGCCGTGCCCGTGCTCGGCCCGGCGGCGGTCGTCTCGCCGCGCGCCGTGCTCGGAGCGCGTGTCTCGTCGCGTTCGCGCGCCTCGTGGCGATCGGACGCCGCGCGCGCTGGGGAGGGTGCACCTGCACGGGGGAGCCGGGCATCGCGTCGGCCGAGGGCCGCGTCGCCAGGACGGTCGGGGAGCGGGAGCCCGGCGAGCCTCGACGCCGGCGGTGCTGCGGTGAGCGAGCTCGCGGCGCCGCCTTCCGATCCTGTCGCCCGGGCCGAGTCAGGCGTGGACATCGCGGCTGCCGGTGAAGCGGCGAGCACCGCTGCGCCGGCCGCGGCAGCGACCACCGGCCGCCAGACCCGGGGAGCGAGCAGGAGGAGGATCGCGGGGACGGGACGGCGGGCGAGCCGGAAGGCGTACGCGATCGCGGTCAGCACCGTGAGCCAGCCCGTCGCGGCCGCGGCGGCGAGCAGTGCCACGTCTGCGAGCGCGGTGTCCAGGGTGGGCCCGTACGGTGCGGCCACCGTCGCCAGGCGTCCGCAGGCCTCTCCGAGGTGCGGGACCAGCACGGCGAAAGCCACGACCGGCAGGAACGCGACCCCCGTCGGGCGACTTCGTGGTGGCATCGCTCCACCTCCTTTGATGACGTTTGCCTACGTTTGCGTACAGCGAGATACGTCGTCAAGCGTTCGTCCACAGAGCTGTGCGGGGTCGCTAGAGTGCCGCCATGCGCTGGGACGAACGATTCGTTGCCCTCGAGACCGGTCTCGCTCTCGAGGCCGACGGCGAGCAGCAGACCGACCGGGACCGCGAGATCGACGAGCTCGCCGTCGAGCGGTCGGCGACCGTTTCTTGGACGGACCGTTGCCGCGGGCGCGAGGTGACGCTCCGGGTCACCGTGCTCGGCACGATCCGCGGTGAGCTCGCGATGGCCACGGCCGACTGGCTGCTGGTCCACCAGGACACCGCCACGGACTGGGTCGTCGCCGTCACGCACGTGCTCGGGGCGACCGTCGCGGGAGGAGGCCCCGCGGCCGCACGCAAGGAGATCGAGCGTCGTACGACGTGGCGTCAGGCCTGGACGGAGCTCATCCGGGACCGCGACGTCGTGACCGCGATGCTGGTCGACGGGAGCACCCTGCGCGGAGCGCCGTCACGCGCCGGGAGCGACTACGTCCAGATCGGCGACGAGCTCGTCCCGTACGCCGCCGTGGTCGCGGTCAGGTGTCCGCGTTGACGTCCTCGCCCCGCGAGTCCTCGGGCTCGACCCACGGGTGGGCGGCGATGTGGTCGCGCGCTGCGGCGTACTGGTCGGCGATGAAGGCCTCGAGCGCCTCCGCCTCGACCCGCCAGACCCCACGCCCACCGACCCTGATGGCGGCGAGGTCGCCGCGGCGCACCAGCGCGTAGACCTGCCGCTCCGAGACGTTGAGCACGTCGGCCACGTCCGAGAGCCGCAGGAACCGGGGGGACTCGGAACCGAGAGGCATGGCTCGATCATGCCAGTCACGGCCGCTGCCGCGGCGAGCGCGGATGCACGGACTGTGGACAGAGGGTGGACGCGGCGGGCCTGTGTCCGGCATGAATAGGGCCCATGCCCACGCTCATGTCGCGAGCGCGACCCACGTCGCCCTCCCGGACGGACGCCCGCCGGCTCCAGCGACCGCGCTGGACGCACCCGCGGGCGGCGGCCGGCGCCGCGCTGGTCGCGGTGTCCATGCTCCTCGGCGGAGTCCTCGTCGCCAACGTCGCTCGCACGACCGAGGTGTGGGCGGTCCGCGCCGACGTGCGCGCCGGTGAACCCGTGCGGGCCGAGCAGCTCGAGCGGGTCGACGTCCGGCTGGCTGACGGCGCCCTCGCGGCGTACGTGTCCGAGCGCGACCCGGCAGCCCTCGCTCGTCGCGTGTCCGGGTCGAGGTGGGCCCACGACCTCTCCGCGGGTGCACTGGTGCCGGTCGCCGCGCTGACCACTGCCGCGGACGCCTCCGGCGTGGAGGTCCCGCTCCAGGTCCCCGGTACGGCGATGCCCGCCGACCTCGCCGCCGGACACCGGGTCGACGTGTGGGTCGCTCCGGAGCCCGGAGGGCGGGGTGACGCCGCGGCGGCACGCCGGGTGATCGAGGACGTGGGCGTCGTGGCCGTCCACGGTGACAGCGGCGCGTTCGGAGAAGGCACGTTGCGGAGCGTGGTCGTGCTGGTCGACGACGCACGCGCCGCGGTCCTCCCGACCGCGCTCGCGGCACTATCCGACGGACGCACCACGCTCGTGCGGCGGACAGGTCCGGCGTGAGCGTCCCCGTCCTCATCGCTGCCGGGGGCGAGCCGTGGGAAGCCGATCTGGTGGCCGCCGCCGTGGCGACCGACGGCATCGACGTCGTCCGCCGCTGCGTGGACGTCGCGGACGCCGTCGCGACGGCGTCGAGCGGTTCGGTCGGTGTCGCGCTCGTGTCCGTCGGTCTGCCCGGGCTCGACGCGGACGCGGTGCGCCGGCTCGCGGGGACCGACGTCCTCGTGGTGGCCGTCGTCGGAGGAAACGAGACGGAGCAGGCCGCACGGCAGCACGCGTCGGCCCTCGGGATCGCCGCCGTCGTGCCCTGGACCCGCCTGCGGGAGGTGCCGGCGCTCGCACGGGACACGCGTCGCGAGAGCGTCGCCGAGCTCGCGCTCAGACCGACCGCGGTCGAGCGCGACGACGCAGCGGTGCCCGTCACCGATCGCCGTCGCGACGGGCTCCTCACGGCGGTGTGGGGGCCGTCGGGAGCGCCGGGCCGAAGCACCCTGGCGCGCAGCATCGCCGCTGAGCTCGCAGCGCGCGGGCGGCGTACGGCGCTGATCGACGCGGACGTCGACGGCGGCACCCAGGCGGCGGCGCTCGCCCTCCTCGACGAGGTGAGCGGCATCCTCGTCGCCGCTCGCGACGCCAACGCCGGGACGCTCACGCCGGAGACACTGACCGCGTCCCTGCGCTGGATCGGTCCGGACCTCGGCGTCCTGACCGGCCTTCCCCGGGCCGACCGGTGGCCGAGCCTGCGTGCGGCGGCGTACGAGGCACTGCTCGACGTCGCTCGCGAGATCGCCGACGACGTCGTGGTCGACCTCGGGCTCGCCCTCGACGACGTCGACGAGCCGGGGTTCGACTCCGCGGCGCCGAGGCGGGCGGCGGTGGCTCGGCACACCCTCGCGGTCGCCGACCGCGTCCTCGTCGTGGGGAGTCCCGACCCGGTCGGGCTGTCCCGGCTGGCGCGGGCCGTGCTCGACGTCCGTACGCGGCTGGGGATCGAGCCCGACGTCGTCGTCAATCGGCTGCGCCCGACGCTGGGGTGGAGCGCCGGCGAGGTCGCCGACGCCGTCGAACGGTTCACCGGCCTGCGGCCCGTGGCCCTCCTGCCCGACGACCCTGCAGCGCTCGACCACTGCCTCGTGCACGGCTACACGACGGTCGAGGGTGCAGCAGGATCGCCGTTTCGTACGGCGTTGGTCACGTTGGTGGATCGGCTGCGGGTTCACGACGCAGAACTGGCGTAATCTGTGGCCGTGCCCCGCCGTCTCGATGCGCTCGACGTGACGTTCCTCGACGAGGAGACCTCGACCGCGCCCCGACAGGTCATGACGCTCGTCGTGATCGAGCCCGGCGAGCGCACCTTCGACTACGACACGCTCGTCGGCGTGGTCAACGAGCGGATCGGCCTCGTCCCGCGCTACCGACGACGGGTCGCCAACGTCCCCGGCGGGCTCGGTGCGCCCGTGTGGGTCGACGACGAGGACTTCGACCTCACCTACCACGTGCGCCGCTCGGCGCTGCCGTCCCCGGGCACCGACGCGGCACTGAGAGAGCTCGTGAGCCGGCTCGTCGGCCGCCACCTCGACCTGTCGCGGCCGCTGTGGGAGGCCTACTTCATCGAAGGGCTCGAGGGCGGGCGGGTCGCCGTCCTCATCAAGTCGCACCAGGCTCTGGTCGACGGTTCCGTGACGGTGGATCTCGCTCAGGTGCTCCTCGACGAGACGGCGCACGACCGCGACGTCCCGTCGGACGGGTGGGTCCCGCGCGGCGCGCCGGGCGGACCGTCGCTGGTCGCGGGGTCGCTGTGGGACGTCGCGACGCATCCCCGCCGTGCGGCGGAGCGCATCTCGGGCGGCATCGACCGCGTCCAGTCCGCGGTCGGCAAGGTGGTGCAGAGCCTCCCGGTCGTCGGCCCGGTCGCTGCCGACGCCTCGGGTCCGTTCTCGGCCCGGCTCAGCCCGCACCGCCGCTACGTCACCGTCCGGACCCGCCTCGACGACTACCGGCTCGTGCGCGACGCCCGCGGGGGCACCGTCAACGACGTCATCATGACCACGATCGCCGGCGGCATCCGTGGCTGGATGCTCACGCAGGCCGAGCCCGTCAGCGCCAAGACCCGCGTCCGGGCGATGGTCCCGATGTCGGTCGCCGCCCCGGACGGTGTGCCGACCTCGTACGGCTCGACCGTCCGCGGTCAGCTCCTGACCCTGCCCGTCGGCGAGACCAACCCGATCGTTCGCCTGCACCAGGTGTCGTACGCGCTCAAGGCCCACAAGGAGACCGGGGTCGCCGTCGCTGCCAACACCCTCGCCTCGCTGCCCGGGTTCGCGCCGACGACGTTCCACGCGGTCGGTGCTCGTGTGGCGGAGACGCAGGCGCACCACCCGTACGACATCGTGGTCACCAACGTGCCAGGGCCGCAGGAGCGGATGTTCATCGCCGGCGCGCCGATCGTGGAGACCTACCCCGGCATCCCGCTGTCGCACGGGCGGACCCTGTCGATCGGGGTCACCTCGTACGCGGGCGGCGTCTACTACGGCCTGGTCACCGACCGCGCGGCCGTGCCGGAGCCGGACGTCCTGGGGCAGTGCATCGAGGAGGCGCTCGCCGAGCTCGTGGAGGCGTCGAGCCCGACCCGGGTGCGCGCACCGCGGGGCGCGCGCACGGACGGTTCTTCGCGCGGGATGGGAGCAGGGGCGTGAGCCGACGCGCCTATCTCGCGACGCACGGCGACGGGCTGCGCGCGCTCGCGCGTGACGGTGCGCTGCCGGCCGACGCGTACGCGTGCGTGGTTGCCGAGAGCGACGACGAGCAGGACGAGTACGACGCGATGGCCGTCGCCGGCGAGATCGCCGAGGAGCGTTGGGGCACGGTGCTCGTCGTCGCGACCGACACCGACGGCGCCGACGTCACCGGTGCCGTCGCGCTGCCGGACGTCGCCGCGATCCATGTCGGCGACGAGCTCGCCTGGTACGCCGCCCAGGAGCTCGACGCGGTCGTCGCCGACCTCGAGCGCTGACGGTCACACCAGCGCGCGGACGGCCTCCTCGAACACCTCGGTGTGCCGGTCCACGTCGGCGTCGGTGGTCGTCGGCGACATGAGCGCCATGTTGTGGAACGGCGTGAGCATGATGCCGCGGTTGACCAGGAAGACGTGCAGGTAGTCCTCGAGCGGCCCGTCGGCGGCCGCGGCAGACTCGGTGCCGTTGCGCGGTGCGGGTCGCGCGAAGCGGTACTCGGCGCGGGCGCCCAGGCGGCTCACGGACCAGGGCAGGTCGTACCGGTCGATGACGGCGTCCACGCCGGCGGCGAACCGCTCGGCGCGTGCGGACATCCCGGTGAACGCCTCGTCCGTGAGGACCTCGCCGAGCGTCGCCCGCATCGCGGCGACGGACAGCGGGTTGCCTGCCAGGGTGCCGCCGACGCCACCCATGTCCACGAGATCGAGGTCTGTGCGAGCGAGTGCCCGGGCGGCGAGGTCCTCGGACAACCCGTACGCTCCGCTGGGGATCCCGCCGCCGATCGCCTTGCCGACGACCACCACGTCGGGCTCGAGGCCCCACGCCGCCGTCGCGCCACCTGGACCGGCCGAGAACGTGTGGGTCTCGTCGTTGATCAGGAGCGTGCCGTACGCCCGGGTGAGCTCACGCACCCCGTCGAGGTAGCCCGGTTCAGGCAGCACGATGCCGATGTTGGTCAGTGCCGGCTCCATCAGCACCGCGGCGACGTCACCGTGGGCGAGCTCGCGCTCCAGCATCGCCAGGTCGTTGAACTCCGCGGCGCGGCTCGTCAGGGTCACGTCCACCGGCGCTCCGACGTTGCCGGGGCGGTCCACGCCGTGCCCGTCCGGTCCGACGACGATCAGGGACTCGTCGACCGTGCCGTGGTAGCAGTACGGGTTCACGAGGATCTTGGGCCGCCCGGTGAGCGCGCGGACCAGCCGGATGGCCCAGCGGTTGGCGTCGGTCGCGGTGAGGGAGAAGCTCCATCGCGCGGCACCGAAGCGCCGCGTCAGCTCGGCGCCGACCCATTCGGCGTCCTCCGTCGGCATCATCGTCGTCATGCCGCCCAGCTCCTCGAGCCGCCGGCGTACGGCCCGGACCGTCGGCTCGGGGGAGTGGCCCGCCATCGCTCCGGTGTCACCGAGCGCGAGGTCGAGGTAGTCGTGGCCGTCGATGCAGCGCACCGTGTGACCCTGGGCTCGATCCAGGTAGACGGGGAACCCCGTGGCGAGCTTGTTCATCCACGTCATAGGCACCTGGCCGAAGAGGTGGTCGGCCGAGGCGTACGCGGCGCGGGAGCGCGGATGGGCGTCGGCGAAGGTGGCGAGCTCGCGCGCGTACGCCTCCGCGAGCCGTCGGCGGTCGATCGCCGTGACTGCGTGGTCGGACGCGGGCGTCTGGTGGTCTGCGGACATGCCCAGCAGCCTAGGTGGCTGGAGCGCCCAGGACCGTGACCCTGCCGTCGCCCGTCGCTGCGGGGACGGCAGGGTCACTGCCGAGGATCAGGCTCGGCAGAAGGGCTTCTTGCCCATCGTGGAGAGCAGGCCGTTGACGACGTGGCTCTTGAACAGGCGAGCCTGCTCGTCACCGGGCGTGTCCTGCCAGAGCGCGACCTCGTGGCCGAGCGAGGTCACCCACGACCGACCGCCGTCGTAGTACTGGCACCAGGTCACCGGGTGCTCGACCGGGTGGCCGGGGTGGCCGTTGAAGCCCTTCCCGCCTCCTTCGAGGGTCTCGGGATCGACGCGGGCAAGCACCCGGACACCGGTCGGGAACGGGACGAGGTTGTAGAACTCGTCCTTCATGGTGAACCGCTTGGGAAGCTCGGCGACGGAGACGTCTCGTCGGCTCGCCTTCTCGACGACGCCGTTGCGGGACGGTCCGTGGTCGTAGAAGTTGGCGCCCCCGAGGAGTCCCTGGAAGTAGGGCCAGTGGTACTCGGCGCCGAGCGTGTTGTGCACGGCGACGAATCCGCCGCCGGCACGGACGTACTGCATGAGCGTGGTCTGCGCGGCATCGTCGAGGATGTCGCGGGAGTTGCTCAGGAACACCACTGCGTCGTAGCGCAGCAGCTTGGCGGGGGAGTCGAGCTGGGCGACGTCCTCGGTCCAGTCGACGGTGAGGTCGTTCTCGGCGCCCCAGCGGAGCATCGCCTTCTGGGCGACGTTGGCGTCGCCCAGTGCGGGGTTCATCCCTGCGGCGAGCCGCGGGCCGAGGTGCGCGTGGCGGGAGACGCCGGTCGCGCTGTAGACCAGGACACGGTCGACACCGTCGGTGCGGAACGCGGTCTGCCACTCGTGGTAGCAGTCGTCGTCCGTGCCGCGACAGACGCCGTAGTCGGCTCGGGTGTCGTCGTCGACCGCCCACCGCGTGCCGCCGCGTTCGGCGACCGATGGCCATGCTGCGAGCACGGTCGCGCCGACCAGCAGCGCGAACGCTCCGGCCAGGATCTTTCTCATCCTCATGACACTTCCTTCGGTGTGCGACGTCCTTGACGCATCGGGGCGCCACCCGGAGGAGTGGCGCAAGCGCTTGCGGGAAGCGCTTGCGTCGGACGATCCTCCTCCCGGCGCAATGCGTCAAGAGGGGACGTACCGGCAGCGACACGGCGCCGTAACGTGCGCTTGACGTGACCTACGTCATACCCGTACGTTTCACGAAAGCGTTTACGGAAGCGCTTTCGGCACATCTGAGAAGGCTCGGTCTCGGGGAGACGACGGTCTCGGAATGCACGTTCTCGACGACCTCGTCTCGAGCCATCTGCGAAACCCTCTGACGACACACGGATGGTGGATGGAATGACCCAACGAAGGTGGAGTCTCGTCGCTGCGGCCGCACTGGTCGCCGCGACGATGACCACAGCCACGATGGCGACGGCGGCAGATCCCGCCGCGCCTGCACCCCTCACCGACCCGCTCCCGGAGCCGGTCATGGCCGACTTCGGGCTCGTGGTCGAGGAGGTCGCCCAATTCCCGAAGTCGGAGCCGACACCCGCCCCGACCGACCCGCGCCTGATGCGGCACGCGCGCATCAACTACCTCGGCGAGCTCCCGGACGACTCCGGAAGGCTCTACGTGCCCGACCTCAACGGCACGCTCTACCTGATGCGTGGCGGCGGCAAGCACGGCAACCCGGGCGCGCCCACGCCGTACCTCGACCTGAAGGCCGCGGTGGGTGCCGACTTCTTCTCCGGTGCCGGCATGGGCAGCGGCTTCGGCTTCGTCACCTGGCACCCCGACTTCAAGCGCAACGGCAAGTTCTACACCGTGCACACGGAGGCGTTCGGCGCGCTCACCAACAAGACGCCCGACCTGACGCCGCAGCCCAACACGGCGTACCACGGCGTGATCACGGAGTGGACCGCCGACAACCCGAGGGCGAACACCTTCAGCGGCACGCACCGTGAGGTGCTCCGCCTCGGCTACGCCACGCGCATCCACGGCATCCAGCAGATCGAGTTCAACCCGAACGCCGACCGGCGCGACGACGACTACGGCCTGCTGTACGTCGCGTCCGGCGACGGCGGCATCGGCGTCAGCACCGACGAGCCCCAGAACCTGGGCACCCCCCAGGGCAAGCTGCTGCGCATCGACCCCACCGGGACGAGCAGCGACAACGGCAAGTACGGCATCCCGTCGAACAACCCGTTCGTCGGCACGCCGGGCGCGATCGGCGAGATCTACGCGTACGGCTTCCGCGACCCGCACCGCTTCAGCTGGGACACCGGCGGTTCGGAGCGCCTCCTGCTCGGCCACATCGGCGAGAAGGACGTCGAGGCGATCTACGACATCAAGGCCGGCGACAACTCCGGCTGGAGCGAGCGCGAGGGGTCCTTCCTGTTCGACAAGGCGGACCGCTGCAACCTGTACCCGCTGCCCGAGGGCGACGAGGAGAACGGTTACAACTACCCGGTCGCGCAGTACGACCACAACCCGCCGCCGGGGTACCCGTGCGGTGCGGACGTCGGTCACGCCGTCAGCGGTGGCTTCGTCTACCGAGGCAAGGACGTCCCGAAGCTCAAGGACAAGTACCTCTTCGCCGACCTCGTCGACGGTCGCGTGATGTACACCGAGGACGACGAGATGGTCCGCGGCGGTCCGGCGGCCCAGATCCACGAGCTCACGCTGTTCGACGAGCAGGGCAACGAGGTCACGACGCCGATCCTGTCGGGCGACCGGCGGGTCGACCTGCGGCTCGGCCGCGACGGTGGCGACGAGCTCTACCTGCTCGCGAAGGCCAACGGCAAGGTGTGGAAGATCGTCGGCACCAAGAAGGTCAAGCACGACCGCGACGTCCACCCGGCGCTGACGCCGTACATGGTCTCCCACTACGACTTCGAGCGGCCCTGGTCGCGCGACGTCGAGCTCGACCGAGGCCCGTCGGGCACCACGATCGACCTGATCAACGGTGGCTCCGACATGCGGGTGAAGGACGGGGCGTTCGACGGCAGCAAGCGTTCGATCCAGCTGCGCGAAGCCGACCCGGCGAACGGTCAGCTGCCGTGGAAGGCAGGGGTCTACGAGGACGACGCCGACGGTGTGGAGTCGCTGTCGCGGTTCAGCTCGGCCAAGGGGATCACGGTGATGGGCTGGGTCAAGATGACCGGCGACGGACCGTCCCTCAACACGAACACTCCCGACCCGAACGACCGCTACAACGCGATCGGGCTCGCCGGGGTGCTCTCCGGGAACTCCGACGGCCACGGTGTCCGGGCGCTGCTGGAGCTGATCGACGTCAACGGCGAGCTGCGGCTGGTCGCGCTCGGACGACGCGTCGACACCGGTGCGTCGCAGACGTTCGCCGCGTCGGAGGACTGGCGCACGCTGCTCCCGCAGGGTGAGTGGGTCCACATCGCCGCGACGTTCAACTACACGAACGGCACCATGGCGCTGTACAAGAACGGCAAGCCGATCCCGGGCTTCTACACCCGGACCGACGACCCGTGGGGCAACGCCGCCCCCGGTGAGGAAGTCACGTCCGCGACCAACCCGCGCGGTATCAAGATCGGTGGCAGCTTCCCGCAGAACGGTTCCGAGCGGAACCCCTGCAACTGCCGGATGGACAGCCTGATGTTCCTCGACAGCTCCCTCACGAAGCTGGAGGTGAACCAGCAGTTCCGCCGCGTCGAGTGACGTGACGGAGGGGGCGGCGGGCCGGAGCCCGTCGCCCCCTTCTGCGTGTCAGACGCGAGCGGGGCCGCTGGAGTCGCGGACCATCAGCTCGTGGCCTGTGTGGCGACGGCGAGGCCGCGACGAGTGGTCCTTCAGCGCCATCATGAGCGCGTCTGCACCCATCTCGGTCATCGGGAGCCGGACCGTCGTGAGGCTGGGTGCGAGGTCGGCGGCGACGGTCACGTCGTCGAACCCGACCACGGACATGTGCGACGGCACGGCGATCCCGTGCGACCGCAACGTCGCGAGCGCGCCGATCGCCATCGCGTCGTTCAGGGCGATGATGGCGGTGGTGGCGGGATGGTCGGCGACGATCCGCTCGGTGGCGTACGCGCCTCCGTCCCGGGTGAACTCGGCCTCCACGAGCGGGAGGTCGTCGATGTCGATGCCGTGGCCGGCGAGCGCGCGCTCGATGCCGGCGAGCCGGTCGACGACGGTCGTCAGGTTGACCGTCCCTGAAGCGATCGCGATCCGGCGGTGGCCCAGCTCGACCAGGTGCTCGGCCAGTGCGGCGCCCGCGTCCTCGTTGTCCGGCAGCACGGCGTCGGCCCGCAGGGCGTGACGACCGATCACGGCGACGCGGCCGCCGGTGTCCTGGAACGCGGCGAGCTCGCGCTTCGCGGCGGTCTCGACGTCCTCGCCGACGTATCCGGAGCCCGCGACGATGATCGCGCGGACGTTGTTGGCGATGAGCGTACGGATCTGACGGAGCTCGTTCTCGGGGTCGCGCGCCGAGTGGCAGATCTGCACGGTGATGCCGTGCTCGTAGGCGACCGAGATGACGCCGGCCGCGATCTCGGAGAAGTACGGGTCGTCGATCTGGTGGACGATGAGCCCGACCACCGAGGCGGAGCCGCCGGCCAGCGAGCGGGCGTGCGCGTTGACCACGTAGCCGAGCTCGGAGGCGACCTCCTGGACCCGCTGCGCGACGGCCGGGCTGACGCCGTCGCGTCCGGACAGTGCGCGCGACGCGGTCGCGAGCGAGACGCCCGCCCGCTCGGCCACGTCCACCAGCCGTGGCGCGGTTCGACCTCTCGCCATCCGGTTCCCCCTTCTCGGCTTTGCGTTGGGCATGCATCCTGGGGCGGTACGCCCGCCCCCCGCGACTTGTGACGCTTGCCACAGTCGCCGTTCCCTGTCTATCCTACGTAAGCGCTTACGAAAGCGCTTACGGCGGCCCGGACACGCGGACCTCAAATCGTAGGAGTGTCATGTCGATGAAGACAACGAGCATCATGCGGATCGGCGCCATCCTCGGCGCCGCATCCCTGGCCCTCACCGCATGCGGAGGATCTGACTCCGGCTCCGGTGACGACGAAGGCCCCATCACCATCGGCGTCTCGCTCCCCCTGACGGGTGACTTCGCCGAGCCGGGCAAGGGCGTCCAGCGCGGGTACGAGGCGTGGGCGGCGGACGTCAACGACGCCGGCGGCCTCCTCGGACGCAAGGTCGAGCTGAAGATCCTCGACGACCAGTCCAACGCGGACCGCGTCGTCGCCGACTACGAGTCCCTGATCGCCCAGGACGAGGTCGACCTGGTGTTCGGGCCGTTCTCGACCCGCCTGGTCGTCCCCGCAGCCCGCGTCGCCGACGAGTACGGCATGTTGTTCGTCGAGCCGGCAGGTGCGGCTCCGGAGGTCTTCGAGCAGGGCTTCGGCAACCTCTTCTACGCCGCCCCCGCGGTCGCGAACGACCACTACAACTACCTCGCCGAGTGGATCGAGGCCCTCCCCGCCGACCAGCGCCCCAAGACCGCGGCGTACGCGGCCATGGACGACCCGTTCGCGATGGGCACGGCGTACGGCCTCAAGGACAAGATGGAGGCCGCGGGCGTCAAGACCGTGGTCGACGAGAAGTACCCGCCGAACACCACCGACTTCAGCAGCATCGCCGCGAAGATCGAGTCGTCCGACGCCGACATGATCGTGGGCGGCACCCAGTACCAGGACGCGGTCAACCTGATCGTGGCGCTCCAGCAGCTCGACTACCAGCCGAAGCTGGCGGCGTTCTCGACCGCACCGACCAACCCCGAGTTCCCCGAGGCGATCGGTGACAAGACGGAGGGCATCCTCTCGCCCACCGGCTACACGACGGAGGCCACCGTGGCCACCAACAAGGAGTTCGTCGAGAGCTACACCAAGCGCAACGGCAACCCGCCCGGCGAGGACGAGGCCAACGCCTACACGACCGGCCAGGTCGTCGCCGCCGCCGTCGAGGCCGCCGGGTGCGCCGAGCAGGGCGAGTGCCAGCAGAAGATGATCGACTGGCTCCACGAGAACGAGGTCGAGACCGTCGTCGGGCCGCTGAGCTGGGACGCCGACGGCCGCCCGCAGGGCGCCCACATGATCCAGCAGTACGTCGGTGGCGAGATCAAGATCGTCCTCCCGGAGGACGTCAAGGAAGCCGACATCATCTACCCGAAGCCGGCTTGGTGACGCGCTGATGGATGGCTCGCTCCTCTTCCAGAGCCTGATCCTGGGGATCCTGCTGGGAGGGCTCTACGCCCTCCTGGCAGCCGGGCTCACGCTCTACTTCGGGATCATGCGGGTGGTGATGATCGCGCACTCGGCGTTCCTCATCCTCGCGGCCTACCTCGCGTGGTGGTTCCACCGCGAGACCGGCATCGACCCGTTGCTCTCCCTGATCGTCACGGTCCCGCTCTTCTTCGCCGTCGGCGTCCTGATGCAGCGGCTGCTCGTGGCGAGGCTCCGACCGGTGACACTCACGATGATGTCGGTGCTGCTGACCTTCGCGATCGCCCTGACGATCGAGGGCCTGCTGGGCTTCGTGTTCTCGGGCACGCAGCGCCGCATCCAGCTCGGCTACAGCGGCGAGAGCATCGAGGTGTTCGGCGCCCACGTCGCGGTGGTCAAGCTCATCACGTTCGGGTTGGCCGCGTCGTCGCTCGCCGCGCTGTACGTGATCATGAAGTACACGAAGTTCGGCCAGTCGCTGCGTGCGACCATCCAGCACAAGGAGGCCGCCCAGCTGGTCGGCATCAAGACCGACCGGGTGGCGGGCTACGGCTTCGGCCTCGGTCTGGCCACCGCGGCGATCGGCGGCACGGCGCTGTCGCTCGACGCGACCATCTACCCGTCGTTGCACTGGCACTGGATCGGCCCGTTGATGGCGATCATCGTCGTGGGCGGCCTGGGGAGCATCCCCGGCGCCGCGATCGCCGCGATGGTGCTCGGCATCGGGCAGAGCCTGCTGCAGATCCCGATGGGGACGACGTGGGCGCAGACCATCTTCTACGTGGCGCTGTTCGCCACGCTGATGCTGCGGCCGCAAGGATTCTTCGGAGGTCGTCTTGCCCAGCGTTTCTAAGGTCTTCGTGGCGAAGGTCGTGGTGTTCGCCGCGTGCGCGGCTGCACTGCTGACCTTCCCCAGCTGGGCCGCCAACCCCTACATCCTGTCGGCCGGCATCGTCGTGCTCAGCTACGCGGTGCTCTCCACGTCGTGGAACTTCGTCGGCGGGTTCACCGGCTACATCTCGCTCGGCCACGCGGCATGGTTCGGCCTCGGGGCGTACGGGACGGCGCTGCTGATCACCAAGATGGAGCTCTCGAGCTTCGTCGCCTGGGCAGTCGCGGGCGTCCTGGTCGCGATCTTCGCGATCCCGGTCGGTTGGGCTGCCTTGCGGGTGCGTGGGGCGTCGTTCGTCATCGTGTCGATCGCGCTCGTGCTCATCATGCTGCTGGTCTTCCAGAGCTGGAGCGACTTCACGGGTGGCTCGAACGGCCTGGTCGTGCCGCGTCCGTTCCCGGACATGCTGCGTCCCGAGCACCACGAGACGTTCTTCTACCTGTTCGCGGCGCTCCTCGCGGTGACGCTGCTCTGCTGGTGGCTGATCGACCGCTCCCGGTTCGGGATGGGTCTCAAGGCCATCCGCGAGGACGAGGACAAGGCGGAGGCCCTCGGCATCCCGACCTACTCGTACAAGCTCGTCGTGTACGTCGTCTCGGCGTTCTTCACCGCGCTCGGTGGCGGCATGTACGCGCTGTGGTTCGGCGACCTGGACCCGGTGTTCCAGTTCTCGATCCTGATCGGCTCCTACATGGTGCTGATGGCGCTGCTCGGCGGCGTCCGCCAGCTGTACGGCCCGCTGCTCGGCGCGCTCATCGTGGGCACCGCTCTGGAGTACTTCAAGCTCGAGTTCGGTGACACCCAGTTCCACCTCGTCGCCACCGGTCTGCTGCTCGGCGTCGTCGTCCTCTTCATGCCCGACGGGATCATCCCGGCCGGGATGAAGCTCGTCGACCGGTTCACCCCGGAGCGCAGCTCGATCCGGGAGATGACGGCCGCGCAGCTGCTGGAGCGCGACGAGGAGGAGACGTCCGAGCGGGCGGATCGGCACACCGCCGCCACGGGCGCTGCCACACCAGAGAGGACGAAGCGATGACCACCAGCGCGAACCCGATCGCACCTCCCCGCGAGAGCCTCGCCACGGTCTCGCTCAGCAAGGCCTTCGGTGGGGTGAAGGCCGTGGACGACGCGACCGTGACCTTCCACGAGGGCAAGGTGAACGCGCTGATCGGCCCGAACGGGTCCGGCAAGACGACGTTCTTCAACTGCGTCACAGGGATGATCAAGCCCGACTCGGGCAAGGTCACCTACCGGGGCAACGACGTCACCGGACGGTCGCCGCACCGGATCGCGCGAGCAGGGATCGGTCGCAGCTTCCAGCTGTGCCGGATCTTCCCGCGGATGACCGTCCTCGAGAACGTCCTGGTCGCCCACCGCACCGACGGGCTGCGCTCGTTGCTCAAGGGTGCGCGCGACGACGACGAGATCGAGCGCGCCCGGGGCTACCTGCGGCGCGTCGGCATCGACCACCTGGAGCGGTCCGAGGCGGCCGACATCTCGTACGGCCAGCAGAAGCTGCTCGAGCTCGCCGGTGTCCTCATGGCCGAGCCCGACCTCATCATGCTCGACGAGCCCGCCGGTGGTGTGAACCCGGCTCTGATCGGTCGGATCGGCACCCTCATCCGCGAGCTCAACGCCGAGGGCAGGACCTTCGTCGTCGTGGAGCACAACATGGAGATGGTGATGAGCCTGAGCGACCACGTCATCGTGTTCGACCGCGGTCGACCGATCGCCGAAGGACCTCCGTCGGAGGTCCAGTCCGATCCGCGAGTGCTGGAGGCGTATCTCGGTGTCTGACTACCTGCTCGAGCTCAACGACATCGAGGCCGGGTACGGGCGCGCCGCGCTCGTGCTCCGCGGCCTCACCGTGAAGGTGCCCGCCGGTTCGGTGGTCTGCCTCGTCGGCCCGAACGGCGCCGGCAAGTCGACCGTCCTGAAGGTGGCCAGCGGACTGCTGACCCCACGGTCGGGGTCGGTCGTCGTCGACGGCGTCGACGTGACCGGTCAAGGCCCCCAGGCGATGCTCGCCTCGGGTCTCGCCCACGTCCTCCAGGGGCACAGCGTGTTCCGCGAGATGACGGTCGAGGAGAACGTCATGCTCGGCGCGTTCACCGTGCGCGACAAGGCGAAGGTGGCGGAGCGGATGGAGTTCGTCCAGTCGCTCTTCCCGATCGTCGGAGAGCGGTGGAAGCAGCTCGCCGGCCTGCTGTCCGGTGGACAGCAGAAGCAGGTCGAGTTCGCCCGCTCGCTGATGGTGAGCCCGAAGGTGGTGCTCCTCGACGAGCCGTCGATGGGCCTCGACCCCAAGACGACCGCCACGGTCTTCGACCAGGTGGTCCGCATGCGCAACGCGGGCATCGCCGTGCTCCTCGTCGAGCAGAACGCCCGACGCGCCCTCGAGACCGCCGACGTCGGCTGCGTGCTCGACCTGGGACGCGTCCACATCTCGGGCCCCGCGCCCGAGCTCCTCGCCGACCCCCAGCTCGGTGCGCTCTACCTCGGCGGGCGTCCGAGCGAGCCCGCCCACGCACAGGCCACGCCGGCCGAGACCGCCACACGAGAGAACGGGTGAAGTCCATGGCACAGCAGAGCGTCCGGATCGTCATGAACGGCGTCACCGGTCGGATGGGGTACCGCCAGCACCTGCTCCGCTCGATCCTCGCGATCCGGGACGAGGGCGGCGTGGAGCTGCCCGACGGGAGCCGCCTCCAGGTCGAGCCGGTGATCGTCGGCCGCAACGCCGACAAGCTCGCCGAGCTCGCCGAGCGTCACGGCATCGCCGAGTGGACGGTGGACGTCGACGAGGCCCTGGCCGACGAGACCGCGCCGATCTACTTCGACGCCCTCGTCACGTCGGAGCGCAAGAAGTCGCTCCTCAAGGCGATCGCGGCCGGCAAGGCGATCTACACCGAGAAGCCCATCGCCGAGACCGTCGGCGAGGGGGTCGAGATCGCCCGTGCGGCTGACGCCGCAGGCATCCTCAACGGCGTCGTCCACGACAAGCTCTACCTGCCGGGCCTGCTCAAGCTGCGCCGGCTGGTCGACGCCGGCTACTTCGGCCGCATCCTGTCGGTGCGGGGCGAGTTCGGCTACTGGGTCTTCGAGGGCGACCTCATCCCCGCCCAGCGTCCGAGCTGGAACTACCGCGCCGAGGACGGCGGCGGGATGGTCCTCGACATGTACTGCCACTGGAACTACGTCCTCGAGAACATCCTCGGCAAGGTCGAGAAGGTGACGACCCGCGCGGTCACGCACATCCCGAAGCGCTGGGACGAGAAGGGCGAGGCCTACGAGGCGACCGCGGACGACGCGGCGTACGGCATCTTCGAGCTCGAGGGCGGCATCGTCGCGCAGATCAACTCCTCGTGGGCGGTCCGCGTCAACCGGGACGAGCTCGTCGAGTTCCAGGTCGACGGCACGGAGGGCTCCGCAGTGGCGGGCCTCTTCGGGTGCAAGGTGCAGTCTCGGGTGCGCACGCCGAAGCCGGTCTGGAACCCGGATCTCCCGACGGACCAGGTCTTCCGGGACCAGTGGTCCGAGGTGCCCGACAACCAGGAGTTCGCGAACGGGTTCCGCGCGCAGTGGGAGGAGTTCCTCCTCGACTGGCACGCCGGTCGTCCGCACCGCCACGACCTGTGGTCGGGTGTGCGCGGGCTCCAGCTGGTCGATGCCGCGCTGGAGTCGTCGCGGGAGGGCCGGACGGTGAGCATCGAGGAGACGGCGTGACGACCACGCGCGGCACGGTCGCGGTCCCGCGTGCCGACGGCACGTGGCAGGGCATCGAGCTCCGCGAGGCGCGCACGTTCGCCGACCACCCCGCTCCGTACGCGAGCCGGGCCGTGTTCGCCGCGGCGCACGTGGTCGCCGACCCGTTCGGCGAGAACGTCCCCGGCGCCCCGGCGGCGGTCGACTGGGAGTCCACGCTCGCGTTCCGGCGCCACCTGTTCCGGTACGGCATGGGTGTCGCCGAGGCGATGGACACCGCCCAGCGCAACATGGGCCTCGACTGGCCCGCCGTGGTCGACCTCGTGACCCGCAGCGCCGAGCAGGCGCGCGAGGTCGGTGCGCGGATCGCCTCGGGTGCCGGCACCGACCACCGTGACGAGCTCCGTACGCTCGCCGAGGTGACCGATGCCTACCTCGAGCAGGTCGCGGCGATCGAAGGCGCCGGCTCCCAGGTGATCGTGATGGCGTCTCGGCACCTGGCGGCGATCGCGTCGACGGCCGAGGACTACCTGACGGTCTACGACACGGTCCTCAGCCAGGTCAGCGAGCCGGTCGTCCTGCACTGGCTGGGCGAGGCGTTCGACCCCCACCTGGCCGGCTACTGGGGCTCGGCCGACGTCGACACGGCGACGGCCACGTTCCTCCAGCTCGTCGAGGCGCACGCCGACCGGGTCGACGGCGTGAAGGTCTCGCTGCTGTCGGCCGAGCACGAGGTAGGTCTGCGCGCAGCCCTGCCGGAGGGCGTACGCCTCTACACCGGTGACGACTTCCACTACCCCGAGCTGATCCGCGGAGACGGTACGCACCACTCCGACGCGCTGCTCGGCGCGTTCGCGGCGGTCGCCCCAGCAGCGTCGGCCGCCCTGGCCGCGCTCGACGACGGCGACCTGGCGACGTACGACGCCGAGATGGCGCCGACCCTGGCGCTCTCGAGGCACATCTTCAGCGCACCGACCTACTACTACAAGACCGGCATCGCGTTCCTCGCGTGGCTGTCGGGCCACCAGCCCGGGTTCACGATGGTCTCGGGCCTGCAGTCGGCGCGCAGCGTGGTGCACCTGTCCGAGGTGTTCGCGCTCGCCAACGAGGCGCGGCTGCTGCCGGACCCCGACCTCGCCGCACACCGGCTCGGCCTGCTCCTCGAGACTGCAGGAGCGCGTCCATGACGACCGTGGTGGACGTCCCGAGCGGGGTCGCAGCGCGCGTCGAGACGCCGTCGGTGGGCGACCCGCGACTGTCACGCCTGTCGCTGAACCAGCGGACGACCGCGCAGTGGTCGCTGCGGGAGGCGCTCGACGGCACGCGTGCCGCGGGCCTCTCGTCGATCGGCCTCTGGCGCGAGCCGGTGGCCGAGGTCGGTCTGGAGACGGCGGCCCGCTGGGTCGCCGACAGCGGGCTGCGCGTGTCCTCCTTGTGCCGAGGCGGCTTCTTCACGGCCGCCGATCCCGACGCCCGCGAGACCGCGCACGCCGACAACCGCGCCGCGATCGACGAGTGCGTCGCGCTCGGGACCGACGTGCTCGTCCTCGTCCCCGGCGGGCTGCCGGACGGGAGCAAGGACATCGTCGGAGCACGCGAACGAGCGGCCGAGGCGATCGGCCGGCTCGCGCCGTACGCCGCCGAGCGAGGCGTCCGCCTCGGCATCGAGCCGATGCACCCCATCTTCGCTGCCGACCGCGGCGTCGTCTCCTCCCTGCGGCAGGCGCTCGACATCGCCGAGCAGCACCCCGTCGCGCAGGTCGGCGTCGTCGTCGACACCTACCACCTGTGGTGGGAGCCCGACGTGGAGGCGCAGATCGCCCGCGCCGGCGACCGGATCGTCGCCTACCAGGTCTGTGACTGGATCACCCCGATCCCGGCCGACAACCTGCTCGGGCGCGGGATGATGGGCGACGGCCACGTCGACTTCCCGGCGTTCACGCGCGCGGTCGCGGCGACCGGCTACACCGGAGACGTCGAGGTCGAGATCTTCAACGCCGACGTGTGGGCGGCGCCGGGCGAGGACGTGGTCGCGACGATGGCTCGCCGCTACGCCGAGCTCGTCGAGCCCTACCTGTGACCCGGTTCCTCGTCGCGCCGGACAAGTTCAAGGGGTCGCTCGACGCCGCCCAGGTCGCGGCTTCGATCGCTCGCGGTCTGCGCGCCGCGGGTGCCGAGGCCGTGGAGCTCCCGATCGCCGACGGCGGTGACGGTACGGTCGCGGCGGCCCTGGCAGCGGGCTGGACGCCGGTGCCGGTGACCGTTGCCGGACCCACCGGCCAGCCGGTCGCGACGACGATCGCGCGGAACGGCGACGACGCCGTCGTCGAGATGGCCGACGCGTGCGGCCTGGTCCGACTCGAGGACGGACCGGCTCCGCTGACGACGACCTCGCGCGGTCTCGGTGAGGCCGTCGCTGCGGCGGTCGCCGACGGGGCGACCCGCATCGTCGTCGGGATCGGTGGGAGCGCCTCGACCGACGGTGGTGCGGGCATGCTCGCCGCCCTCGGCGCACGGGTGCTCGACGCGGACGGTGCTTCCGTACGCGACGGGGGCGCCGGTCTCGCCGACGTCGCCTCGCTCGATCTTGACGGTCTCGGCCTCGACGGCGTGTCCCTCGTGGTCGCATGCGACGTCGACAACCCGCTCACGGGTGAGCACGGTGCCGCGGTCGTCTACGGGCCGCAGAAGGGCGCGGACCCCGATCAGGTCGCGGCCCTCGACGCGGCGCTCGCGCGATGGGCGGACGTCGTCGCGGCCGCGACGGGACACGACCTGCGCGACGCGCCCGGCGCCGGTGCCGCCGGCGGGGTCGGCTTCGCGGCGCTCGCGCTGCTCGGCGCCGAGACCCGGTCGGGTGCGGAGCTCGTGCTGGACCTCGTCGGGCTCGACCGAGCCCTCGACGAGGCCGACGTGGTGATCACCGGCGAGGGTTCGTTCGACGAGCAGACGCTGCGAGGAAAGGGTCCTGCGGTCGTCGCCGCCCGTGCCGCCGCGCGGGGGACCGCGGTGTTCGTCGTCTGCGGTCGTACGACCCTGACCGACGATGCTGCCCGCGGCGCCGGCGTCGACCGTGTCTTCGCCCTCCAGGATCTCGAGCCCGACCTCGCACGCTGCGTCACCGACGCGCCGAGCCTCCTCGAACGCATTGCGGCTGACGTGGCGTCGTCCGTGCTCTAGATTCAAGCCGTGGACAGCGGACCGGACGACGACGACGGCGGTGACGTAGCCGACGCCGCGCCCGCCGGCGACGAGGCCGCACGTGCGTCCGCCACCGCGTTCGACGTCGTGGTCGGAGTCGCCGACCTGACGCTGACGATCGGCGTGCGTGCCGCGGTGACCGCCCGAGCCCTGCTCGGCCCCGCCATCTCGCAGGTGGCCCACCACCTCGCGTACCCACCGCTCGTCCCCACGTCACGCGCCCCGGGGACCCTGATCGGCCGTCTCGCGTCGCGCGGGGCGCGGCGTCGCCGCGAGACCGAGGAGTACGCCGTACGCACCGCGCGTCAGGCGGTCCCCGTCGTCGCCGACGCGGTGCTGGACCAGATCGACCTCACGTCGCTCGTCCTCTCGCGCGTCGACGTCATGACGGTCGTCACGGTCGTCCTAGATCAGCTCGACCTCACCGAGCTCGTGACGAAGCAGGTGGCTCTGGGCGACGTCGTCCAGGCCGCGCTCGACGATCTCGACCTCACCGCGACCGTCATCGACCGGGTCGACCTCCAGCGCATCGTCACGCACGTGCTGGACGGGCTCGACCTCACCGCCCTCGTCCGTGACCGCGTCGACCTCGACTCGCTCGCCAACCAGGTCATCGAGGACGTCGACCTGCCCGAGATCATCCGCGACTCCTCCAGCGGCGTCGCCGCCGACCTCGTGGTCGAGGCGCGGTCCGGCGCGGCGACCGCCGACGAGGTCGTCGCACGAGCGGTCGATCGCGTGCTGATGTGGCGTCGCCACCGTGAGCGGGGCGAGCAGTGAACGTCGCGCACAGTCATCCGGTCGGTCCCGGGGCGAACCTCCAGGGCAAGCCCGCCGGTGTGGTGACCCGCACGATCGCAGGCGGGATCGACTACGCGCTCGCCGGGCTGGCGGTCGCCGGCACCTACGCGGGGGTCGCCGCGCTGACCTTCCTCTACAACCCGGTGAGCTGGCACTGGCCACGCTGGCCGTTCATCGTCCTGCTGGCCCTCGGCGCGTTGTATCTCGGCGGCTACCTCACCGCGTGCTGGGCGACGAGCGGCAAGACCCTCGGCGGACAGGTGATGGGCACGAGGGTGCTGGGACGTCACGGCGGCCGCGTACGCCTGTGGCGGGCGGCGGTGCGCGCCCTCGTGGTGGTCGTGTTCCCGATCGGTCTGTTCTGGTCGGCCGTCAACCGGCACTCACGGTCCGTCCAGGACATCGCCACGGGCACCTCCGTCGTGTACTCGTGGCGCACCGCGGTCTGACGGGCCTCCCGACAACAGGACCCGACGTTTCACCCCAGATTCGGGGGTGAAACGTGGGGTCGTTCCTGCGGGTCTTGCGTCAGCCTGCGGCGAACCTGGCCCTGCCCTCCGCCGACTCCACCCGCAGCGCCTCGACGACGGCCTTGGCGATCTCGGGCTCGACCTTGCGACCGATCAGCGGGATCTTGACCTTCAGCTCGCCGTCGACGGTCAGCTCGGAGCCGCCGGCGACCGGCCGGATCGTCATCGTGCCGTCCATCGACGCGGGCTGGCCCTTGATCGTCAGACGCACCGTGCCCGTCCGTGAGCCGTCGGCGGCCGGAGGGCCCCAGGACTCGACCTGACGCACCTCGACGGTCTCGCCGGTGATCTTCTTGATGAAGTCGGGCATCTCGGCAGGCATCGTACGGTCGATCTGGACATCGACCCGGTCGCCGCCGTCCTCGACGGTCACCTCGTACGCGATGGCGTGGATCTTCTCGCACACCGAGGCACGGAACTCGTCGTCGCGGATGATGTCGAACACCTGGTCCGGGGTGGCGCCGGGGTAGTCGGCGGTCTCGTGCAGCTTCATCCGGACATCATGGCAGGCAGCGGCTTCGTGGCGGCAAAGTAGTGTGCAAGGGGTCACAACGACGTGAATCCGAAGGAGTCCGATCTTGTCCGTGGAGGAAGGCGAGCTGCCCGCCGAGGTCATCGATGTCCTGGTGTCCTCGTACTACCAGCACGTGCCGTCTGACGAACGAGAGGAGCGGTCGCCGGACACCTTGCGCGGCGCCGTCCTCAGCCATGCCGAGCTCGCGCGGGAGCGCAGACCGGGGGAGACCCTGCTTCGGGCGTGGGAGCCCACGAAGGACACCGACGGATGGTCGGCGAACGGGCACCTGGTGCTCCAGGTCGTGACCGACGACCGGGCGTTCCTGGTGGACTCGACCGTCGCGTTCCTCGCGACCGCCGGCTTCGGCGTCGACTGGCTCGTCCACCCGCAGCTCGACGTCGAGCGGGACGCGTCCGGTCGGCTGCAGTCCGCCCACCTCGCCGGTGCGAGCGCCCACGGGTCCCGCACCGTCCGCGAGTCGTGGATGTACCTCGAGATCGACCGCAGTGACCGCGACGACGCCGCCGAGCTCGTCCTCGAGGGTGTCCGCCGCGTGCTGCACGACGTGGAGCTGGTCAACGAGGACTGGCACCCGATGCGGTCGCGCGCGCACGAGATCGTGGCCGAGCTGCGGGCCGACCCGCCGACGGGCATCCGGCCCGAGGAGGCCGCCGAGGCAGCCCAGCTGCTCGCCTGGCTGGCCGACGACAACTTCACGTTCGTGGGCTACCGCGCCTACGACCTCGAGGGAGAGGTCGGTGACGAGCATCTGCGCCCGGTGAAGGGCAGCGGTCTCGGCATCCTGCGGCACGAGCGGCGCGAGTCGACGAGGCTCAACCGCCTCCCGAAGTCGTCCCGGGAGCGTGCGCGGGAGCGGACGGTCCTGGTGATCACCAAGGCCAACTCCCGCTCGACGGTGCACCGCAGCAGCTACCTCGACTACATCGGCATCAAGACGTTCGACGCCGCCGGCAACGTCGTCGGCGAGCTCCGGTTCCTCGGGCTGCTCGCCTCCTCGGCGTACACGGGCAGCATCACCCGCATCCCGATCCTCGACCGCAAGGTCGACCAGGTGGTCTCGACGCTCGGGTACGACCCGGACAGCCATGCGGCCAAGGAGATCCTCGACCTCCTCGAGACGTACCCGCGTGACGAGCTGTTCCAGGTGCCGGTCGCCGGGCTGTCGGAGATCGCCGAGGCGCTGATCCACCTGCAGGAGCGCCGCCACGTGCAGCTCTTCGTGCGCCGTGACCCCTACGAGCGCTTCCTGTCGTGCCTCGTCTATCTCCCGCGTGACCTCTACACGACGGCGGTCCGTCACAAGGTCGAGGCCATGATCGCGGACCGGGTCGGCGGAGACCCGATGATCGACTACGGCGTGTGGGTGAGCGAGTCGCCCCTGGCGCGGGTCCATCTCGTCGTCCGTCCGCGCCCTGGTGAGCAGCTCGGCACGGTCCAGCCCGCCGAGCTGCAGGGCGAGGTCGCCGCGGCCGTGCGCTCCTGGACCGACGCGCTCGGCGAGGCCATCGACGTCCGGTTCGGCCCCGCCAGCACCACGGCGATGCTCTCGGGGTTCCGCGACGTCTTCCCGGCGGCGTACAAGGAGGACGTCCCCGCCGTGGACGCCGTCGACGACGTGCTCGCTGCCCGGTCCCTGCTCGAGGGAGCGCGGGCCCGGGTCCACCTGACCGTGGAGCCCGATCCTGCGACCGACGACCCGCACGCCTTGCGGCTCCGCCTCTACACCCGTGAGCCGGCGGCGCTGACCGACGTGCTCCCCGTCTTCGCCTCGCACGGCGTCGACGTGCTCGACGAGCGGCCGTACCGGCTCGGGACGCCCGAGCCCGTCTGGGTCTACTGGTTCCACGCCCGCTCGCAGACCGTCACCGACGAGGAGGGGCGTCGCCGGCTCACGGACGCGTTCGTCGCGTGCTGGGACGACCGTGCCGAGGTGGACGGCTTCAACCGGCTCGTCCTCGCCGCCGACCTGGAGTGGCGTCAGGTCGTCGTGCTGCGCGCGTACGCCCGCTACCTCCAGCAGGCTGGCACCCCTTTCAGCCTCGAGTCCCTCCAGAACGTCCTCATGTCCGAGACCGACGTCGTGCGGTGCATCGTGGACCTGTTCGAAGCGCGCTTCGACCCGGTGGTCGACGACCTCGAGCGGAAGTCGCTCACCGAGTCCGTCGAGACCGACCTCCGCGCGCGGCTGGAGGCCGTCGAGGGGCTGGACACGGACCGAGTCCTGCGGTCGTACCGGACCCTCGTACGCGCCACCGCGCGCACGAGCTACTACCAGCGCGGCGACGACGGCCTGCCCAGGTCGTACGTGTCGTTCAAGCTCGCCCCCCGCGAGATCGCGGACCTGCCGGAGCCTCGACCCGAGCACGAGATCTTCTGCTACTCGCCGCGGGTCGAGGGAGTGCACCTGAGGTTCGGCAACGTCGCCCGCGGAGGGCTGCGATGGTCGGACCGTCGCGACGACTTCCGTACGGAGGTCCTCGGTCTCGTCAAGGCGCAGATGGTCAAGAACGCGGTCATCGTGCCGGTCGGCGCCAAGGGCGGGTTCTACTGCAAGCGGCTGCCCGACCCCAGCGACCGCGAGGCATGGATGGCGGAGGGCGTCGCGTGCTACAAGACGTTCATCTCCTCGATGCTCGACCTCACCGACAACCGGGTCGGCGACGAGGCCGTCGGGCCGCCGGACGTGGTCCGGCACGACGGCGACGACACCTACCTCGTCGTGGCTGCCGACAAGGGCACGGCGACGTTCTCCGACATCGCCAACGAGATCGCGACCGAGTACGGCTTCTGGCTGGGCGACGCGTTCGCGTCCGGCGGCTCTGCGGGGTACGACCACAAGGCCATGGGCATCACGGCCCGCGGCGCGTGGGTCTCGGTGCAGCGGCACTTCCGAGAGATGGGTGTGGACTGCCAGCGTGAGGACTTCACCTGCGTCGGCATCGGCGACATGTCCGGCGACGTCTTCGGCAACGGGATGCTCCTGTCGGAGCACACCCGCCTCGTCGCGGCGTTCGACCACCGTCACATCTTCGTGGATCCCGATCCGGACGCGGCGACCTCGTTCATCGAGAGGCAGCGGCTCTTCGCGCTGCCGCGTTCGAGCTGGGCGGACTACGACCGCTCGCTGATCTCGGAGGGTGGTGGCGTCTTCCCGCGCACCGCGAAGACCGTCCCGGTCAGTGCCGCGATGAGGGAGGCGCTCGGCATCGACGGTGACGTCACGACCCTCAGCCCGCCCGAGCTGCTGCGCGCGATCCTGAAGGCGCCGGTCGACCTGCTGTGGAACGGCGGCATCGGGACGTACGTCAAGGCGTCCTCGGAGTCGAACGCCGACGCCGGCGACAAGGCCAACAACGCCATCCGTGTCAACGGGGCCGACCTGCGCTGCAAGTGCGTGGGCGAGGGCGGCAACCTGGGCTTCACGCAGCTCGGACGCATCGAGTACGCGCTGTCCGGTGGCCGGATCGACACGGACTTCATCGACAACTCCGCAGGGGTCGACACCAGCGACCACGAGGTCAACATCAAGATCCTGCTCAACCGCGTGACCGCGCGCGGTGAGCTGACGGAGTCCGAGCGGGACACGCTGCTCGCGTCGATGACCGACGAGGTGGCGCGGCTGGTCCTCGAGGACAACTACGACCAGAACGTGTCGCTCGCCGGGTCGGTCGACGCCGCCGTGAGCCTGCTCCACGCGCACGCGAGCTGGATGACGCGCCTCGAGCGGGCCGGCTACCTCAATCGCGCGATCGAGTTCCTGCCGAGCGAGAAGCAGGTCTCCGAGCGCCGGGCGCAAGGCGTCGGGATGACGGCGCCCGAGCTCGCGGTCCTGCTGGCCTACACCAAGATCGTGCTCGAGGAGGAGCTGCTCGACTCCGACATCGCCGACGACCCGTACTACAAGACACACCTGATCAGATACTTTCCGTCGGCCCTGCAGCACAAGTACCGCGCCGACATGGCCGAGCATCCGCTGCGCCGGCAGATCGTGGTCACGGCGATCGTCAACGAGATGGTGAACCGGGGCGGCATCTCCTACTTCCACCGGCTGTCGGGAGAGACCGGCATCACCGCGTCCGACCTGGCACGCGCCCGGTCGATCGCGGCGGAGATCTGCGGCGAGCGCGCGATGCTCGAGCGCGTCGCCGACCTCGACAACGTGGTCCCCGCCGACGTCCAGGAGCGCATGCGCGGTGCCGTCCAAGCGCTCGTCGAACGCGTCTCGCGGTGGCTGGTGAACCATCGCCGCTACACCGACGTCGAGGGCAGCGTCGACTACTTCGGTACGACGGTGGAGCACCTGCTGCGCAGCCTGCCGACCTTCCTGCTCGGCCGGGAGCGGGATGCGTGGGCAGCGCGTGCCGACGAGCTCGCGGCCGCCGGCGTCCCCCGGGAGGACGCCGAGGAGTTCGCCGTCCTCGCTCCGGCGTACGGTGCGATCGAGATGGCCGACGTCGTCCGCTCCACCGGGCTGGACGTCGAGACCGTCGCTCTCGTCTTCCTCGAGCTCGGTGAGCAGCTGGGCCTCGACCGGCTCGCGCACCGGATCCAGGGTCTGCCGCGCGACGACCGGTGGCGCTCGATGGCGCGGGCCGCGTTGCGCGACGACCTGCTGGGCGTCCAGGGTCAGCTGGCCCGCAAGGTGCTGGCGACGACGGACGGCGACCTCTCGCCGCACGAGCGGGTGAGGGAGTGGGGGGCGTCGGAGGCGCTGGTCCTGCAGCGTGCCGAGGAGACGTTGGAGGAGATCTGGGGCGAGGACAGCCCCGACCTCGCTCGTCTGTCCGTCGGGCTGCGGGTGGTGCGGACCCTCCTGACCTGAGGCTGCTCAGCCGGCGCCCGGCCGGCCCCGCTCAGCGGGGCTGGCCCGGGCGCTTGTCGTCGTTGCGGGGGCGCAGCGGATACACCTGCGCGTCGTCGCCGCCCTCATCACCCGGCGGATCCAGGAAGCTGGGGTGCGCCGGGCCCTGCGTGGGGTCGTACGCGAACTCGTACGCCGTGGGCACCCCGGGCGTCCGAGGCTCGCGCGAGCGACGGGCCCGTCGCTGTGCCAGCGCGTCGGGCTCCGTCCCGTCCTCGACGTGCGGGCCGAGGTCGGTGCCGGGGTCGGCGAGGCCGCCGTCGATGGTCTCGTCGCGCGGCTCGTGCGAGGTCGTCGGCGGCTCGGGCGTCTCGGCGGGCTCGACGAGCGGGGACAACGCGCTCGCCTGCCCACCGAACGTGTCGAACCGGATCGCGGGGTACTCCGCGGTCGGCAGCTCGTCCTCGTCGCGCTGCACGGAGCTCGACTGCGCGTACGGAGTGAAGGTCATGCCCGACCAGGCCGGCAACGGAGCGATCGGCGCTGACGCGGGACCAGCCGGCCCCGGCTCCGGCTCGGGATCGTCCACGAACGCCGGGAGGTCCCACTGGGTCTCCTCCTGTGCGCGAGCGAGACGGTACGCGGCCTCGACGTCGGCGATGCCGGCGAGCGGGTTGGTCCGCGTGATCGGATCGGTGCCGGCGAGCATCGCGAAGCCGGACGGGGGTGCGGGCGGAGGCGTGTCGGGCCCCTTGACCGGGACGTCCGCACGGCGGCGGCCGCCGCCAGCAGGGGCCGGTGACTCGTCCGTGAACGCGGACCGCGAAGGAGGTGCGTCGGCGTCGGCGTCGGTGGCGTGCTCGCCGGGTCGTACGTCGTCGGCGTCGGCGGTCGCCGACGGTGTCCCGCCGTCTTCGGCGACCGGCTCGTCGGCGACCGGCTCCTCGGCGACCGGCACCTCGGCGACCGGCTCCTCGGCAGGCGTCTCTGCAGCGAGCGGTTCGTCGTCGGCCGGCTGCTCGGGCGGCGCCTCTCCGGCGGGGACCGCGGGCGCGGCGGTCGCCACGTCGTCGGCCCGCTCCTCGGAGCCCGACTCGTCCGGTGCGTCGAGGCTGTGTGCTGCCTCGGGTGTCTCGGACTCCTCCTCAGCGGGAGGGTTCAGGTCGGGGGCCTCGTCGGCCGGAGTGGGTGCCTCGTCTCCGACGGCCCGGGTTGCGGCGACGGACGTCTCCGTACCGTCTGCTGGCTCCTCGGCGACGGGGATGTCGACGTCCGCGTCGACGTCGACGGCAGGAACCTCCGCCGCAGGTGCCGGCTCGGCCGCAGGCTGGGTCTCGGGCTCAGGCTCTGCCTCTGCCTCTGCCTCTGCCTCTGTCTCTGCCGCCTCCACAGGCTCGGCGGCCGCGACCTGGGGGGCCGCCACCTGCGGGCCCGCGACCGGCGGTTGCGCCACATGGGAGTCGGCTGACTCCGGGGCGCTGGCAGTGTCGCTGCTCTCCCACTCGTCGAGGTCGAGGTCGGCCGAGTCGTGCTGCGCCTGTGCGCGCGCTGCCATCGCCTCGGCCTCGTCCGCGACCCGTTCGGCCTCGGCGGACGCACGGGCAGCGAGCGCGGCGACGAGCTCGTCCTCGTCGGGGGAGAGCAGCTCGAGGCGACGCTCGATCTCGCCCCGCAGGGACGGGTCGACCGATCCGGTGAAGCGTTCGTCGAGGAACGACGGACGGTCAACTCCCGAGGTCTGGCGCTCGTCCTCCCGAAGGAGCTTCTGCTCGAAGGTCCACAGGTCGCTGTCAGGGTCGAGGACGTCGGCGGTCTCGGGGTCGAGCACGCGGCCGTCGCTCGGCTCGACGTGCCCCAGTTGGTGAGCCCGACGCTCCTGCACGAGGGCGAGCCGGTCCTTGGCGAGGTCGAGCTGCTCGCGCAGCCGATCGACGTACGACGCCAGGGCGGCGACGATGCCGGCGGCGTCCGCGACGGCCTGCTCGGTGGTGAGCTGGCGCTCGAGGGCTGCGCGGGCCAGGCCCTCGAAGATCGCGGCACCGCTCATGTTGCCCTCGACCCGCAGCTCGGCCGCGTGGTAGGCGGCGGTCGCGGCGTGGACACCCCAGTCGTCGGCGGTCTGCCGGTCCTCGGACCGGTCGTGCTCGGTCAGCCGCTTGGTGGCGACCGCGGCCGCGAGCGCCTCCTCGGCCTCGGCGATCGTCGTCGTGAAGGCGCGTCCGAGTGCGATGAACAGCGCCTCAGGGTCGGCGGAGTCGTCGATCAGCGTCTCGACGTCGGCCTGCGCGAGCGCAGTGACGCGGCCGAGGACGGACTGCTTCTCAGCCATGACAGAGGTCCTCCGGTCAGTCAGTCGGTCAGCTCCGACTATCTCGCAGTCAGCTCGGGTTCACATGCGTGGGGTCGAGAACACGGCGCAGGAACTCCTTCGTCCGTGCCTCCTGGGGGTTGCCGATCACGTCGTGCGGCGAACCCTGCTCCACGATGACGCCGCCGTCCATGAAGACGACGCGGTCGGCGACCTCTCGCGCGAAAGCCATCTCGTGGGTGACGACGAGCATGGTCATGCCCTCCTCGGCGAGCCTGCGCATGACCGTGAGGACCTCGCCGACGAGCTCGGGGTCGAGCGCCGAGGTCGGCTCGTCGAACAGCATGAGGTTGGGCTCCATCGACAGCGCGCGGGCGATCGCCACCCGCTGCTGCTGTCCGCCGGAGAGCTTGGCCGGGTAGGCGTCGTGCTTGTCGGTGAGGCCGACGCGGTCGAGGTTCTCCGCGGCGACCTTGCGTGCGTCCTTCTTGCCCCGCTTCAGCACGGTCTGCTGAGCGAGCATGCAGTTGCTGAGCGCGGTGTGGTGCGGGAAGAGGTTGAAGCTCTGGAACACCATGCCGATGTGGCGACGGGCGGCGTCGATGTTGCCGTCGGGGTCCGTGAGGTCGTCGCCCGCCACCAGGACCGTGCCGCTCGACGGCACCTCGAGGAGGTTGACGCAGCGCAGCAAGGTGGACTTGCCGGAGCCTGAGGGCCCGATCACGCACACCACCTCGCCCTGGCCGACCGTGAAGTCGATGCCGCGCAGGACGTGGTTGTCGCCGAACGACTTGTGGAGGTCCTTGATCTCGACCAGGGTCTCGGGCATCAGCGGGCCTTCCCTGCGGAGGCTTCGAGCCTTCGCACGATCACCGACAGCGGCAGGGTGATGATGAGGTACGCGAACCCGGCGACCACCAGCGGCGTGACGTTGGCGTACTGCACCGACATGTCGCGGCCGAACTTCGTGAGCTCGGCCTGGTCGGCCGTCAGTCCGATGATGAACACCAGCGACGAGTCCTTGACCAGAAGGATCAGCTCGTTGGTCAAGGGCGGGAGCATCGTGCGGAACGCCTGCGGCAGCACCACCTTGCGCATCGCCTGTCCGGACGACATGCCGAGCGAGCGCGCCGCCTCGGACTGTCCCTTCGCCACCGCCTGGATGCCGCCGCGGATCGTCTCCGCCATGTAGGCGCTGGCGACGATGCCGAGTGCGAGCCAGACCGTGCCGAACGGGTCGAACGGGATCCGCAGCGCCGGGAAGGCCAGTGGCAGCAGCGAGAAGATGAGGAAGACGATCAGCGCCGGGAGCCCGCGGAAGAACTCGATGTAGGCCGTCGAGAGCCAGCGGTACGGACCGATCTCGCTGAGCCGCATGATCGCGAGAACCGTGCCCGTGACCAGGCCGAAGACGAACGCCCCAGCGGTGTAGACGACCGTGTGCCACAGCGCGTCCCAGAGCCCGCCGGTGATGGACTCCTTGATCAGGTCGGGCCGGAAGAAGGCGTCCTTGATCGACGGCCAGTCGGCAAAGACGATCGCGGCGATCACGAGCGCGATCAGGACGGCGTACTGGACGAACCGAATCCGCTGAGCCCGCTTGCGCGGGCTCAGCGGACGTCGGGTCGCCGCCTGCTCTGTGGAGGTGCTCATCGCTCTCTCAAGGTCGGGGGCGGGGTACTACGGACGGGAGGCCGATCAGGACTGCGGTGCCTCGCCGAAGTACTTCGCGTAGATCTCGTCGTACGTGCCATCTTCCTGCGCCGCCGCGAGAACTTCGTTGACCTTGTCGATCATCTTCTCGCCGTTGTCGGCCTTCTCAGCGGCGAACCCGTACTCCTCGCCGGTGTCGAACTCGGTGGCGACAGCGTACTCAGGGTTGTCCTTCACGAAGTCGTAGAGGACACCGTTGTCGTTGATGATCGCGTCGACGCGGCCGGCCTGCAGGCCGGTGATCTCGAGCGAGAGGTCGTCGAACGCCGGCATCGTGTAGCCGTACTTGTCGGCGTTCTCCTCGGCGTAGATCTGGCCGGTGGTGTCGACCTGGACGCCGAGCTTCTTGCCGTCGAGGTCCTCGAGGCCGCTGATGCCCGAGTCGGCCTTGACGAGGAGGGCCTGCGTGGCCTCGAAGTACGGGTCGGAGATGGCGATGGCCTTGGCGCGCTCGTCCGTGATCGTCATGCCGCCCATGCCGACGTCGCACTTGCCGGCCTTGAACGCCGCTCCGGACGTGACCTGGTTCCAGTCGACGTCGACGATCTCGGTCTCGAGACCCATGTCGTCGGCGACCAGTGTCAGCAGGTCGGTGTCGAAGCCCACGATCTCGTCGCCCTCCTCGTACTGGAAGGGCTTGTAGGGCATGTTGGTGCAGATGGTCAGCGTGTCGTCGCTGACGAGCTCCACGCCGTCGACGGTGGCGGCCGGCTCGTCGTCTCCGCCGCAGGCAGCCATGGACACGGTGAGCGCGAGCGCGCCGGCTGCGGCAGCGGCCGCACGTCCCAGGCGTCGTCCGGTGACCTTCATGGGTGATGCTCCTTGGGCTTGATGGGTCGTGAGGCTGAATCTCTTGAGTGTGGGATGTAACCATACGAACAACACGAAATTGTTACGGGTGCCCGAGATCGTCGTCCAGTGCCCTGCGACTTCTGGAAAGCCTTCGGCGAGGCAACCTGGACGCGTGCCCGCCTCCTTCTGACGCGGCCGCCCGATGGACCGATGATCGAGTGAGCTGATCCTCCAGACGAGGACAGCCGATCGACGTCGGGGGGACGGATGCGGGTGCTCGTGGCCGGTGCGACCGGCTTCGTCGGACGGCGGCTCGCTCCGGCGCTTGAGGACGCGGGCCACGAGGTGGTCGCGATGACCCGGCACCCCGACACGTACGAGGGCCCGGGCTCTGCGGTGTTCGGCGACGTCCACGACGCCGGCTCGCTCCCTGCTGCGCTCGACGGCGTCGAGGCAGCGTACTACCTCGTCCACTCGTTGGACTCCGACGACTTCGTCCGTCGTGACGCCGAGGCGGCGACCGCGTTCGGGGTCGCGGCCGCGGAGGCCGGCCTGCAGCGCATCGTCTACCTGGGCGGACTCGGCGACGACGCCGACGACCTCTCCGACCACCTGCGCAGCCGCCGCCAGGTGGAGGGGCTGCTGTCCGGCGGCGGCGTCCCCGTCACGACGCTGCGCGCGGGGATCGTCATCGGGCACGGCGGCATCTCCTGGGAGATCACGCGACAGCTGGTCGAGCACCTCCCGGCGATGGTGACACCGCGCTGGGTGAGCACGCGGACGCAGCCGATCGCGGTGGACGACGTGATCCGCTACCTCGTCGGCGTCCTCACTCAACCTGTCGGCAGCGACCGTGCGTACGAGATCGGTGGCCCGGAGGTGCTCGAGTACGTCACGATGATGCGTCGCGTCGCCGAGATCGAGGGACGTCACCCGGTGATCGTCCCCGTGCCGCTGCTCAGTCCCGGGCTGTCGGCCCGGTGGCTGTCGCTGGTCACCGACGTCGACAGCCGGGCCGGGCGCTCGCTGGTCGACTCGATGGTGAACGAGGTCGTGGTCCGCGACGGCGCGATCCGGGAGGTCGTGCCGTTCGAGCCGATCTCGTACGACGACGCGGTGCGACGCGCCCTGGCCGAACGCGCCGAGCAGGCGGAGGCAGCCGCGTCGGCGACGGCACCGTCCGAGGACGGCGAGTGAGCGGCGGTCTGCCCGCCCGGCTCGGGGCCGTACGCGACCGCGCCCGCGGCCTCCTGCCACGCGGCCTGGGGTATGCCGTGCCTGCCCGGGATCCCGAGCCTGAGGCGGTGGTCCGCCGTCGGCGTCGGACCGTCGGCGTGGTGTGCGTCGCGGGTGCGGGCATGCTCGGTGTCTCCCTGTCCACCGAGCCCGACTCGCCCCAGTTCTACGGCCTCACGCTGGCGACGGCGGCGACCTGGGCCCTCGGGTCCCTCGCGTCCGGCCCGCTGCACCAGGGCTGGATCGAGACGCAGGACGGGGCCCGCCGCCGGCCGGTGATCGTGCCCGTGGCGACCGGGGTCGGCGCGTTCGGCTGCTTCGTCGCCGGGGCGTTCGTGGCACGGCGGGTGCCCGTGCTCGATGCTGCGGTACGCCGAGTGCTCCGTTTCGCCGAGGAGGGCACCGCGCCGCTGGTGGTCCTGACCACCCTCGCCAACGGTGCCGCGGAGGAGCTGTTCTTCCGCGGCGCCCTGTACGAGGCGGTGGGCGAGCGTCATCCGGTCCTGGTGTCGACGGTCGCCTACACCGCGACGACCGCGGCGTCGCGCAACCCGTCGCTCGCCCTGGCCGGTGCGGTGATGGGCACGCTGCTCGGGCTGCAGCGGCGCGCGACCGGAGGCATCCAGGCGCCGATGCTCACCCACCTCACGTGGTCCGCGCTGATGCTGCGCTACCTCCCGCCGCTCTTCCGCAGCCCGCGCGTCTCCTGAACGTCCGCGGGTGTGAAGTCCTGAGTTTCACCGGGCGCGAGGGGTTCCGCGCGCGATGAGTTCGGGTAAGACTCGGGGAAACGTGCCGGCGTGTCGCCTGCGTCACGTCGGCCTCCGTCCTTCGGAGAGGATCCAGCCGTGCGACTCACCCGTGTCGTGGGCGCCGTAGCGAGTCTCGGACTCGCCTCGACCGCCCTCCTGGCAGCCCCTGCTGCCACCGCCCTTGAGCGACCCGACTCCCCACCCAGCCACCGCCTGCTCGGTGACGCGCCGACCGAGCGTTCCCTCACCGCGAAGATCGCCAGGTGGGCGGCGAAGCACACGACGGGAGCCGACGCGCTCCCGATGCCCGCGTCGTACCCGGCCCAACCGACGCTGAAGGTCTATCCCGAGACCGAGCCCGACGCCGCGGACACCGGCAACCTCGTCGGTTACGACCAGATCGCCCCGATCCTCAACGACCTGATGTCGTCCTCGGACCGCGTGTCCACGCAGGTCGTCGGCGAGTCCACGCAGGGCCGCGAGCTGTACCTCGTGACGGTGACGGCGCCCGAGAGCCGCCGTGAGACGTCGCAGCAGACCCGGTGGCGCGACGAGATCCGCGAGCGCCCGTCGGCCGCCGCGAAGGACCGCCGCCTGGCGAGGGACTACAAGACGCCCATCTGGATCAGCTCCAACATCCACGGCAACGAGTGGGAGGGGACCGACGCGGCGCTCCAGTACATCGAGGACCTCGCGACGGCGCCGTGGCGTGACGTGAAGTCGCTCCTGAGCGAGCACCGGCTCTACTTCAGCCTGACGCTCAACCCTGACGGCCGGACGATCGGGCAGCGTGCCACCGCGCTGAACCTCGACGAGAACCGCGACATGATCACCAACACGACGCCGGAGTCGGTCTCGTTCATCCGGACCGCACAGGCCGTCCAGGCGTTGTACGCCGCCGACTTCCACGGCTACACCGGCGTCCTCCAGGTCGAGCCCTGCGGTCCGCCGCACGGTGACGACTACGAGTACGACCTCTTCATCCCGCACGCGTACGCGGCCTCGCTCCAGGTGGAGAAGGACGTCGTCGAGGCGGCGATCCCGGGCAACACCTACTACGACGTCTCGACGGGGAGCGTCGTCCCCGAGAACACCGGTCCCGACTCGGCGCACATCAAGATCCCCTACCGCGACACCCCGTCCGGGTGGGACGACTACCCGCCGATCTTCACCGCGCAGTACGCCGCGTTCGCCGGCGCGGTCACCTCGACCGTCGAGCTCCCGAAGTCGCGTCCGAACAGCTCGAGCCAGACGCCGCAGAACGCCGTCATCAACACGGCCGTCGCACTGCAGACGATGGAGAGCATCGTCGACTACGTCGAGGACAACGACGCCGCGATGCTGGACGACCAGATCGAGTTCTTCCGCCGTGCCGACGTCGGCGCACCTCGTACGGCGCTGACGACGGAGAACATCGCCGACGTGCCCGGCCCGCAGGAGTGGAAGGCCGAGTGGGACGCTGCCGACGACCAGAACCCGGTGAGCTACCCGCGGGCGTTCGTGATCCCGGTCGGTGACCGGCAGCGCTCGAGGTCGGACGCCCGCGTCCTCGTCGAGCAGCTCCAGCGGCACGGCATCGAGGTCGAGCGTCTAGTTGTCCCGTCACGCCTCGGTGGCACGACGTACCCGGCGGGGTCGTACGTGGTCGACATGCACCAGCCGCGGCGCAACCTGGCGCACGCCCTGCTGGCGCTGGGCACCGACATCTCGGCGAAGTTCCCGAGCATGTACGACATCTCGGCCTGGAGCCTCGGCTACCTGTGGGGTGCGACCGTCGACGGCGTCGGCCGGACCGGCACGGGCGCGCTCCCGTGGACGCGGCCGATCTTCCGTCGCGAGGACCGCGGTGACCTGCCGCGCCGTGGGTCGTACCTGACCTTCGACCTCGCCGGTGTCGACGACTACCGCGCGCTCAACGCGCTGCTGGAGGACGGCGTCGCGGTCTCCGCTCTCGCCGACGGCTCCGCGGTCCTCGGGTCGGACAGGGCGTCGTACGCCGCCGCCGACGAGGTCGCCGACGACTTCGGCATCGACTTCGACGCGGCCACCCGCGCGGAGGTCGCCCAGCTGAGGGCAGGGTCGGCGAAGGGTCTCGAGGACCTGACGATCGGCTACACGGGGACCCAGGACGACCTGCTGTCGCTCACCCAGCTGGGCTTCGACGACCTGGTCGCGCTGAACGCGGCGTCGATCACCGCGGACCCGGCGCTGCTCGACGACGTCGACGTGCTGTGGCTCGGCTCCGCGCTGACGTTCAGCGCGGCGCAGACGGCGGGCAGTGCGGCCGTGCAGGCGTTCGTCGACGACGGCGGAAGCATCGTCGGACGTGGTTCCGGTGCGTTCAACACCGCACGGACGTTCGGCCTCGTGACCGGGACGGCGGTGCCGGGCAACGGCTCCGGCAACGGGATCGTCACGGTCGACACGGCCACCGACGGGGTGCTCGCGCCGTACGCGCAGGACTTCTCGTTCATCTACCCGGCGACGTGGTTCACCGAGCTGGGTGCGGGGATGACCGTCGAGCAGTCGTACGACGCGGAGGACCCGTTCCTGGCCGGCCACTGGCGCCGAGGCGGTCCGGGTGGCACGACGCCGAACGGTCCCGAGGACGCCGCCGGTCAGCCGGCCGTGGTGTCCGCGGAGGCTGCGTCGGGGGCGAAGGCGTTCGTCTTCGGGACGTCGATCATGTTCCGCACCCACCCCAAGGGCGGCCAGAGCCAGGCCGCGCGAGGCCTGTTCTGGGCCGCTCCGGAGGGCGACGGGGTGGTGGCGCCCTGATCGTCTGAGCCGAAGGGCCGTGGGGTGCCGCTGCGACAGTGGTGCCCCACGGCTCTCGTCGTCGCCCTAGACTCGCCGCCATGCTGCACGCCGCCGTGATCCTCGTCGGCACGCTGGTCAGCCTGGTGCTGCTCGGACTGGCCACCGGGTTCAGTCCGACGTTGATCGCGCTGCAGGTCGCGGTTCTCGCCCGTTCACCCGGTTCGATGCGCCGGGGTCTCGTCGTGGCGAGCGGTGTCGCCACAGGCGCGCTCGTCCTGACCCTCCTGCTCCAGGTCACGAACCCCGACGCCTGGGAGCACCTGTTCAGCGGTCGCGTGAGGTCCTTGCTCCTGCAGCGCGCGTTCGACCTGATCGCCGGCGTGCTGTTCGTCGGCGCCGGCCTGTGGGTGCTGCGGAACCGTCATGCGACGGTCGACCACAGCGCTGTCAGTACGGCCTCGCGGCTCCTCGACCGCCCGCGGAGCCTCTTCGGCTTCTCGGCGGCGAACACCGTGATCGGTGTGAGCGCCGCAGCGAGCGCCTACCTCGTCGTCAGGATCGCCCGGGAGAGCAGCTCGGCCGGCGTCCTGCAGGTCGCCATCTACCTCGGGTTCGCTGCCGCGGCAGCCGTGCCGTACCTCCTGATGGCGTGGGGGACCGAGCGGTTCCCGATCGTGTCGCGCGCGGTCGACCGGATGACGGGATGGGTACGCTCCCGCAGCTGGCGCACGCTCGGCGGCGTCCTGCTCATCGCGCTCGGGGCCCTGTTGATCGCGGGGTCGCTGACGCGCTACTTCGGCCGCGGCTGACCGTACGGCGGGTCCCGCGGCCGAGCTTGTCCATGCGTTCGTCCACAGGGTGGGCTCGGGGACTGTCGGTGTGACCCCGGTTTACGGCAGGATTCCGCTGACGATCACCGCCGTGGGGAGTCCCGTGACGACGAGCAGCCTGACCGAGGAGGTCCGCGCCGCCGTGCGCGCCCGCGGCGTCGATCCCCTGCGCGACGCCGAGTCGGTCCACCGGATCGCCGAGGAGGTCGCGGCCGCGCACGAGCAGCGCAGCCTGACCGGTGCCGTGGCCCCGCTGGCGGACCCGAAGGCGACGGTCGGTGCACTGGTGGCGGCGGTCGCCGGTCTCGGCCCTCTCCAGCCGTACCTCGACGACCCGGACGTCGAGGAGATCTGGATCAACGAGCCATCGCGGGTGTTCGTCGCCCGCGGCGGTCGGCACGAGCTGACGTCGGTGATCCTCGGCGCGTCGGAGGTGCGCGAGCTGGTCGAGCGGATGCTGGCCACCAGCGGACGACGGATCGACCTGAGCCAGCCCTTCGTGGACGCGACCCTGCCTGGTGGTCACCGCCTTCACGTGGTGCTCGAAGGCATCTCGCGCGGGTTCGCCGCGGTGAACATCCGCAAGTTCGTGAGTCGTTTCCGGGGTCTCTCCGACCTCGTCGCCGCCGGCACGATGACCGAGCACGCCGCGGCGTTCCTGCGTGCCAGCGTCGTGTCGGGCCACAACGTCGTCGTCTCGGGCGGCACGCAGTGCGGCAAGACCACACTGCTCAACGCGCTGGCCGCCGAAGTGCCGGGCACGGAGCGCATCGTGTCGGCCGAGGAGGTCTTCGAGCTGCGGTTCAGCCACCCCGACTGGGTGGCGCTCCAGACGCGTCAGGCCGGTCTCGAGGGCACCGGCGAGATCCGGCTCCGGACGCTCGTCAAGGAAGCCCTCCGCATGCGTCCGTCCAGGCTCGTCATCGGCGAGGTCCGCGCCGAGGAGTGCTTCGACCTCCTGCTCGCCCTCAACGCCGGCATCCCCGGCATGGTGACGCTCCACGCGTCGTCCGCCCGGCAGGCGCTGGTCAAGATGTGCACCCTTCCGCTGCTCGCAGGCGAGAACATCTCCGCACGCTTCGTCGTGCCCACGGTCGCGACCTGTGTCGACCACGTCGTGCACCTGGGCATCGACGCCGACGGGCGACGTACGGTCCGCGAGATCGCCGCGGTCAGCGGACGCGTCGAGAACGACGTGATCGAGACCGAGACGCTGTACGAGCGGCGCGACGGCGCCCTGGTTCGCGCCAGCGGTACGCCCGCACGCGCCGAGCGGTTCACCCAGGCCGGCATCGACCTCGCGTCCCTGCTGAGGGCCGAGGCGTGACGGGCTACCTGCTCGGCCTCGGGCTCGGGGTGGGCATGCTGCTGATCTGGTCCGGGCTGACGGCGCCGTCCCGTCCTGCCGGGGCTGCGTCTGCCCGCCGGAGCAGGCTGGACGAGCTCCTCGCCCGGGCGGGCGCGGAGGGCACGACGGCGCGCGGCCTGCTCACGGTCTCCGTGCTGTGCGGGCTGCTCGGTCTCGTCGTCGGACTCGTCGTGACAGCGACGCCGACGGTCGCCCTCGTCGCGGCGGTCGGCGCCGCCTACGTCCCGGTCGCCGTGATCCGCGGGCGAGCGAGCCGGGTCACCGAGGAGCGTGCGGCGGCGTGGCCAGAGGCCGTCGACCACCTTGCTTCCGCCGTACGCGCAGGGATGTCGCTGCCAGAGGCTCTCGCGGGGCTCGGCGAGCGAGGGCCGGAGGCCCTGCGCCACGCGTTCGCCGCCTTCGCCCGCGACTACCAGGCCAGCGGTCGCTTCGCGGAGTGTCTCGACGCTCTCAAGGACCGGCTCGCCGATCCGGTCGGCGACCGCGTCGTCGAGGCGCTCCGGATCGCGCGAGACGTCGGCGGCGGTGACCTCGGCCGCATGCTCCGCACCCTGTCGGCCTTCCTCCGCGACGACCTCCGGACCCGCGGCGAGCTCGTCGCGCGTCAGGCCTGGACGATCAACGGAGCACGCCTCGCCGTCTCGGCGCCGTGGATCGTGCTCGCCCTGATGTCGCTGCAGCGCGACGCGATCAGCCAGTTCGGGTCGGGCACGGGGCTCGTCCTCCTCGTCGGGGGCCTGGTCGCGTGCGTCCTCGCGTACCGGCTGATGCTGATGATCGGCCGTCTTCCCCGCGAGCCCCGGGTGCTGCGATGACGGCGACCCTCCTCGGCGCCGTGCTCGCCGCCGCGCTCACCCTCGGGCTGCTCGAGCTCCGGCACGTCGCGCGGCTGCGCCGCCGGCCGAGCCTCGTGAGCCGGGTCGCCCCGTACGTCCGCGACGTGACCGTCGGCGCCGCCCCGACCACGGACGCGTCCCGTCCATGGTCGGCCGGGCGGGAGGTCTTCGGTCCGACCCTGCACCGCTCAGCCGCCGTCGTCGAGCGCGTCCTGGGAGGCAGCGCCTCCGTTCGCCGGCGGCTGCGGCGCTGTGGTTCCGACCAGACCGTCGAGGAGTTCCGTACGGGCCAGGTGATCTGGGGTGTGACCGCCTTCGGTGTGGTGGCCGTCGTGCTCACCACGTGGGGGCTGGCGTCCGACGTCTCCCCGCTCGCGGGGCTCGTGCTCTGCGGGGTCGCGGCGGTCGCCGGAGTTCTGGCCCGCGACGTCGCGCTGACCCACGCGGTGAGCAGGCACGAGGAACGACTGGTCCGAGAGTTCCCGACGTTGGCAGACCTGCTCGCGCTGGCCGTCGCCGCCGGGGAAGGACCGGTGTCCGCGCTCGAACGGGTCGCCGACGTCAGCAACGGTGCCATGTCGGCCGAGCTGCGGACCGTCGTCGCCGACGTCCGTACGGGCCGTCCCCTCACCGCCGCGCTCGACGACCTGTCGGCCAGGACCGGGGTGGCAGCGGTCGCACGGTTCGCCGAGGCGCTCGCCGTGGCCGTCGACCGGGGTACGCCCCTGGTCGACGTCCTGCACGCCCAGGCCGCCGACGTCCGGGAGGCGGGCCGTCGCGACCTCGTCGAGTCCGGGGCACGCCGCGAGGTGCTCATGCTCGTCCCTGTCGTCTTCCTGGTCCTCCCTGTCACGGTTCTCTTCGCCTTCTACCCCGGCCTGGTGGGGCTGTCCCTCACCACGCCCTGAGTCACAAGGAGCATCCATGTCCGTACGCTTTCGCCCCCACCGACCTCCGTGCGAACGTCGGGTCGGACGGCCTCGCGACGAGCGCGGCGACGTCCCGGGCTGGGTGATGATCACGGTGATGTCGGCCGGACTGGTCGCCGGACTCACCGCGATCGCGGGCCCTCAGCTGAAGGCGATGCTGGAGGCCGCGCTGTCGTCGGTCTCGGGATGACGCCGGACCGCCGGCCTCGCTGCCTGAGACGTCCGAACCCTCGAGCGCGCGACGCCGGCTCGGCGGTGGCCGAGTTCTGCCTCGTCATGGTGCTCCTGGTGCCGCTCGTGCTCGCGGTCGTGCAGCTGGCCCTGGTCCTGCACGTCCGGAACACGATCACGGCTGCAGCGGCCGACGGTGCGCGGTCCGCCTCGCGCGCCGGCGCGGCGCCCGAGCTGGGTGCCCAGCGCGCACGGGAGCAGATCTCGAGGGTGCTCTCACCCCGGTACGCCCGAGACGTCGCCGTCGAGCGGGCCTCGGTCGGCGGGGTGCCGCTCGTCGTCGTGCGCGTGCGGACGACGGTGCCGGCGCTCGGCCTGTTCGGTTCGACGGTGCAGCTCGACGCGACCGGGCGCGCGGTGGTCGAGACAGGATGATGACTCCCAGGTCCAGGCGCGACGAACGCGCTTCTGCCGTGGTGGAGATGACGTGGCTCGCGCTGCTGCTCCTCGTTCCGCTCGTGTACGTCGTCCTCGCCGTCTTCGAGGTGCAGCGGTCGGCGTACGGAGCGAGCGCCGCCGGACGGGCCGCCGGTCGTGCCTTCGTCCAAGCGCCGGATCCCACCGCCGGTCACGCTCGCGCGGTGCGCGCCGCGCAGCTGGTCCTCGAGGACCACCGGATCACCGACACCGCCACGGACGTCTTCGTCCGCTGCACGGGCGGACCCTGCTTGAGCCCCGGCTCCTCGGTCGTGGTCACCGTGACCACGCGAGCGCGGCTCCCGTTCGTGCCCGACGTCCTGGGCGGTGCTCGGCCTTCCGTCCGGGTCGACAGCACCCACACCGAGCCGTACGGCCGCTTCCGCGAGGACCGCTCATGAGCGGGAGACGCCCCGCACGACGCGATCGCGCGGAGGGCGGACAGGTGACCGTCATGCTGATCGGCTTCTTCGTGGTGGTCGGCCTGGTGGTGGCAGTGGCGGTGAACGCGTCCGCGGCGTACCTCGGCCAACGGCGTCTCGCAGACCTCGCTGACGGAGCTGCTTTGGCCGCGAGCGAGGCTGCCGAACGCTCGAGCCTGTACGCCCCTGGTGACGTCGTCGCGCTGAACGCCGATGCGGCGCGGAGCTCCGTCGAGGAGTACTTGACCGCCTCGGGGGCGATGCAGCGGCACGGCGGACTCACCTGGGACGTCGAGCAGGTCGGCGACGACGTCCGTGTACGGCTTCACGGTCACGCGCGCATGCCGCTCGTCCCGCCGGGCTGGGACGCGCGGGCCGACGTGCGCGCGGACGCCGTGGTGCAGCTGAGGATCCGGTAGCCGGGGCCGGAGCGTTCGGGATCGCCATCGATGCAGGTCAGAAGCCATTTTGCGGCAAAGGGGGACCCCCCTTTTGACCCCCTGGGACCCACCCTGTAGTGTTCTTCTTGTTGCCGGGGACGGCGGTGGGCAAGGCCTTGTGGGTCGGGTTCGCGGTCCTGGTTGACTTATCTTCCTTCTCTTTCGGAGTCACCGCCCTGTTTGGGGTGTTGTGGTTGTTCTGGTAGGTTGGGGGGTCGCGCCTTGGTCTGGGGTCTCCTTGTGTGGGGGTTTTGGGTTTTGTGTGTCTGATGTTTGAGAACTCAACAGTGTGTTAAAAGTCGACGAGATAATCAGTATGACCTTTTTGGTCATTTTTCCGTGACAAATTATTTGTCAGCAAATAGTTAGTCCGGGTTTGAAGTTTTTGTTGTGCCCAGCTTTTGGTTGGGTTTCGACGGAGAGTTTGATCCTGGCTCAGGACGAACGCTGGCGGCGTGCTTAACACATGCAAGTCGAGCGGTAAGGCCTTTCGGGGTACACGAGCGGCGAACGGGTGAGTAACACGTGAGTAATCTGCCCTTCACTCTGGGATAACCTCTGGAAACGGTGGCTAATACCGGATATGACCTCGCACTGCATGGTGTGGGGTGGAAAGTTTTTTCGGTGGGGGATGAGCTCGCGGCCTATCAGCTTGTTGGTGGGGTGATGGCCTACCAAGGCGACGACGGGTAGCCGGCCTGAGAGGGTGACCGGCCACACTGGGACTGAGACACGGCCCAGACTCCTACGGGAGGCAGCAGTGGGGAATATTGGACAATGGGCGAAAGCCTGATCCAGCAACGCCGCGTGAGGGATGACGGCCTTCGGGTTGTAAACCTCTTTCAGTAGGGACGAAGCGCAAGTGACGGTACCTACAGAAGAAGGACCGGCCAACTACGTGCCAGCAGCCGCGGTAATACGTAGGGTCCGAGCGTTGTCCGGAATTATTGGGCGTAAAGGGCTCGTAGGCGGTTTGTCGCGTCGGGAGTGAAAACTTGGGGCTTAACCCCATTCGTGCTTCCGATACGGGCAGACTAGAGGCAGGCAGGGGAGAACGGAATTCCTGGTGTAGCGGTGGAATGCGCAGATATCAGGAGGAACACCGGTGGCGAAGGCGGTTCTCTGGGCCTGTTCTGACGCTGAGGAGCGAAAGCATGGGGAGCGAACAGGATTAGATACCCTGGTAGTCCATGCCGTAAACGTTGGGCGCTAGGTGTGGGATCCATTCCACGGGTTCCGTGCCGCAGCTAACGCATTAAGCGCCCCGCCTGGGGAGTACGGCCGCAAGGCTAAAACTCAAAGGAATTGACGGGGGCCCGCACAAGCGGCGGAGCATGCTGATTAATTCGATGCAACGCGAAGAACCTTACCTGGGTTTGACATACGCCAGAAGCCTGCAGAGATGTGGGTCTCTTTGGACACTGGTGTACAGGTGGTGCATGGCTGTCGTCAGCTCGTGTCGTGAGATGTTGGGTTAAGTCCCGCAACGAGCGCAACCCTTGTTCTATGTTGCCAGCACGTGATGGTGGGGACTCATAGGAGACTGCCGGGGTCAACTCGGAGGAAGGTGGGGATGACGTCAAGTCATCATGCCCCTTATGTCCAGGGCTTCAAGCATGCTACAATGGCCGGTACAAAGGGCTGCGAAACTGTAAGGTGGAGCGAATCCCAAAAAGCCGGTCTCAGTTCGGATTGGGGTCTGCAACTCGACCCCATGAAGTCGGAGTCGCTAGTAATCGCAGATCAGCAACGCTGCGGTGAATACGTTCCCGGGCCTTGTACACACCGCCCGTCACGTCATGAAAGTCGGCAACACCCGAAGCCGGTGGCCTAACCCCTTGTGGGAGGGAGCTGTCGAAGGTGGGGCTGGCGATTGGGACGAAGTCGTAACAAGGTAGCCGTACCGGAAGGTGCGGCTGGATCACCTCCTTTCTAAGGAGCATTGCTCATCTGCTCGCATCCTGGTGGTGTGGGTGGGTGTGTTCTCGGCTTGATCACGCGGATGTCGTGGTGGTCGGGTGCTCAGATGGTGGAACGTCGATTATTCAGCCGGTCTTGTCCGGTCTGGGTCTAGTACTGCTTGCTCCTTTTTGGGGGGTGGGTGTGGAACGGTCTGGGCGGGGTGGGGTGTGGTTGGGCACACTGTTGGGTCCTGAGGCATCAGGCGCCTCCTGTGTCTCTTCTCTTGCCTTCGGGTGGGGGTTGGGGTGTGGGGGGTGTTGGTGTTTCTGTTCCGGTCATGTCGGCTGCAGGTTTTCTGTGGTGCGGGGTGGTTGCGGGTTGTGGTTTGAGAACTTCACAGTGGACGCGAGTGTCTTTGTAGTGTGTGTATTTTGCAAGCTACTAAGGGCACATGGTGGATGCCTTGGCATCGAGAGCCGATGAAGGACGTAGGAGTCTGCGATAAGCCCCGGGGAGTTGACAACCGAGCTGTGATCCGGGGGTGTCCGAATGGGGAAACCCGGCCAGAGTTATGTCTGGTCACCGGCGCCTGAACACATAGGGCGTGCGGAGGGAACGTGGGGAAGTGAAACATCTCAGTACCCACAGGAAGAGAAAACAACCGTGATTCCGTGAGTAGTGGCGAGCGAAAGCGGATGAGGCTAAACCGTGCAGATGTGAGAGACGGCAGTTGTTGTCTGTGCGGGGTCGTGGGAGCGCACTTGCTGGTTCTGCCGAGCTGGCGGGAAGTGATAAAGCATGAGTGAAGTCGAAGGGCCTGGAATGGTCTGGCGTAGAGGGTGAGACCCCTGTAGACGTAAGCTTGTGCCTTCCTTGTGTGTTTCCCGAGTAACGCGTGACTCCTGGAATTGCGCGTGAATTTGGCGGGACCACCCGTTAAGCCTAAATACTCCTCGATGACCGATAGCGGACTAGTACCGTGAGGGAAAGGTGAAAAGTACCCCGGGAGGGGAGTGAAATAGTACCTGAAACCATGTGCCTACAATCCGTCGGAGCCTTGATCCTTTGGGGTTGGGGTGACGGCGTGCCTTTTGAAGAATGAGCCTGCGAGTTAGTGGTACGTGGCGAGGTTAACCCGTTGGGGGTAGCCGTAGCGAAAGCGAGTCCGAACAGGGCGTATGAGTCGCGTGCTCTAGACCCGAAGCGGAGTGATCTATCCATGGGCAGGTTGAAGCGCGGGTAAGACCGCGTGGAGGACCGAACCCACTTAGGTTAAAAACTGAGGGGATGACCTGTGGATAGGGGTGAAAGGCCAATCAAACTCCGTGATAGCTGGTTCTCCCCGAAATGCATTTAGGTGCAGCGTCGTTTGTTTCTTGCCGGAGGTAGAGCACTGGATGGTCTAGGGGGCCTACAAGCTTACCGAAATCAGCCAAACTCCGAATGCCGGCAAGTGAGAGAGCGGCAGTGAGACTGCGGGGGATAAGCTCCGTAGTCGAGAGGGAAACAGCCCAGACCATCAGCTAAGGCCCCTAAGCGGTTGCTAAGTGGAAAAGGATGTGGAGTCGCACAGACAACCAGGAGGTTGGCTTAGAAGCAGCCACCCTTGAAAGAGTGCGTAATAGCTCACTGGTCAAGTGATTCTGCGCCGACAATTTAGCGGGGCTCAAGCAATCCGCCGAAGCTATGGCATTCATACGTGTACTCGGCCCGCATCCAAGTGGTGTGGGTCCAGGTGTGTGGATGGGTAGGGGAGCGTCGTGTGGCGTGTGAAGCGGCGGGGTGACCCAGCCGTGGATGCCACACGAGTGAGAATGCAGGCATGAGTAGCGAATGAAGAGTGAGAAACTCTTCCGCCGAATGACCAAGGGTTCCAGGGTCAAGCTAATCTGCCCTGGGTAAGTCGGGACCTAAGGCGAGGCCGACAGGCGTAGTCGATGGACAACGGGTTGATATTCCCGTACCGGCGTTGGTGCGCCCATGCTGAATCAGTGATGCTAAGCACCCGAGCCGAGCTAGACCGCCCTTCGGGGTGGCGTGTCTTGGTGAGCGTGTGACCCGAGCTGGTAGTAGGCAAGTGATGGGGTGACGCAGGAAGGTAGCTCATCGCGGCGATGGTTGTCCGCGTGTAAGGACGTAGGGCGGCAGATAGGTAAATCCGTCTGCCATGTGCCTGAGATCTGATGCCGAGCCTTATTGGCGAAGTGAGTGATCCTATGCTGTCGAGAAAAGCCTCTAGCGAGTACCAGAGCCGCCCGTACCCCAAACCGACACAGGTGGTCAGGTAGAGAATACCAAGGCGATCGAGTGAATCGTGGTTAAGGAACTCGGCAAAATGCCCCCGTAACTTCGGGAGAAGGGGGGCCTGATTCGTGAACCCACTTGCTGGGGGAGCGTTGAGGGCCGCAGAGACCAGGCCCAAGCGACTGTTTACTAAAAACACAGGTCCGTGCGAAGAAGTAATTCGATGTATACGGACTGACTCCTGCCCGGTGCTGGAAGGTTAAGGGGACGTGTTAGCTGTAAGGCGAAGCACTGAACTTAAGCCCCAGTAAACGGCGGTGGTAACTATAACCATCCTAAGGTAGCGAAATTCCTTGTCGGGTAAGTTCCGACCTGCACGAATGGAGTAACGACTTGGGCGCTGTCTCAACCACGAGCTCGGCGAAATTGCACTACGAGTAAAGATGCTCGTTACGCGCGGCAGGACGGAAAGACCCCGGGACCTTCACTACAGCTTGGTATTGGTGTTTGGTTCGACTTGTGTAGGATAGGTGGGAGACTGTGAAGCGGCCACGCCAGTGGTTGTGGAGTCGCTGTTGAAATACCACTCTGGTCGTACTAGATATCTAACTTAGGTCCGTGATCCGGATCAGGGACAGTGCCTGGTGGGTAGTTTAACTGGGGCGGTTGCCTCCTAAAATGTAACGGAGGCGCCCAAAGGTTCCCTCAGCCTGGTTGGCAATCAGGTGTTGAGTGTAAGTGCACAAGGGAGCTTGACTGTGACACCGACGGGTGGAGCAGGGACGAAAGTCGGGACTAGTGACCCGGCGCTGGCATGTGGAAGCGGCGTCGCTCAACGGATAAAAGGTACCCCGGGGATAACAGGCTGATCTTCCCCAAGAGTCCATATCGACGGGATGGTTTGGCACCTCGATGTCGGCTCGTCGCATCCTGGGGCTGGAGCAGGTCCCAAGGGTTGGGCTGTTCGCCCATTAAAGCGGCACGCGAGCTGGGTTTAGAACGTCGTGAGACAGTTCGGTCCCTATCCGCCGCGCGCGTAGGAAACTTGAGAAAGGCTGTCCCTAGTACGAGAGGACCGGGATGGACGAACCTCTGGTGTGTCAGTTGTTCTGCCAAGAGCACTGCTGATTAGCTACGTTCGGGAGTGATAACCGCTGAAAGCATCTAAGCGGGAAGCACGTTTCAAGATGAGGTTTCCCACCCCATGTGGGTTAAGGCCCCCAGTAGACCACTGGGTTGATAGGCCGGAAGTAGAAGCGCAGCAATGCGTGTAGCTGACCGGTACTAATAGGCCGAGGGCTTGTCTACACACACTTCAACGACACTCAAATGCGTCCACTGTGAGGTTCTGGGACCACAACCCAGAACCAAAACAAAATAGCAACACCATGTTTTGGTCCAGTTGTAACCCCACAGGGTTACGGCGGCCATGGCGAAGGGGAAACACCCGGCAACATTCCGAACCCGGAAGTTAAGCCCTTCAGCGCCGATGGTACTGCACGGGAGACTGTGTGGGAGAGTAGGACGCCGCCGGACAACTTTTAAGGAGAGGGTCGTCGGGAGTCACCATCAGGTGACACCCGGCGACCCTCTTCGCTTTTGTGCTGCCCGTGAGACGTTGTACGCGCCGGGCAGCGCACGATGAGCAAGACTGAGCGCATGTACGCGCGGGAGGAAACACCATGAGCGATCGCGGAGGACAGAACCGAGGCGGCCAGGGTGGTCGCTCAGGCGGCCAAGGACGGTCCGGCGGTTCCGGCGGTTCCGGACGTTCCGGCGGCCAGGGGGGTCGCTCCGGTGGTCCCAGCGGCCAGGGCCGTTCCGGCGGTTCCGGCGGTTCCGGACGTTCCGGCGGCCAGGGGGGTCGCTCCGGCGGCCCCGGCGGCCAGAGCCGCTCCGGCGGCCCCGGCGGCCAGAGCCGTTCCGGCGGCCAGTCCCGTGGGGGCAGCGCGCCGCGGGGCGACCGCGACGACCGCTCGCGTCAGCGCCGTGACGACGATCGGCAGCCTCCTGCTCGCCGTGTCGAAGGACCGCCGATCCCCGACGGTGTCCACCCTGACCAGCTCGACAAGGGCGTGCGTCGACTTCTGACCTCGCTCACGCCCGGCAAGGCGGACGCGGTCGCCTCGCACCTGGTCGCTGCGGGGATCCTGATCGACGAGGATCCTGACCTGGCCTACAAGCACGCCCGTGCAGCGCGCGAGCTGGCGCCCAGGATCGGCGTCATCAGGGAGGCGGCCGGCGAGACGGCGTACGCGGCCGGACGATGGGCCGACGCGCTCGCCGAGCTGCGAGCGGCGAAGCGGATGACCGGCGGGTACGACCACATCGCCCTGATCGCCGATTCGGAGCGCGCCCTGGGCCGTCCGGACCGCGCTCTCAAGGTCGTCGCCGACGCTCGGGAGAAGCTCACCGACGTCGACGTCCGGGTGGAGGCGGCCATCGTCGCCGCAGGCGCACGGCGTGACCTCGGCCAGCTGGATGCAGCGCTCGCCGTTCTCCAGCAGGAGCCGCTCCACAGCACTAGCCCGACGACGTGGTTGGCGCGGCTGCGCTACACCTACGCGGACACGCTGGCCGAGGCCGGGCGCACCCAGGACGCTCTCGAGTGGTTCCACCGGACGCTCGCTGCCGACCCCCAGCACACCACCGACGCCCAGGAACGAATCACCGCGCTCGAAACCCCCTGAATTTCGCCCCAAGACGACTTCCGAGGTCTTGGAGCACCTTCGGGCGTCGTACACTCGTGCCTTCCGTCCCATTACTCGGAGGTTCCTCGCGTGGGCGTCAGAAGTTGGCGAGCTCCCGCCATCGCGATCGCGGCAGCAGTGGTCGTCACGGCGGGTGCTGTGGTGGTGGCAGGTGCGCACGACCCGATGCCCGTCTCCGCCAGCGGCGCCACGGATGGTGCGTTGGCTGCCGGCGCAGCGGGCACGGGTGGTCTGGCACCCGCCGTCACTCCCGCGGGATCAGCGCGGTTCCGTCCCAACATGGTCGTGATCGTGGCTGACGACCTCGACAGCTCCCTCGTGAAGTACATGCCGAACGTGCAGAGGCTGCGCAAGCGTGGAGCGGACTTCAGGCGGCACTTCGTCGTCGACTCGCTGTGCTGCTCGTCGCGTGCGGCATTCCTGACCGGGATGTATCCGCACAACACCAAGGTCTTCAACAACGTCACCGGCCCGGACCGCTCCAACCCGACCGGTGGCTACGCGGCGTGGTTGAAGGCGAAGAACGATGCCAAGACCTTCGCGTACGCGATCAACCGGTCCGGCGGCGGCAGCTATCACACCGGCTTCTTCGGGAAGTTCATCAATCTCTACCAGGGAAGCCCCGGAAGCGCCGTCCCGGCGGGATGGAACACCTTCAACGCGATGAGCTCCTCGCGGATGTACGCGATGTGGGGCTATCCGATGACCTCGGTGGCGACGTCCGCATCCGGCGCACGAGTCGTCGCCCGGCACTTCTACGGGACCCGCGACCGCGACTACTCGACAGACGTCCTTCGCCGCATGTCGGTCGCGCACATCAATCGGGTCGAGCGCGCAGGCAAGCCCTACTTCGTCGAGATCGCCCCCACCGCCACGCACTTCCGCGTCGGCAAGCCGGCACGCAAGGGAGACAACTGGTTCCCGGCGGCACCCCGTGACCTTCCGCGCAAGGGCAAGAAGGCCCGAAAGAACCCGCGGCTGCGTTACGGCGACTGCGGGACCAAGCGCTGCGAGAGGATCGACGTCCGCAAGCTCCCGGGATTCAACGCGAGCCGTGCCCCCTCGCGTCCCCGCTACGTCGACGGCCGCCTGGCGCCGATGTTCGGTACGACGAAGAAGCTTCCGCGCAAGCAGGTCAAGGCCATGCAGAAGCGCTACCGGGACCGGGTCCGGATGGCGCAGTCGCTCGACGACCTCGTGGGCGCCGTGATGCGCTCTGTCGGACCCGACACCTACATCGCCTTCACGAGCGACAACGGCTACCACATGGGACACAAGCGACTTCCCTCCGGGAAGTCCAGCCCGTACGACACGGACATCCGGGTGCCGTTGATCATCGCCGGCCCTGGCGTCGTACGCGGCCCCCGCTACCAGGTGGTCCAGAGCATCGACCTCGCGTCGACCTTCGAGCACATCGCGGGGCGCACACCTTCCCAGGCACGTGACGGACGGTCCTTGCTGCCCATCCTCCGCAATCCGCGGGCTTCGTGGTCGCGCTACGCGTTCCTCGAGCACACTCGACCGGCACGCTCGGTGGACGATCCGGACGGTGAGGGCTGGACCCCGTTGGTGCCGTCGTACGTGGCGGTCCGCTCGGCCGACAAGCTGCTCGTGCGCTACGACACGCTGGGTGGCGACCCTGCGGGGTACACGTACGAGTACTACCGCGGTCTTACGCGCAAGGGGGCGTGGGAGCGGACCAACACGTACAACCCGACCGATCCGGAGATTCTGGCGATGCGATCTCGCATCGAGAGGTTCAAGGAGTGTGCGGGTGCTCGCTGCCGTGACCTGGCCCGATAGGGCTCGGGTCGGAGGGTCGTACGCGGCAAGCCCTCGCCCGTGACGTCAGGGCGCTGCGGGTAGGCTCGCAGTCGTGGCAGCACGGGACTACGACGCAGCACTGAAGGCACTCGGCACGACGATGACGTCGATCGAGGCCGTTCTCGACCTCGATGCGATGCGGGCAGAGGTCGCCGACCTTCAGGAGCAGGTGGCTGCCCCGGACCTCTGGGACGACCAGGCGAACGCGCAGGTCGTGACCGGACGTCTGTCGGTGCTCCAGGCGGAGCTCGAGCGCGTCTCGAGCCTGCGCCAACGGATCGACGACGCCACGATCCTCGTCGAGCTGGCGCGCGAGGAGTCCGACGCCGACGTCCTCGCCGAGGCCGACGCCGAGCTCGACCGGCTCGAGAAGGCCGTCGAGGCGCTCGAGGTCCGGACGCTCCTGGCAGGGGAGTACGACGCCCGCGAGGCGCTCGTCTCGATCCGTTCTGGCGCCGGCGGTGTGGATGCCGCCGACTTCGCCGAGATGCTGCAGCGGATGTACGTCCGCTGGGCCGAGCGCCACAAGTACCCCGTCGAGGTCTACGACACCTCGTACGCCGAGGAGGCGGGGATCAAGTCGACGACCTTCGCCATCAAGGCGCCCTACGCGTACGGCACGCTCTCCGTCGAGTCGGGCACGCACCGTCTCGTCCGGATCAGCCCGTTCGACAACCAGGGGCGCCGGCAGACGTCGTTCGCGGCCGTCGAGGTGGTGCCGGTTCTCGAGCAGACCGACCAGATCGACATCCCCGAGGACGAGATCCGCGTGGACGTCTATCGCTCGTCGGGGCCCGGCGGCCAGAGCGTCAACACCACCGACTCCGCCGTCCGCCTCACCCACATCCCCACCGGCACCGTCGTGAGCTGCCAGAACGAGAAGAGCCAGCTCCAGAACAAGGCGAGCGCCATGGTGATCCTCAAGGCGAAGCTCCTCGCCCTCAAGAAGGCCGAGGAGCGTGCGCAGCTCGACGAGCTGCGGGGCGACGTCCAGGCGTCGTGGGGCGATCAGATGCGGTCGTACGTCCTCAACCCGTACCAGATGGTCAAGGACCTCCGGACCGAGTACGAGACCGGCAACACGCAGGCCGTCTTCGACGGTGAGATCGACGAGTTCATCGAGGCGGGCATCCGTTGGCGGCGTGGCGCGGAGTCGGCCGCGAAGTAGCCTTGCGTACACTCGCACGGTGATCCGCTTCGAGAACGTCAGCAAGACCTATCCGGGGCAGCCGCGACCCGCGCTCGAGAAGCTCAGCCTCGAGATCGAGAAGGGCGAGTTCGTCTTCCTCGTCGGCCAGTCAGGGTCGGGCAAGTCCACGTTCATGCGCATGATCCTGCGCGAGACACGACCGAGCACCGGACGCGTCTACGTCGCCGGCAAGGAGATCAACCGCCTCGCGAACTGGAAGGTCCCGAAGCTGCGCCGCCAGCTCGGCACCGTGTTCCAGGACTTCCGTCTGCTCCCCAATAAGACGGTCTCCGAGAACGTCGCGTTCGCGCTCCAGGTGATCGGCAAGTCGCGGTCGGAGATCCGTCGGGTCGTCCCGGAGACGTTGGAGCTGGTGGGGCTCGAGGGCAAGGGTGATCGCATGCCCGACGAGCTCTCGGGTGGCGAGCAGCAGCGTGTCGCCGTGGCACGGGCGTTCGTGAACCGGCCGATGATCCTCATCGCCGACGAGCCCACCGGCAACCTCGACCCCGCGACGTCGGTGGGCATCATGAAGCTCCTCGACCGGATCAACCGCACCGGCACGACCGTCGTCATGGCGACCCACGACGCCGGCATCGTCGACCAGATGCGCAAGCGAGTCATCGAGCTCGCCGGCGGCGTGCTGGTCCGTGACCAGTCCCGCGGCGCGTACGACTACGAGAACTGACGAGGACCGATGGCACTGGGAAGCATCTTTTCCGAGCTCACCACTGGGCTGCGACGCAACTTCTCGATGACGGTCTCGCTCGTCGTCACGATGAGCGTCTCGCTGGTCCTGGCGTCCCTGGGACTGCTCCTGCAGGCGCAGGCGGACCGCACCGAGAAGTACTTCGGCGACCGTCTCCAGATCCAGGTCAACCTCTGCACCCAGAACTCCTCGGCCGACTCGTGCGTCGGCGGTCGGGCAACGCCCGAGCAGGAGTCCGAGGTCGAGGCCGCGCTCGAGAGCAACCCCGAGGTGAAGTCGTTCGAGCGGTGGAGCCCCGAGCGGAACTACGAGCAGGCACAGGAGCGCCTCGGCCAGAACGAGGAGGACCGCAAGCAGCTCGAGGCCCTCGGCCCGGAGTCGTTCGGCACCTCGTACATGGTGACCCTCGAGGACCCCAACGAGTTCCAGGGAGTCCAGAGCCAGATCAGCGGCATGGACGGCGTCGCGTCGGTCTTCAGCCTGCGTGACCTGCTCGCGCCCCTGTTCGAGGTTCTGTCCAAGCTGCGCTGGGCCGCGCTCGGGACGTCGCTCCTCCTGATCGTCGCCGCCGTCCTCCAGGTCTCCAACACGATCCGGATGACCGCGTACGCACGCCGCCGCGAGATCGGCATCATGCGTCTCGTCGGCGCCTCGACCTGGCACATCCAACTCCCGTTCATCCTCGAGTCGCTGGTCGCCGCCGTGGTGTCGGCCGCCCTGGCGTGCGGTGGCCTCGCGGCATTCATGCACTTCGTCGTGTACGGCTTCCTCCGAGACCGGCTCGCTGGTCTGACGACCTGGGTGCGATGGCAGGAGGCGGTCACCGTGATGGGCTACACGACGGTGCTGGCGCTCCTTCTCGCGCTCGTCCCGACCCTGGTGATGACGCGGCGCTACCTGAAGGTGTAGACACGCCGCGCCGGAAAAGTCCGAAATCCAGCATCTACCTCAGGTTGAGGGTTAGCGTCGCCAAGGAACTTCCCCGACCAGAGGCAGGCCTGTGGCACGAGTCGACGATCCCCGGCGTGCCGGCGCGCGTGTGCGCACTGCGCTCGTGCTGACGGTGCTGCTCGCGCTGACCGGAACCGTCACGAGCCCTTCCTCCGGCGACGACAAGAACGACCTCCGCGACCGGCGCAACCAGGTCCAGTCGGAGATCTCGGGCGCGAAGTCGGAGCTCGACCAGTCCAGCGCGCAGCTGTCGTCCGCCACGCAGGCGCTCCAGCAGTCGCAGGCGAGCCTCGCGACCGCGCGTACGACGCTCGCCGCGACCCGGACGCAGCTGGCCGCGGCGCAGGCGCGCGATGCCGCGATGAAGGCGGCGCTCGTCCAGGCCGAGGCGACGCTCGTCACCGCCAAGACCGAGGCGAAGCAGGGCCGCAAGAGCCAACGTCGCGCCGAGCGTGTCGTGGAGCGGATGACCGTGGAGTCGCTGCAGGGCGGCTCGCCGAGCATGCGTGCGTTCGCGGCGCTGGTGAACGGCGTCGATGCTGCGACCTACGGCAAGCAGGTCAGCCTCGACCAGGCCGTCACCGATGCGCGCCTGGCGAAGGTCGACACGCTCGAGGCCACGCGCGTGATGCTGGACCTCCACCGCAAGCGGGTGCAGAAGGCCCGGGACGAGGTGAAGGTCAAGCGGCAGGAGGCCGCGGACAACCTCGCCGAGCAGGAGCGGCTCGAGCTGGCCGCCGAGGAGCAGGAGGCTCAGGTCTCCGAGCTCGTGGCGACGAACGCCACGGCCCGGACCACGGCAGCCAAGGCCCGGTCGGACGACGCGGCTCAGCTGGCCGCGCTCGAGTCCGAGCGCTACTCGATCTCGCGTCGACTGAAGGCGATCGCGGCCGCCGAGCGCGCAGCGGCACAGCGTGAGCGCGAGCGGGAGCGCAAGCGGCTCGAGGCGCAGAAGAAGCGCAACAACAGTGGCGGAGGCGGCAACAACGGCGGTGGCAACAACGGCGGTGGCGGCAACGGCGGTGGCGGCAACGGTGGCGGCGGCAACGGTGGCGGTGGCGGCGCTGACGGCGGTTCGTCGCTGTCGTACCCGGTCCAGGCGCCGATCACCTCGGCGTACGGGATGCGGTTCCACCCCGTCCTGCACTACTGGAAGCTCCACGACGGCACGGACTTCGGCGCCGCGTGCGGCACGCCGGTGCATGCCGCGGCGGGCGGCCGGGTCGTGGACCGCTACTACAACGCCGGTTACGGCAACCGCGTGATCATCTCGCACGGCCAGATGCGCGGTCGCAGCGTCGCCACGACGTACAACCACCTTTCGCGCTACTCGGCCTTCCCGGGTCAGCGCGTCAAGCGCGGTGACGTCATCGGGTACGTGGGGACGACGGGCTACTCGACCGGTTGTCACCTGCACTTCATGGTCATGCTGGACGGAGACACGACCAACCCGATGAACTGGCTCTGAGCCTGGTCGGAAGCATCAGCTCTCCCGCCGACTGGTCAGGAGATCGGCCAGCCCGAGCGCCAGCGCGCCGACGACGAACGCGATCGTGGTCCGCAGCGCCAGGCTCATCGACTCCGCGTAGTCGCCGTCGACCGCGAGCCGGCTGAAGAACTGGGCGAGTACCAGCGCGACGCCGATCGCGCTGCCGACCCGCTGCGCCGTCTGGAGCATCCCGCCGCCGACACCGGCACGGCGGATGTCGACCTCGGACAGCGTGATCGTGACGTTCGGCGAGATGACGAGACCCCCGCCGAACCCGGCCACCGCCAGCGGTGCGGCGAGCCACAGTCCGACGTGAGTGTCGAGGTGGGGGACGAGGAGGTCCACGACGACCAGCCCGGTGACCACCATGACCAGACCGACCACGACCAGCGCGCGGCCGTACCGGTTGACGAGGCGACCGCCGAGCGCCGCCGCGACCGCTGAGCCCAGCGCGAACGGCATCTGCGTGAGTCCGGCCTCGAACGCGCTGTAGCCGAGCCCGTTCTGGAGGTAGAGCGTGAGGACGAGGAAGATCGACGTGAAGCCGGCGAAGTAGAGGGTGCCCAGGCCGAGCCCGAGCATGTACGACCGGACGCGCAGGAGCGTCATGTCGACGAGCGTCGCGCGACCGGACCGCGCCCACCAGCGCTCCCAGAGCCCGAGGGCGAGCAGCAGAACGGCCGCGACGCCGATCAGCCACCAGGGACGCGATGACAGCGCGTCGCTGCTCCCGCCCTCGACCAGGGGAAGGAGCACCAGAAGTGTGGCGGTCGCGAACAGCAGCACGCCGACCGGGTCGAGCGACTCTCGGTGATGCGGCTGGGACCGCGGCAGCCAGCGCAACGCGAGGACCAGAGCCACGACGCCGACAGGGACGTTGACGAAGAAGACGTATCGCCAGCCGTGCTCCGCACCGCCGAGGGAGACGAGTGCGCCCCCGAGCAGAGGGCCGACAGCGGTCGAGATGCCGACGGTGGCGCCGAAGAGGCCGAACGCACGTGCGCGCTCGTCGCCCTGGAACAGGTTCTGGATGAACCCCGAGACCTGCGGGTTGATCAGGCCGCCGCCGATGCCCTGAACGATTCGTGCCGCCGCGAGCCATCCGGGGTCCGAGGCGGCGCCGGCCATGGCGCTGGCGGTCGTGAAGACGACCAGGCCGACACAGAAAACCGTGCGGCGGCTGAGCGCGTCGCCGAGCCGGCCGGCGGGGACGAGGGCGATCCCGAACGCGAGCGAGTAGCCGGCGACGATCAGCTGGATCTGGGCGTCGGAGGCATCGAGGCCTTCACGGATCGACGGGAGGGCGACGTTGACGATGCTCACGTCGAGCAGCGTCATGAAGCCGGCGACGAGACAGACGACGAGGCCGCTCCACCGGGTGTCCCGAGCCCCCTCCTCCACCTACGAACCGTATGCGCCCGCACGTGAATCTGCTGGACACGGCTGGGAGAATGGGCGAATGGCCAAGGAGACCGGCAAGAAGCTGATCGCGCAGAACCGCAAGGCGCGCCACGAGTACCACCTCGACGACCTGTACGAGGCGGGGATCGTGCTGTCCGGCACCGAGGTCAAGTCGTTGCGGGAGGGGCGCGCGAACCTCACCGACGGGTGGGCCGACATCGAGGGCGGCGAGGTGTGGATGCACGGCGTCCACATCCCTGAGTACGCGCAGGGCACCTGGACCAACCACTCGGCCCGCCGCAAGCGCAAGCTGCTTCTCCACCGGCGCGAGATCGAGAGGATCGAGAAGGCGGTCGCGACACCGGGCGTCACGCTCATCCCGCTGTCGCTCTACTTCACCGACGGCCGTGCGAAGGTCGAGATCGCCGTTGCGCGCGGCAAGAAGGCGTGGGACAAGCGCCAGGCGATCGCCCAGCGTCAGGCCACCCGTGAGGTCCAGGCGGAGGTCGGACGCCGGGTGAAGGGGATGCCCGGATGACGTCCGCCCGTGAGAGCCTCGCCCTGCAGGACGAGGACCTTCCCGCCTTCGCGGCCGAGCTGGGGATCCCGGGCCTCTTCGACGCTCACGTGCACTTCTTGCCGCCGCGGGTGATGGACAAGGTCTGGTCGTACTTCGACGCCGTCGGGCCGATGACGGGTCGAGAGTGGCCCATCCGTTACCGCTTTCCCGTGGAGGAGCGCGTCGAGTACCTCGGCACGCTCGGTGTGCTCCGCTACTCCGCCCTCCCGTACGCGCACAAGGCAGGCATGTCGGAGTTCCTCAACGCCTGGGCCGCGGAGTTCGCCGCGGGCAACGGCAACGCGTTGCGGTCGGCGACCTTCTATCCCGAGCCCGAGGCAGGTGCGTACGTCCGTCGTGCGATCTCCGACGGCGTGGAGATCTTCAAGACCCACCTCCAGGTCGGAGACTTCGACCCGACCGATCCGCTGCTCGACCCCGTCTGGGGTGCGATCGCCGATGCCCAGGTGCCGGTCGTGGTGCACGCCGGCTCCGGGCCTGCTCCGGGGACGTACACCGGCCCGGAGCTGATCGGCCGTGTGCTGGCCGCGTACCCGACGCTGCCGATGATCGTCGCGCACATGGGCATCCCGGAGTACGAGGACTTCCTCGTGATGGCCGAGCGCTACCCGAACGTTCGGCTCGACACCACGATGGTGTTCACCGACTTCACCGAGGACACGACGCCGTACCCGCGTGATCTCCTACCGCGCCTGCGGGACCTGCAGGACCGCGTGCTCCTGGGATCCGACTTCCCCAACATCCCGTACGCGTACGCGCACCAGGTCGAGTCGCTGGTCCGCCTCGGCCTGGGCGACGACTGGCTGCGCGACGTGCTCTGGCGCAACGGTCTCCGGCTGTTCGACGCCTGACCCGGGGTGCACGCGGCACGTGGGAATACCGGTCGTCGCTCGGCGGTTGGACCAGGTATCCTTCGGGAGACAACTGAACAGCGGGGCTGATCGGTTTCGACTTTGGTCGTACGCACCAGGAGAAGCGAGCCGAGAATCCAAGGTCATCTCGTAAACGTTCCTTGGAAACCAATAAGTGCCAATACACAGCGCACTGACTTCGCCCTCGCCGCCTGAGGCGAGCTAAGCGGAGGGTCGGCCTGGGAACGCCTCCGTCCCAGTAACCGGCCTCAGCTAGGAGGCTTGCTCTGTTAGCCCGGTCGCGGGACTGACAGGGGACATTCACAGCGACTGAGCCTGTCGACGACGCGTCTGCGCGAGCGTCGGGGCTGAGAACACGACATCGCAGACTGCGCTCGGAGAAGTCCTGGTCCTGCGCTGAAGGACGCGGGTTCGATTCCCGCCAGCTCCACACACACAGCACAGCCAAGAGGTCTACGCATCATTTGCGGGGGGTCTCTTCGCACAACTCAGAGGCGCTCCCGGCCATCGGCCAGGAGCGCCTCTGTGTCTCCGAGACAGGGCGCGGCCGCTGTCACTGCCAGCAGCCGACGTTGCGTCAGACGGCCCGCAGCGACCCGGCCGCGCGTCGGTGCAGCGACTCGAGTGCGGTCGCCGTCGCGTCGTCGGCGGGGAGAAGGACCATGATCTGCTGGCTGTCGACGGCCGGCAGGTCGAGGACCTCACAGTCCAGGCGCAGCTCGCCGGCAACCGGATGGATCCAGCGTTGCGTCCCGCGTGAAGGTGCGGTGTGGGCGTTGAGGCGACGGGTGAACGCATCACCGACCACCGCCGTCATCTCGGCGACGAACAGCCTGGAGCGGTCCGTCGTGGGGCCCTGCCACAGCTCTGCCACCCGCTCGTCGGCGATCCGTTCCCACTCGGGGAACGCCAGGCGCGCCCTGTTGTCGGTGAGGACGAATCGGGTCAGGTTCGGGTCCGGTGTGTCGAGAACCCCGAGCGGGCCGACGAGCTGCTCGAAGCCGGCGGTGTGGGAGAGCAGGTCACCGATCCGGTTGACGACCGCGGCGACCCCCGGCTCGAGCTGGTCGAGGATCGCCTGGACGGTCGGCCGCACCGACGTGCGGTGCGGAACGACACTGACACACTCGCCTGACGTCGCCTTCGTGAGGTTGTGGAGGTGCTCGCGGTCGTTGACGTCGAGCCGCAACGCCTCGGCGAGGGCGTGCACGACCTGGATCGAGGGGTTGCGGTCGCGCCCCTGCTCGATGCGGGTGAGGTACTCGACGCTGATGCCGGCGAGAGCCGCCAGCTCCATGCGGCGCAGACCAGGGGCTCGGCGCCGTACGCCGGCCGGTAGACCGAGGGACTCCGGCGTCGTGCGGTCGCGTCGTGCGCGCACGAAGTCGCCGAGGGGCGTGCTCATGCCCTCAACAGTACGGCGCGACGAGCCGCTCCACCCCACGTGAACGTGGCCCTGCCGGGGCCAGCCTCAGCGCGGTCTGGTTGCATCGCGCGGTCCGCCCCACGCTGAGAGGCATGAGCGAGAACAGCAGACTTGTCATCCTCGTCGGCAGCGTCCGCGAGGGTCGTTTCGGGCCGGTGGTGGCCTCATGGGTCGCCGAGCAGGCGGGCGCCCACGGAGGGTTCGACGTCGATGTGGTCGACCTCGCGAACGCGGACGTTCCGCTGGCACTGCCGGCGGAGTCGCCGAAGCTGGCGGGGGAGGCCTATCCGCGCCCAGCGGGGATGCTCGACCTGACGGCACGGTTCGAGGCCGCCGACGCTTTCGTCATCGTGACCCCCGAGTACAACCACAGCTATCCCGCGTCGCTCAAGGCGGCGATCGACTGGCATTTCACCCAGTGGACGGCGAAGCCTGTGGCGTTCGTCAGCTATGGGGGAGCGGCCGGTGGACGCCACGCCGTGCTGCACCTCGAAAACGTCCTCACCGAGCTGCACGCGGTCACGATCCGCGACGGGCTGTCGTTCCCGAACTACTACCTGAACTTCGACATGGACGCGGGTCTGCCCCACGACGATCAGGCGGGGGTGTATGCCAAGGCGATGCTCGAGCAGCTCGACTGGTGGGCGACGGTCCTGAAGGATGCCCGCCGCCGGATCCCGTATCCGGCCTGACGGGATGCGCAGCCGGTGCTCAGCGCCTGACCTTCGCGGTCTTCTTGCTCGTCCGGCTGGTGGTGGCGTACGAGACGCGCTTGCCGGTGACCTTCACGCGGATGCGCTTGCCGACGTCCTTCCTCGTCAGTCGGTAGGTCTTGTGGGTCGCGTGCGGGATCTTCTTGCCGTTGCGGTACCAGCGGAAGCGGAGATCCACCCTGCCCGGTCCCCAAGACCTGGTGCGCACCCTGAGCTTCGTGCCGTTCGTGGCCTTGCCGGCGATCTTCGGGACACGTGCCGAGAGGACACCGATCGACGGGGAGGTCGTCGCAGAGGTCCTGGTGGCGGGGACATGACCCTCCTTGGTGGCCGTCACCGTGACCGACATCCGCTTGCCCGCGTACGCGTTGGTGACCCGCAGCGCAGACGACGTGGCGCCGGGGATCGCGGAGCCGTTCGTGCGCCACTGGTAGCGCAAGTGGAGTCCCGTCGGTGCCCACCGGCCCGGGTTGGCACGCAGCGTCGAGCCCGTGCGGGCGGTGCCGGAGACCGTCGGAGCTGCCGCGGTGATCTTCGGTGCCGGACCGAGCTGCACCGTGAACTCGCGGTGGCTCTCCGGCCCGCGGAAGTCGACGATCGTCGCCTCGGCCAGCGTGTAGGTGTCCTTCCAGTACTCCGCGACGGCCGGCGGTCCTGAGTAGCCCTCTTCGGGGAGGGCGAAGAGGTACTTGAAGGTGCCCGTTCGGCTCGCTGGCCGGAAGTGGCCGGCAGCGTCCGCGGCGGTTCGACCGGCGTGCCCCTCCTGCCACTGACCGCCGACGAGGTGGTAGACCACCACCAGAGCGTGGGGGAGCGGCATCCCGTCGGGTCCGAGAACGGTGAAGTCGACGGTCGAGAGTACGGCGAGCTGGACGTCCACCAGGGCGACCTGCCCCGGCGTGACCTCGACCGCTGTCTGCGAAGTCGCGTAGGGATAGCCCTCAGCGTTGTTGCCTGCACTCACGTAGACCCGGTAGTCGCCTGCGACGAGGTCCGGAAGGTCGGCGTCGCGGGTGTCGAACGAGCCGTCGGGCCCGGTCGTGAAGTGTCGACCCTGGCTGCCGGCGCCCTCGGCGATGTAGAGGGACGCCTCGACAGGGGCGCCGTCCTCGTTCGTCACGCCACCGCGCACGAAGCCGGCCTGCTCCAGGACGATGTCTTCGATGTCGACGCCCTGACCTCGGACCCTGATCCGCGTGCCGTTGGTCGGCATCCACGCGTCGCCGTAGTACTCGTCGGCGTACGGTTCGGGAGCACCGGAGGTGCGGAGGACGTAGGTGCCGTCAGGAATGGCGGGCGCGGTGAAGGTGCCGTCCGCCTCTGTCTCGGCCTCAGCGACGACGACGTCGGTCTGGTTGACGCTGTACAGCTCGATGCCGATGCCGTCCGCCGCCGTCGTGTCATCGACGCCTGGGTGGAAGAGGACGCGACCGCTCACCGAGCCGGTGTCAGCCGCGTACGCGGGCGCACCGACCAGGACGGTCGTGCCGAGGACGGCTGCACCGAGGAGGCAGAGCAGGCGGGCGGAAAGTCGTCGCGGGGCCGGGTCCGACGCATCGTGCACGGGTCACTCCTCGAATCGCCGGGCGCCGGCTGCCCGGGGTCGAGCAAAGACTAGCCGCCGGCGAGCTCGCCCGGGAAGGAGTGGCTCGCCGGCGGCTAGGACCAGCGTTCAGTCGCAGTGCGACCGAAAATCAGGAGGCGTGCCGGACACCGCCGCTGGCGAGGAGGTCGGTGCGTTCGCGGGTGTTGAGGCCGCCCCAGACTCCGAACGGCTCCTGGACCCGGAGTGCGTGCTCCAAGCACGAGGCGACGACCGGGCAGGCTGCGCAATATTCCTTGGCTTTGGCCTCGCGGGCGAGCCGCTTCGAGCCGCGCTCGTCCTCGGGGCTGAAGAAGGTGGCTACATCGGCGTCGCGGCAGGCTCCGTCGAACTGCCACTCGTAAGAGTCGATCAGCGGCATCGGGAGACGGGAGATCGTGCTGTTCATGATGTTACTCCTTCCAACTGAGGGTAAGAACGTAGCACGAGAACTTGTTCACCCACCACGGGGGTGAACCAATTTGCTCGCGCCAAATCCTTGCGGTACCGGTGATCGCTATACCCAGGTACCCACTGGAAATGATTCAAACCTGCAATTTCATGGCGAAGTTTGTACCCTGGCCCGGATGCTGACCGAGGAGAGGTAACGGATGCCACCCCCTCCCGAGGGACTGAGCGTGCAGGCTGTCGCCGCCCGCATCGGTGTGCCCGCCGCCACGCTGCGCACGTGGGAGCGCCGCTACGGGCTCACGCCGTCAGGACGCAGCAGCGGAGGACACCGGCGCTACTCCGAAGGGGACGTCGGTCGGCTCGCGGTCGTCGCCCGACTGGTGAGCGACGGCATGTCGCCCCAGGTCGCCGTCGAAGCAGTGCGCGCGGACCCCCACGTGTCTCCGATGGCGCTCGGCAGGGCGCAGGAGCAGATCAGTGGCGAGCTGGTGTCCGTCCTGCTCGCGGCGGGCGCACGCGGCGACACCGCCGCGATGGCGCGCCACGTCAGCCGGGCGATCGTTCGTCGCGGCGTGATGCGTGCCTGGGACGAGGTGCTCGTCCCGCTGCTCCAGGCGGTCGGAGACCTCTGGCGAGACCCTGCGTTCGGGGTCGCCGGCGAGCACCTCACCACCGAGGTGATCCTGACGGCCCTGCGGGGCGCGGCCGTGAGAGCCGAGCCTCGCACTCGGGGGACGGTGGACACCGACGTCCTGCTGGCAACCGCCGAGGAGGAGCAGCACTCGCTCCCGGTCGCAGCTCTGTCGGCGGCGCTCGCCGAGTCCGCGGTCGCGAGCCGCTCGCTCGGAGGCAGGGTCCCGGCAACGTCGATGGTCGACGAGATCGTGCGCTCACGTCCTCGGGTCGCGTTCGTCTGGGCGTCGATGCGACGCCCGAACGGCAGCCTGCTTCACTCGATCCAGGACACCGCCGTCACACCCATGCTGGTCCTGATCGGCGGTCCCGGCTGGAAGCGGGTCGACGTCCCCGAGCCGCGGCACGGTGTCGCGATCGAGCGCGTGCCTGATCTGCCCGGCGCCGTGACGCGGATCGCCGGCGTGGTCAGCCCGCAGACCGTTCCGCCGGAGCCTGAGGTCTGATCCCGAAAGCGATGCCGGCCCTCCCCGGTACGGGAAGGGCCGGCGTCAGCGAGAGGGGACGGGCTACTTCTTCACCCGTGCCGTCTTCTTGCTGGTCTTCGTCACGGTCGCGTACCAGGTGCGCTTGCCCGTGACCTTGACGGTGATGCGCTTGCCGACGTCCCGCTTGGTGAGCGTGTACGACGTCTTCTTGGCCTTCGCGATCTTCTTGCCGTTGCGGTACCACTGGTAGGTCAGTCGGACCGGGCTCGGACCCCAGGCCGCGGTCTTGGCCTTGAGCTTCTTGCCCTTCTTGACCTTGCCCGCGATCCGCGGCGTCTTCGCGGAGAGGGTGCCGACGACCGGCGCGGTGGCTGCAGACGTCCGCGCGACGGTCGTGGAGCCGGACCTCGAACCGGTGACCGTGACCGAGATCCGCTTGCCCGCGAACGCGTTGGTCAGCCGCAGCGCGGTGGCCGTCGCGCCAGAGATCGCGGCGCCGTTGGCGCGCCACTGGTAGCGCAGAGCCACGCCCGCCGGGCTCCACGTGCCGGCGCTGGCCCGCAGCGTCTGACCGCTGCGCGCGCTTCCCGAGAGTGCCGGCGTGCGCGGGGTGATCACCGGCGCGACGACCTGGGCGGGGCCGAGCTGGACGGTGTAGGCGGCGTGCGTCTGGGGCGTCGGGAACGTCACGGGAGTCGCCGTCTCGAACGAGGAGGCGTCCTTCCAGTACTCGCCGACCGCTGCCGGACCGGAGTAGCCCGTGGGGAGTCCGAAGTAGACCTTGAACGCCGGGTAGTAGTCGGTGAAGCGGTAGCGGCCCTCCGCGTCGGTCGTGTGCGGACCGGAGTTGATCCAGTCCCAGACGCCATCGCGCAGGACGCGGATGTTGAGCGGGGCGTCCACGAGGGGCTTGCCGGCGGGATCGAGGACGGTGAAGTCGACCGTGGGGCGCTCCTTGAGGATGACGTCGAACGTGGTGGTCGTGCCGGGCGTCACCACGACCTCTTCGTCGACGTAGTAGTACGGCCAGCCGCGGTTGGTCGAGTCGGCGTCGTAGACGGAGACGCTCACCCAGAAGCTGCCGGGGAGGAGGTCCTTCGACCACTCGCCCGTCTGGTTGTCGTACGTGCCGTCGGCCTTCGTCGTGACTCCGTAGCCTCCGGAGCTCTCCGACTGGCGGAAGCTCACCGACGCGCCGGCGACCGGCTTGCCGAACTCGTCCTTGACCGTGCCCTTGATGAAGCCCGCCTTCTCGAGGACGATGTCGCCGAGCGCTTGGGTGTTGCCGTTCTTGACCACGACCTCCGTCGCGTCACCGACGTACCATGCGTCGCCGTGGTACTCGTCGGCGTAGGCGTCATCGGCGTCGTGGGTGCGGACCGTGTAGGTGCCGTCGGGCACCCCGGTGAGGGAGAACCTGCCGTCGCCACCCGCGAAGATCCACTTCGCGTACTTGGCGGTGGGGTACACCGACTCGATCCCGACCGACATGCCGGCCGCCGGCGTCGCCGTGCTGTTCAGCAGGACACGACCGGTCACCGTGCCGGTCGCGGCGTGCGCCGGTGCGGCGACGAGCATCGAGAGGCCGAGTGCGACAGCGAGCGCCAGGACGAGGGCGTGGACGCGCCGGACAGGGGCGTGCGAGGTGTGCATGGGGGAAGCTCCGAGAACGTCGGCGGGAGCCGGGCGCTCCCAAGTCTGTACCAGGGTACGTGCCCCCCAAGTCAGGCCTCGGCGTCGCCCCGCGTCCGTGACCGCAGCCACTGCCCGAGCGAGTCGGCGAGCTCGTCGGTCGGCTCCTCCTCAGGCTCCGCCTCTTCGAGGGGCTCCGGATCGGCCGGGAGCGGCGCGGAGGGATCGATCTGCCAGGTGACGCCGAAGGCGGTCGACCCCGTCACGGAGGTGACGGCCGTGCGTTCCGGGTCGTACGGCTCACCGGACGCGGTGCTCGTCACCTCGTCCTGCACGCTCTTGCTGCGAAACACGCCCACGATGCTCCTCCGGGATGTCTTAGGCCCTGCCGCCCAGCCTAGGTCGCCCGCCTTGTCACGTCCATGTGACACAGGTACTGTCACGATCGTTCCCAACTCGAGGAGAAGCGCATGTCCAAGCTCGCACCGCTCGCCGGCACCGTGATCGCCGCCACCGGCGCCGCGCACTTCGTCACGCCGCAGGCGTTCGCCTCGATCAACGAGGCCGCCTTCCCGCAGAACACCGGTGAGTGGATCAAGCGCAACGGCGCGACGGAGGTCGCGCTCGGACTCGGCCTCGTCTCGCGTCGCACGCGCAAGCTCGCCGCCGTCGGCCTCGTCGCCTACAGTGCGTTCCTCGGCAGCCGGATCGCGGCCAACCGCAAGGGCTGATCAGCCGCAGCCGACGCAGGTGCGGGCGGCCGGTCGTACGGCGAGCCGCTCGTCGGGGATCGGCCGCCCGCACCTCTCGCACACCCCGTACGCGCCCGCCGCGATGCGTGCCGTCGCCTCGGTCAGCTCGTCGCGCTCGTCCTCCAGCCTCTTGATGAGGGCGGCGACCTGCTCGCGCTCCCAGGCGATCGTCGCGCCCTCCGGGTCGTGCTCGTCGTCGGAGTTCGACGCCGCCGACGCGGCGACGATCGACGCGTGGTCGCGTCGGAGCACGTCGAGCTGCTCGGCGACCCGAGTGAGGCGTCCAGCGAGCGCAGCGGCATCCACGACCACGGCAACGCCGGCGCGCGCCGCGTGATTCCTGCCTTCACGGCGCGCCGATGTGACGATGGGAGGGAGCCGCAACCGGAGGAGCGCCTATGCCGACCACCGCCCAGGTGATGATCGAGACGGTGAAGGCCGCCGGCGTCTCGCGGATCTACGGACTGCCGGGCGACTCTCTGAACGCGTTCACCGATGCACTGCGCAAGGACGGAACGCTGGAGTGGGTCCACGTACGCCACGAGGAGGTCGCCGCGTTGGCAGCCGCTGCCGACGCGCACCTGACCGGAGAGGTCGCCGTGGTCGCCGCAAGCTGCGGACCGGGCAACCTCCACCTCGTCAACGGCCTCTTCGACGCCCAGCGGAGCCGTGTCCCGGTCGTCGCGATCGCCTCTCACATCCCGAGCAGCGAGATCGGCAGCGGCTATTTCCAGGAGACGCACCCTCAGGACCTGTTCCGCGAGTGCTCCGTCTACTGCGAGATGGCCGGAGTGCCCGAGCAGCTGCCGAGGATCCTCGAGATCGCCTTCCGTACGGCGGTGGCCGAGCGTGGCGTGGCCGTGGTGGTCGTGCCGGGTGACGTCATGCAGGCGGACGCGTCAGGGCGCCGGCCACCGACGGCGATCGAGACACCCCGTAGCCACGTCGTTCCGGCCGAACGCGACCTCCGACGGGCCGCCGAGCTCCTCGGACGAGCCGGCAAGGTCACCATCCTCGCCGGTGCAGGATGTGCGGGGGCGCACGACGAGCTCCTCGCGGTCGCCGGGGCGCTGAAGGCGCCGATCGTGCACGCGATGCGGGGCAAGGAGTACGTCGAGCACGACAACCCGTACGACGTGGGCATGACCGGTCTGCTCGGATTCTCGTCGGGCTACCGCGCGATGGAGGCGTGCGACGCCCTCCTGATGCTCGGTACGGACTTCCCGTACCCCCAGTTCTTCCCCGAGCACGCCACCGTGGTCCAGGTCGACCTTCGCGGTGAGCAGCTCGGCAAGCGGACGCCGGTCGACCTCGGGCTCGTCGGGGACGTCGGAGACACGCTGCGTGCGATCACGCCGATGATCGAGCCGCGCAGCGACGACGCACACCTGCGTTCGATGCTCGAGCACTACGCGAAGGCGAGGAAGAGTCTCGACGATCTCGCTGTCCCGGGTACCGAAGGGCCGCTTCACCCCCAGTACGTCGCGCGCACGGTCTCGGAGACGGCGACCGCCGACGCCGTGTTCACGTGCGATGTCGGTACGCCGGTCATCTGGGCCGCCCGCTACCTGCGGATGAACGGACGGCGCTCGATCGTCGGTTCGTTCACGCACGGGACGATGGCGAACGCGCTCGGTCACGCCATCGGCGCTCAGGCCGCCTACCCGGACCGGCAGGTGGTGGCGCTGTGCGGCGACGGCGGGCTGTCGATGCTGCTCGGCGATCTCATCACGCTCGTCCAGCAACGCCTGCCCGTGAAGGTGGTGGTGTTCAACAACGCCTCGCTCGCGTTCGTCGAGCTGGAGATGAAGGCCGCGGGCATCGTCAACTTCGGCACCGATCTGACGAACCCGAGCTTCGCGGCGATCGCCCGCGCGATGGGCATGCACGGCGAGCGGGTCGACCAGCCGGACCGTCTCTCAGCGGCTGTCGCGGAGGCGTTCGACGCCCTGGGACCGGCGCTGGTCGAGGTGGCGGTCGCGCGGCAGGAGCTGTCGATCCCCCCGAACATCACGGCCGCGCAGGCAAAGGGTTTCACCCTCTACGCGCTCAAGACGGTGCTCTCCGGTCGCGGTGACGAGGTGCTGGACCTCGCCCGGACGAACGTATTCCGGAGGTTGCGCGACCGCTGACGGGTCAGGACGTCGCGGAGCGGGGCTGCTTGAGCGCGACGACGCGCGCCGCTGCCTCGTACACGCGGGCGCGGAAGGCCGGGTCCTTGCTCGCCTGTGCTGCGACGGCCGCAGTCATCTCCGGCATCTGCGCGGGGTCGACGGCGAGCACGAGGTCACCGCCCGCGCGGAGGAAGTCGACGGCGCGACGGCCGGGCGGTCGGTCGGACACCTGTGCGGCTGAGGAGAGGTCGTCGGAGATGACGACGCCGTCGAACCCCAGGCCTTCACGCAGGAGTCCGGTGACGACCGGCCGCGAGAACGCCGCGGGCTGGCGCGGGTCGATCCGGTCGTAGATCGCCGTCGACATCATGATCACGCGGGCACCGGCGGCGATGGCGTCCTCGAAGGGCTGGAGGTACGGGTCGTCGGCGCGGGTCCGCGTGTCGTGGACGTCGCCGGTGGTGTCCGTGTTCGCGGTCACGCGACCGAGCCCGGGGAAGTGCTTGACGGCAGCGAGGACGTCGGCGCCCTCCATCCCCGCGAAGAAGGCGAGTCCTTGGCGGGAGACGATCTCAGGGGTGTAGCCGTAGTGGCGGTCGAAGGCCCCGATCGGGGCGTTGCGCGGCGCGAATCGCGGGCTCGGCACCGTGTCCAGGACGGGCGCGAGGTTCATGTCGATCCCTGCTCTGCGCAGCTGCTGACCCCAGGTCGTCGCCCGTCGCTGCAGGGTCGCCGTCGGCCACCCGCCCTGCGTCGCGGCAGACGGGATCTCGCTGAACCCGGGGCCGCGGAGCACCTGCACGAGCCCGCCCTCCTGGTCGGTCGACACGAGGAGCCGCACGGACCCGGTGGAGTCGGCATCGACCTCCGCCTGCAGGGTGCGTGCCACCCGCGCCGTCGTGGCGACCCCTTCCTCGCTCCGGCCGCGGAGCATCACGTTGCCGACGTGGTTCTCGCGGACCGCCTCGAGCGTGGCCCCGTCCGCCCGCGACGCCAGCGTGCCCGTCATGAAGACCTGCCCGACGACCTGCGCGAACGTGAGGTCCGCCAGCGCCTCGTGCGGTGTCGGCGTGGCCGCCGTCGGCGACGCCCCGGTCGCAGTGGGCGACGGCGCGGGGGAGGGCGTGACCGCGGTGGCGGTCGGCGTCGGCGAGGACCGCTGCGGGGCGTCGGACCGGGATGCGTCCGAGCAGCCGGCCAGTGCGAGCGCGGCAGCGAGACCGAGCGCGAGTCGGCGCGCTACCGGTGAGCCGCTCATCGCCCCCAGGCTATCGGGCGGGTGGTGCAATCCGTGCAGGGCGTGACCCCTGCATGAACTTGTCTGTAAAGAACGCCTGGAAACGGACGTTTGCGGCGATACTGGCGGTGGGCTCGGGAAGGAGTGCGATGACCTCTTCGATCACGTCGTCGCATGCCGCCAGTCTGACGACCGCGCTCGCGGCCGTCCGGGGTGGCGATGGTGCGTTCGCAGCGTCGGCGATGAAGAACCTGCTGCGCGATCTCGGTCGTGACCCGTCGGAGCAGCGCGCGCTCGCCGAGTACGCCCTCGCCACGGCGGCGATCCAGGACGGCGCCGTCGGGCAGGCGTCGCGCGCTGCCGCAGCCTGCCAGGCGATCGGACTGGCGCTGGACGAGCCGGGCTGGGTGGCGATCGGCTGCGCCACGCGCGCCATCGCCGTGCTCCAGGACAACCGGCCGGCCGACGCCGTCGAAGACCTCGTCAGGGCGGAGTACGAGCTGCGGGCCTCGGGTCGTGACGGGCTGCGCGCGTGGGCGCACACGCAGCTCGGCCAGGCGTACGAGAGGTTCGGGCTCTTCGAGCTCGCGGTCCCGCACTACGAGGGGGCCATCGCGATCGACGAGCGCATCCTCGACATCGCCGGCTCGCGCGCGCTCGACGCCCGCAACCTCGCGACCGTGAGCTACCACTGGGTCAAGGAGCTCGACATGCTCATGGACCCGGACCTCGACGACGAGGTCGAGCTGCGCCGCGCCGAGGTGGTCCGGTGGGCGGAGCGGTCGCTGGCGCTGGCGTCGACGGAGCAGGTCGAGGGTGCGGTCTTCCCGCTGGCGCGCTACCTGCGGGCGGCCGCCGCCTGGCCGTCGGAGCCCGGTCGCTGGATCGGTGAGCTGCACGTGTGCCGCAGCAACCTCAACGAGTCCGCACACCCCGGCTTCGAGATGGAGGCGACGGCGCTGCTGGCGGTCGCGTACGTCGAGGTCGGCGAGATCGCCGAGGCGCAGCGCGAGGCCCGTCGGGCGCTGATCCGGCTCGAAGGCGTCGACGACCTCAACGTCCAGCGGTACGTGCGCTGGGCGACGCTGCGGGTGGCCGACGCCATGGGGTACCCGTCCGCCGGTGCCGGGCTCGGCTACGGCCGGAGCATCGCGTGGGCCTGGCGTCAGCAGCACCAGAGCGACCTCGAGATGATGCGTGCGGCGATCGCCGGCTACGAGCGGTCGCGTGCCCACGATGCCGCGGTCCGTGCCGCCCGAGAGGACGCGCTCACGGGCCTCGGCAACCGACGTGCGTTCGACGAGTGGATCGCCGAGGTCGCTGCCGCACGCGGTGAGGTGAGCCTGATCGTCGTCGACGTCGACCGCCTCAAGGAGCTCAACGACACGTACGGTCACGCTGCCGGCGACGTCGCCCTGCGGGCCGTCGCGGACGTGATCCGGAGCAACGTCCGCAGCGGCGACCGGTCGGCGCGCGTCGGGGGCGACGAGTTCGCGGTCGTGCTGGCCGACGCGGACCCGGTGGAGGCGCAGCTGGTGATGGACCGCATCCAGCTCGGTGCGCGCGTGGTGTCGTTGACGGCGGTCCCCAGGGCCTCCGGCATCGGGCTGAGCATGGGTCTGGCGTCTTCGAGCGAGGGCTTCGTGACGAGCGACCTCTACGCCGTCGCGGACGCGCGGATGTACGAGGAGAAGCGCCGCCGCGCCGGCGCGGTCGCCTGACCTCTTCGCAGCGCGCCGCCGTCCCCGGCCTCCTGTCTCGACGTCTCATTCCGTGGGCAGGGGCATGCCGCGGTGGCGAGTAAGGGTGCCTATGACTATTATGTGTTCAGGTCGAGGCGACACTTACTCCAGCAGCCTCGTCGTCCGGAGGAGTGGGAGCCATGCACGGGATCGAGATCGCGGTGTCCACCGTCATCTTCGCGCTGCGCCACGACCCCCGGGCCGACTGCACGGCGCTGTGGATGCCGCTGGTCCGCCGCGTCCGCGAGCCGTACGAGGGCAGCTGGGCCCTCCCCGGAGGGCCGGTCCGCCCGGACGAGGACCTCACGGACACCGCGCGCCGCACCCTCGTTGAGACGACGGCACTGAGCCCGACGTACCTCGAGCAGCTCTACACGTTCGGCCACGTCGACCGGGCGCCCAGACCCGTCCCCGGTCCTCGCGTCATCTCGGTCGTCTACTGGGCGCTGGTCCGCCCCGAGGAGGCCGAGCGGGGGATCGAGGACGAGAACGTCGCGTGGCACGCCGCTGACCACCCGCCCGAGCTCGCGTTCGACCACGCCACGATCGTGGAGTACGCCCTGTGGCGGCTGCGGACCAAGATGGAGTACTCGCGGATCGCGCAGGCCTTCCTGGGCGAGACCTTCACCCTCGCCCAGCTGCGGCAGGTGTACGAGGTCGTCCTCCAGCGCACGCTCGACCCCGCCAACTTCCGCCGCCAGGTCGAGTCGAGCGGTGGCGTGGAGCCGACCGGCGAGCACCTCGTCGGAGGCAGGCACCGACCGCCCATGCTCTACCGACATCGCGCGGCGAGCGACCTCGCCGACAACGGACCCCTCACGCGGCTCTGACGTGCCTCGCACGGCTGCACCGCACCCGCCGGCTCTGCCGGCTCCCTCCAGGAAGGCAACGAACATGACCTCAGTCGACACCGTCGTCCGGAGCGCACCCGGAGCCACCTGCGCGCCCGACCTCGCCGACGGACCCTGGACGTTCGACCTCGCGCCCCCGTCGTACGGTCCCGGCGCGTCGATGGCCGATCCGATCCCTGCCGAGGCGCCCCGGCAGGGCGTGCTCCCCGCCGCGTACACGCAGATGCCGGCCGACGAGCTCGACGCACGCATCCGTGCCGCCAAGGAGACGCTCGGCGACCGGCTGGTGATCCTCGGGCACTTCTACCAGCGCGACGAGGTCGTCAAGCACGCCGACTTCGTCGGTGACTCGTTCCAGCTCGCGAACGCGGCCCTCACCCGTCCCGAGGCCGAGGCCATCGTCTTCTGCGGCGTCCACTTCATGGCGGAGACCGCCGACATCCTCTCGGGACCCGAGCAGGCCGTGATCCTGCCCAACCTCGCGGCCGGGTGCTCGATGGCCGACATGGCCGACATCGACTCCGTCGAGCAGGCGTGGGCGGAGCTCGAGGCGGTGTACGGCACCGAGCCCGACGCCGACGGCAAGGTGCCGGTGATCCCGGTGACCTACATGAACTCGTCCGCCGCGCTGAAGGGCTTCTGCGGCGACCACGGAGGGATCGTCTGCACGTCGTCGAACGCCGAGACAGTGCTGCGCTGGGCGTTCGACCGAGGCCAGCGCGTCCTCTTCTTCCCCGATCAGCACCTCGGCCGCAACACCGCGAAGGCGATGGGGGTCAGCCTCGACGCGATGCCGATGTGGAACCCGCGCAAGCCCCTCGGGGGCAACGACGAGCAGACCCTCCTCGACGCGAAGGTCCTGCTCTGGCACGGGTTCTGCTCGGTCCACAAGCGCTTCACCGTCGCGCAGATCGAGAAGGCACGTGCCGATCACCCCGACGTCCGGGTGATCGTCCACCCGGAGTGCCCGATGCCGGTCGTGGACGCCGCCGGCGAGGCGGGCTCGACCGACTACATCCGCAAGGCGGTCCAGGCCGCGCCGGCAGGCACGACCTTCGCGATCGGCACGGAGATCAACCTCGTGCAGCGGCTCGCTGCGGAGCACCCCGAGCACACGATCTTCTGCCTCGACCCGGTGGTGTGCCCGTGCTCGACGATGTACCGGATCCACCCCGGCTACCTCGCCTGGGTGCTCGAGAGCCTCGTCGAAGGGCGGATCGAGAACCGGATCCAGGTCGACGTCCGGGTCTCCGACGGAGCTCACGTCGCGCTCGAGCGCATGCTCGCCGCCCGTCCGCCGGAGCAGCGGTGAGCGCCGTGCGTCGCCGCGTCGTGGTCGTCGGCAGCGGCATCGCCGGCATGACCGTCGCGGTCGAGGCCAGCGCCGAGCACGACGTCGTGCTGATCACCAAGGGCGCCCTGGGTGAGGCGACGACGCGGTACGCACAGGGCGGCATCGCGGTCGTCCTCGACGCGGCCGCGCGGCCCGGCGTCGACGACTCGGTGTCCGCGCACGTGGCAGACACGGTCTCCGCCGGAGCCGGCCTGGTCGACCCGACGGTCGCCGAGACGGTCTGCGGCGACGGTCCGGACGCGGTGTCGGCGCTGATGCGCTGGGGCACGCGGTTCGACCGTGTCGACGGGCGGCTCGCGCTGGGCCTCGAGGCAGCGCACTCGGCGCCGCGCATCCTGCACGCCGACGGGGACGCGACCGGGGCGGAGATCGTCCGAGCGCTCGCGGCGAAGGTGCGTTCCGGCGCGGTCGTCGTCCGGGAGCAGGCCCTCGTGACCGACCTCGTCGTCCGAGACGGTGCGGTGACAGGCGTGGTCTGCGTCGGCGTCCCCAGTGGACTCCCGTGGACGATCGACGCCGACGCGGTCGTCCTGGCCACCGGTGGTGCCGGCCAGCTCTACGCCCACACCACCAACCCGCTGGTCGCGACCGGCGACGGGCTGGCTCTCGCGCTGCGCGCAGGCGCCGTCGTCGCCGACCTCGAGATGTACCAGTTCCATCCCACCCGTCTCGCCGTCCCGGGCGGCGGCCTGATCTCCGAGGCCGTACGCGGAGAGGGAGCCGTCCTGCGCGACACCGCCGGTCGGCGGTTCATGACCGAGGTCCACCCCGACGCCGAGCTCGCCCCCCGCGACGTCGTCGCCCGGGAGATCGCCCGCGTCATGCGCGAGCAGGGCGGTACGCCCGTGCTCCTCGACGCGACGGCGCTCGGCGCCGACTTCCTCGCCCGCCGGTTCCCGGGTCTCGACGCGCGCTGCCGGGCGCACGGGCTCCGCTGGGACCGCGAGCCGATCCCGGTCACCCCGGCCGCGCACTACTTCATGGGCGGTGTCCGGACCGACCTCGCGGGGCGGACGAGCCTCCCCGGCCTGTACGCCGTCGGCGAGGCCGCCTGCACCGGGCTGCACGGTGCCAACCGCCTCGCCTCCAACTCGCTGCTCGAGGGTGCGGTGACCGCGCTGCGCTGCGTGCCGGCGCTCGGTGCCCCTGCCCCGGCGGTCTTCGAGGGGGAGCCGACACCGTACGCGCCGGCCCCCGTCTCCGAGGACGCCCAGCCGATGGAGCGGGCGGAGCTCCAGGAGATCATGTGGACCGCCGCCGGCCTGGTCCGGGACGGTGCGACGCTGAGCGCCGCGTCGGACACCCTCGCGGGGTGGACGACGGCCGACGACAGGACGGCTGCGTCGTACGAGGACGCCAACCTCCTGGAGGTCGCCCGGCTGGTGGTCGCTGCCGCGCTCGCCCGCACGGAGTCGCGCGGCGCGCACGACCGCCGCGACTTCCCCCGTCGCGACCCCGCCTTCGACCGGCACCTCTCGTGGGTGCGCAAGGGAGACCACGCATGCTGACCGACGCCGTCATCGCCACCGCCGTGGCCGCTGCACTGCACGAGGACGCCCCGTGGGGCGACGTCACCGGCGAGGTGCTGGTCCCCTCCGACGCGGTCGCGTCGGCGCGGATGGTCGCTCGACAGCCCGGTGTGCTGGCCGGCGTCGGGGTCGTGGCGGCGACGTTCACCGCCGTCGACCCGACGATCGCCGTGCGGCCCGAGCGCGAAGACGGCGACGGTCTCGTCGCCGGCACCGTGGTCGCGACGATCGTCGGACCGGCACGCGGCGTGCTGCGCGCAGAGCGCGTCGCGCTCAACTTCGCCCAGCGGATGTCCGGCATCGCCACCGCGACCCGCGCCTACGTCGACGCCGTCGCCGGCACCGGCGTCCGCATCGTCGACACCCGCAAGACGACGCCGGGCCTGCGAGCGTTCGAGCGGTACGCCGTACGCTGCGGCGGCGGCCACAACCACCGCTACTCCCTGTCGGACGCCGTGATGGCCAAGGACAACCACCTCGCCGTCCTCGGCGACGACCCCGAGCGCATCACCGCGGCCCTGCGCGCTGCACGTGCGGCGCTCCCGCACACCGTCCACCTGGAGGTCGAGGTGGACCGGCTCGACCAGCTCGACGCGGTCCTCGCCGCCGGCGTCGACACGGTCATGCTCGACAACTTCTCGCTCGAGGACCTCCGTACCGGCGTCGAGAAGGTGGACGGCCGGGCCCTGGTCGAGGCCAGCGGCGGCATCACCCTCCCGGGGATCCGCGACGTGGCCGAGACCGGGGTCGACCTCATCTCGGTCGGGGCTCTCACCCACAGCGTGACGGCGCTCGACCTGGGGCTGGACGTCGAGGTGGCGGTCTGAGTGCGCTACCTCGACGCGGCCGCGACGACGCCCGTACGCCGGGAGGTGCTGGAGGCGATGTGGCCGTTCCTCACCGGGGAGTTCGGCAACCCCTCGAGCCACCACGCGCTCGGTGACGCGGCCGCGCGGGCGCTCGAGTCCGCCCGGCGCGACGTCGCCGCCGCCGTGGGCGGACGCGCCGCGGAGATCGTCTGGACCTCCGGCGGCACCGAGGCCGACAACCTCGCCCTGAAGGGGCTCGCCCTCGCCCGGCCGCGCGGCCGCCACGTGGTCACCTCACGCATCGAGCACCCGGCGGTTCTGGAGGCGTGCGGCTACCTCGAGCGCCACCACGGGTTCCGCGTCGACCACCTCGACGTCGATGCGCGAGGCGTCGTAGACCTCGATCAGGCCCAGCGGTTGATCGGTCCGGAGACGGCGGTCGTCTCGGTCATGCTGGCCAACAACGAGATCGGGACGCTCCAGCCCGTCGTGGAGCTCGCCGAGATCGCCCGGCGTCACGGGGCGCTGGTGCACACCGACGCGGTCCAGGCGATGGGCGCGGTCGCGGTCGACGTGGCCGATCTCGGCGTCGATGCACTCTCGCTGAGCGGCCACAAGCTCGGGGCGCCGAAGGGGAGCGGAGCGCTGTGGGTACGCCGCGGGTTGGCGCTCGAGCCGCTGGTGCACGGGGGAGGCCAGGAGCGCGGTCGTCGTTCGGGCACGGAGAACGTCGCGGCCGCGGTCGGCCTCGCCGCGGCGTTGTCGCTCGCGATCGAGGTGACGCCGCACGGGCCACGTCCCCGTGGACCGGTCGCGGACCTTGCCCGGGCCCGTGACGAGTTCGTCCGCGAGGTCCTGGCCGGTGCCGAAGGCGCCTTCCTGACGGGCGACCCTGTACGCCGCCTCCCCGGCCACGCCTCGTTCTGCTTCCCCGGCACGGCGGGAGAGGCCGTGCTGCTCGGTCTGGAGCAGGACCACGGCATCGTGTGCTCGAGCGGTTCCGCCTGTGCGGCTGGCTCGGACGACGCTTCGGAGGTGCTGCTCGCGCTGGGGATCGAGTCGGAGGTGGCTCGTACGGCGGTGCGCTTCACCGCGTCAACGCCTGCGGACCTCGAGGGGGTCGCGGCGGCGGTGGTGGACGCCGTACGCGGGGTCCGTTCACTCGCAGGCTGACGGTCGACCCGGACGGTTTGTCCACTCTGTGGCGGTTCGGCTCGCTTCCGGCCCGACCTCTTGTTATCGTCCTGTGACGCTATCGAGATAAATCGTGATCATCGTCACGGGCTGCCTCGTAGATCCCTGTGATAGCAGGCTTCGACCGCTGGACGTGTGCCCAAGAACATGGTGGGTGACATTCGACCGGTTTGAGCCCTTGGGAGAGATTGCCTACTGTTGCCCGCGGCCCGGATTCGGCCACACAACCGCATATGGGGTCAGACCGGGACGCGACCGGGTCGGACCGCACAACTGAACATCGTGTGTGGGAAACGCCGAACCCTGCCCGCCTGCACACGCCCCCTTTCACCGACACACCGACGGGCAGGAGCGGAGGAACCAACTCTGCACGAAGACCGCTCGCGGTCATGCGTGCTCGGGGTGAAGTCCTTTCACAGGGCAGGGCCATCCTTCGGCCCTAATCCGACAGCTCACTTCGCAGGCGTGGAAGGGAAACCCCACACAACATGCTCGCGACCCCCCGGATGCGGCGCCTCGTTGCGCTGCCTATCGCATCGCTCGCTGCCCTCGCCATGGTCTTCACGACCGGCCAGTCCGCCAGCGCTGCCACCTCCACCACCACGACCAAGACGGCGACCGCCTCGAAGCTCAAGGCCTCCACGGCCAAGCAGCTGAGGCAGGCCAGGGCCAAGCAGCGCCGTGCGAACCGCATCGGCACCGCCGCCCGCGTCGCCGCTCGCCAGAAGGGCGATCCGTACCGCTACGGCGCCAGCGGCCCCGGCGCGTTCGACTGCTCGGGCCTGACGTCGTACTCGTTCCGCAAGGCCGGGATGAAGCTCCCGCGCACCGCGAACTCCCAGTACCAGCGCGTCCGCAAGATCAAGAAGCGCAACATCCGCAAGGGCGACCTCGTCTTCTTCGGTGGATCCCGCAAGTACCACGTGGGCATCTACTGGGGGAAGGGTCGCATCCTCCACTCGCCGTACTCCGGCAGCCGGGTGAAGGTCGAGCGGATCTGGACCCGCGGCTGGTCCGCGGGCACGCTCCGCCTCCGCGGCTGATCCGACCCGTACATCACGACACGGCAGGGCCGGTGCCTCGAGGGGCACCGGCCCTGCTTCACCATGGGAGCATGCCCGTGAGCACTCACCCCCGAACCGCGGTCCGCGCGACGCTCGTCGCCGCAGCCCTCCTCCTCGCCGCTGCCTGCTCGGGCGGAGGCGACGAACAGCCTGCCGCGAAGCCCACCACGGCGGCCACACCGGACGCGAGCCGCAAGGCCGCGACCCTGGTCCGCGCGAACCCCTTCACGGGCATCGCGTCCGAGAAGGGGCTCCCCGACCACCCCTCGTTCCTCGTCAAGATCGAGAACACCGACGCCGGTGCGCCGCAGTACGGGCTCTCGCGGGCCGACCTGGTGGTCGAGGAGCTCGTCGAGGGCGGGCTCACCCGCCTCGCCGCGATCTTCTACTCGCAGACGCCGTCGAAGGTCGGGCACGTACGCTCCACCCGCACGACCGACATCGCGCTCGTCAAGCCGACCGGCGGACACCTGATCGCCTCCGGCGGTGCGGGTGTCGCGGTCCGCAAGATCAAGGGCGCCGGGGTCGACTTCCACAGCGAGGACACCGGCAACCTGCCGCTCACGCGCGACCCCGCCAAGAACGCTCCGTACGACCGGCTGCTCGACCTCGACGCCTACGCCGAGAAGTACACGTCGGCGAAGGCTGCAGTCCCTCCGCCGTACCTGACCTTCGGTCCCCAGCCGACCCCGGGCACCCGCAAGGCCACCGCCTTCTCGGTGCGGTTCTCCGCGGGCACGGCGACGCGCTGGCAGCTCGAGTCCGGCCACTACCGCCGGGTCAACGGCCACGCGGAGAAGGGCAAGGACTTCAAGCCCGACACCGTCCTCGTCCTCTACACGCGACAGGGCGACGCCGGCTACCGCGACCCTGCCGGCAACCCTGTCCCCGAGACGGTGTTCACCGGCAGCGGGAAGGCCGCCGTGCTCAGCGGTGGCAGGATGCTCGACGCGCGCTGGAGCAAGAAGAACGCGTCCGCGCCGATCACGCTCGTCGCGGGCGGCAAGCCCGTGACGCTGAAGCCGGGCAAGGTCTTCATCGAGCTCGTCCCGCAGGGCAACGGCGGCGTCTCCGTGACCGCGCGCTGACGCGAGGAACGTCACAGCCGCCGACCCGTGGTTCGGCGGCGAGCGTCGCCTAGCATTCACGGCAGAGCTTCGGTCCTGCCCGGCCGTCCCTCCCTCCAGTGCCGGGTAGGGCCGTTCTCTCTGTCCGGGGTCGGTCGCGTCCCCGGACCGGCTTCGAGGGCCCGCTAGGACTTCGGGCCCTGCTCGCCCAGCGCCTCGAGCTCCTCGCCCAGTGCCTCGTCGATCGCGTGCGCCAGCTCGTCGCGGAACACCGCGACGACCGCCTGCGCGGCCACGGGGAGCAGGTTGGCGATGGCGGTGACGATCTCCTGCCAGCGCTCGTCCGGCATGCCCTCCTGCACGAACGGCTGCCAGATGTCGTCACGGACCCGCTGGACAAGGTCGTCGGCGACCGCACGGAGCGGCGGTGTCATCGCGGGGAGCAGCTCCAGGACCGTGTCCGGGCGCAGACCGAGCGAGATCGCCGAGGCGCCCGCGCGGACGACCTCGGGGTGGTGCACCTCGAGGGTGTCGTCGTCGACGATCGTGGCGAGGCCACGCTCGACGAGCCGTTCGGCGAGGTCGGCGTCGCGGGGGATCCCGGCGAGCGCGGTGAGCCCTGCGCGCGACATCAGCTCGCTCTCGGGCTCGCGAGCCAGCGGCGAGTCGAGCACGGTGATCAGGTCGAGCGCGTAGTCGGCCGTCTTGGGGGTCTTGTCCAGAAGTGCCTTCTCGACCGCCTGGAGGGTGAACCCCCGCTCGAGCAGCGTCCGGACGAGCGTCAGCTGGTTGACGTGCGACTGCGAGTAGTAGCCCGTCCTGCCCTCCAGCCTCGGCGGAGCGAGAAGACCTCGGCTCGCGTAGGCGCGGACGTTGCGCACGGTCATGCCGACGCGGGATGCGAGCTCGTCGACGGTGAGCTCGTCGACGGTGACCTCGCCGGAAGGCTGCACGTCGACAGCGGGCTCGGCATCGTGGTGGGTCTCGGGCATGTCGTCCTCTGGTCGCGGCCGGTTTCGTCATCCTAGGCCCTGGATCACCCGTGAGGGCGCCACCACGGCGTACGCTGAGGTACGGCTGCTCGTGACGTGAGGAGGGGCGATGACCGAGTACGAACCCGCGGAGACGCCCGATGAGCTCTCGCCGCGACACCGGTCGTACCGAGGGCGTCTGCTGGTCGCCACGCCGCTTCTCGGTGGAGGCCCGTTCTACCGCTCGGTGGTGGTCCTGCTCGACCACGACGGAGGCGGCGCGCTCGGCGTGATCATCAACCAGCCGTTGGACGCAGCCGTCGCCGACATCCTTCCCGAGTGGTCGACGGTCGTGTCGAGCCCGACGGCGGTGTTCTCGGGTGGGCCGGTCTCCTCGGACTCCGCGCTCGCGGTCGGCGTCCTTGCCCCGGGTGACACTCCGCCCGTCGGCTGGCGGGAGATGTACGACGGGGTCGGACTGGTCGACCTCGACCTCCCCGCGCGCGCCGCGGATGCCGGTCTCCGCGGGGTCCGGGTGTTCGCCGGCTACGCCGGCTGGAGCCCGGGGCAGCTCGAGGGCGAGATCGCCGAGGGCTCGTGGGTGGTCGTGGACGCTTTCGACGACGACCTTCTCTCACCGAATCCCGAGGCGCTCTGGAGGCAGGTCCTTCGGCGTCAGGGCGGCGATCTCGCGATGTTGTCAACCTTCCCCGACGACCCTCAGCACAACTGATCGACTAGGGCGCAGCCCGCGCCTGGCATAGACTGCCGGGGTGTCGACGACCTTCAGCCCCGGAGCCCAGACGTCATCCGACGTCCGCACTCAGCCGCGTCTCGACGATGGCGACCACGAGCGCTTCTCGCACTACGTCCCGAAGGACAGGCTCACCGAGGCGATGATCGAGGGCACGCCGGTCGTGGCGCTCTGCGGGAAGGTGTGGGTGCCCAGCCGCGACCCGCAACGGTTCCCCGTGTGCCCGGAGTGCAAGGAGATCTGGGAGTCCCTGAAGTCGGGCGACTCCGGTGACGATGCCTGACCGCCGCCGGCGGGTGCACACTCGCGCGTACGGCGTCGGGCTGCTCGCAGCTCTCCTGGTGGCCGGGCTTTTCTCGGCCACGTCGTCCGCTGCTGCTCGGCAGCCGGCGACGGCCGACTCAGACGGGCGCCTCGGGGCCACGACGCCCCGAGCACATGCTTCCGACGACTGCGACCCCGCAGAAGCGCTCGCAGCCCGCGCGATCAAGGGCGTCGACGGAGTCGTGCGCGGTCCCGAGCCGTCCGCAGCGACGATCGAGGCGTACGAGCGTGACTTCGCACGGAGAGCGGCGGCGCTCGACGCCGCCAGGACGGGCTCAGGAGACAAGGGCGACGCAGGCGACGCGCCGCGCCGCATCACGGTGAACGTCTACGCCCACGTGATCAAGCCGTCGGCCGGCAGCAAGACCGTCAGCCGCGCCAAGGTCCGCCGTCAGATCAAGATCGTCAACCGCGCGTTCGCCGGCAAGCAGTGGGGGCCGGCGCGCACGACGCGCATCCGCTTCAAGCTCAAGAGCACCGGCTACACCGTCAACCGCGCGTGGTACTACGCCGGTCTCGGCTCGAAGGAGTCGCGGCAGATGCGCAAGGCGCTCCACCGCGGCAAGAAGCGCACCCTCAACCTCTACATCGGTGCGCCGACCGTGCAGGGCGACCTCCAGGTCCTCGGCTACGCGACCTTCCCGCAGCGGCCCGCGAGCAAGCTCGCGACGGACGGTGTCGTGATCCACCGCGGGACCCTGCCGGGCGGCGGGTTCCGCCGCTACAACAAGGGCGACACCGCGGTGCACGAGATCGGGCACTGGCTCGGGCTCTACCACACGTTCCAGGGCGGGTGCGGCAAGAAGGGTGACCGGGTCGCCGACACGCCCCGCGAGCGGATCCCGAGCTTCGAGTGCCCGCGCGGACGCGACACCTGTCCGAGCCCGGGGGAGGACCCGATCCACAACTTCATGGACTACTCCTACGACCGGTGCATGCACCACTTCACGGCCGGTCAGACCGAACGCATGCGCAAGCTGTGGCGGGTGTATCGCCGCTGATGTCCGGGGCCGCACACCTCCCTCCGGCCTATCCAGATCGTGCAGCATGGGGCACCGCCCCGAAGCTTCGCGCGTGGCAGGCCGACGCGATCTCGCATTACGCCGAGCGCAATCCACGTGACTTCCTCGCGGTGGCGACGCCCGGCGCCGGCAAGACGACCTTCGCTCTGACGGTCGCCGCCCAGCTGCTCGAGCGCCGCGTCGTCGAGCGGATCATCGTCGTCGCACCCACCGACCACCTCAAGACGCAGTGGGCCGAGGCGGGCGCCCGTGCCGGCATCCCGCTGGACCCGTCCTTCAGCGGACGCAGCGGTGCGATGGCGGCCGACTACAAAGGCTTCGCGCTCACGTACGCCGGAGTGGCGACCAACCCGACCGCGTACCGTCTTCGCACCGAGCGCTTCCGCACGTTGGTGATCCTCGACGAGGTCCACCACGCCGGCGACGCCCTGTCGTGGGGTGACGCGGTCAGCGAGGCCTTCGAGCCCGCCACGCGGCGGCTTGCGCTGACCGGCACCCCGTTCCGGTCGGACACCAACCCGATCCCGTTCGTGACGTACGCCCCGGGCGACGACGGCATCGGCCGCAGCGTCGCCGACTACTCGTACGGCTATGCAGAAGCGCTCTCCGACGGGGTCGTCAGGCCAGTGCTCTTCATGGCCTACTCGGGCGACCTCCACTGGCGCACGCGCGCTGGCGACGAGGTTGCCGCGAGGCTCGGCGAACCGATGACGAAGGACCTCACCGCACAGGCCCTCCGTACGGCGCTCGACCCGACCGGCTCCTGGATCCCGTCCGTGCTCGCCGCTGCCGACAAGCGGCTGTCCGAGGTCCGTCGGCACGTGCCCGACGCCGGGGGGCTGGTGATCGCGAGCGACCAGAACAGCGCCCGCGCCTACGCCAAGATCCTCCGTGAGATCACCGGCACGGGCCCGTCGGTCGTGCTCTCGGACGAGAAGGAGGCGAGTGCCCGGATCAGCGCGTTCGCCGAGTCCGACGAGCGGTGGATGGTTGCCGTACGCATGGTCAGCGAGGGCGTCGACGTGCCTCGCCTGGCCGTCGGCGTGTACGCGACCACGACGTCGACGCCGCTGTTCTTCGCCCAGGCCGTCGGGCGCTTCGTGCGTGCCCGCAAGCGCGGCGAGACGGCGACCGTGTTCGTGCCGAGCGTGCCGCGCGTGCTCGGGCTCGCCGCGGAGCTCGAGGTGGAGCGCGACCACGTGCTCGGCCGGGTCGGCGGCGACACGGACGACCCGCTCGCGCTCGACGACGAGCTGATCGCCGCTGCCCAGGCGACCGAGTCCACCGCCGACCTCGAGCCGTTCGAGTTCCAGGCGCTCGGGAGCGAGGCGTCGTTCGACCGGGTCCTGTACGACGGCGGTGAGTTCGGCCACGAGGGTGAGGTCGCGGTCGGGTCCGAGGAGGAGATGGACTTCCTCGGGATCCCCGGTCTGCTGGAGCCCGACCAGGTCCGGGAGCTGCTCCGGCACGCCCGGTCGAGACGCGCTCAGCGCGGACGGGACGCGGACGCCGCCGACGGCACGGACGACTCGGAGGCGGCTGCGTCGGCGGCACCGGACGCGCCCGCGCAGCCCGACGAGCCGAGCACGCACGAGATGCGTGCGCTGCTGCGCCGTGAGCTCAACGGTCTCGTCGGCGCGTGGCACCACCGCACGGGCCAGCCGCACGGCGTCGTCCATCACCGGCTGCGGGAGGAGTGCGGCGGGCCGGCGGCGGTGAGCGCCTCCGTCGACGACCTGCGGACCCGGATCGACAAGATCAGAGAATGGGCCAGCCGACCTTCTCGATGATCTATCGTCACGGCATGCGCATCGCCGCCGTCGCCCTGTCGACCGCCTTGGTGGTCGGGCTCACCCCGACACTGTCCGGCACGCCGTCGGCTGCGACGGCCGAAGCCGCCACGTCCGAGCATCCGGCAGCCGTGGCCGCTGCGGCGGCGCGACCGGCCGTGGGCGGTGGCAGCGCAGGCGACCCGTACGTCCCCGGTCACGGCAACCGCGGCTACGACGTCCGCCACTACCGGATCACGGCCACCCTGCACCCTGACAAGCGGCTGGTCGGTCGGACCCGCGTCACCGCGGTGGCGTCGAAACGACTGCGACGGTTCAACCTCGACCTCGTGCTCGACGCGACGTCCGTGCGCGTCGGCGGCCGCCCGGCTCGCTTCTCCCAGCGCGGCCGCGAGCTCGTCGTCACGCCGCGCCGCGCGGTCCGCAAGGGTGCGCGCTTCACGGTCACGGTCGCGTACGCCGACCGACCGACCGAGGTGACGCACCAGGGTCTGCGGCCGTTCCTCGCGACGAGGACGGGCGCGGTCGTGGTGGGTGAGCCGGAGTCCGCGCCGTGGTGGTTCGCGAGCAACGACCACCCGAGCGACAAGGCGACGTACGACATCCGGCTGCGTGCGGCACACGGCACCGAGGCGATCAGCGTCGGGCGGCTCGCGGGGCGCAGGAACGTCGGCGACCTCACCCAGTGGCGGTGGGTGATGCGCCGGCCGATGACGACGTACCTCGCCTTCGCGGCGTGGGGCGACTTCCGCATCGTGCGCGAGCGTGCCGGCGGCGTGCGCTACCTGTACGCGTACGACCGTGGTCTCAGCAAGGGAGTGCGGACCCGCGCCGTCCGCTCGCTCCGCCGGACCCCGCAGGTCGTCCAGTACCTCGAACGCCACCTCGGCCCCTACCCGTACGCCGACCTGGGTGGCGTGGTCACGACAGCCGACCTCGGGTTCGCCCTCGAGACGCAGGCGCGTCCGGTCTACGAGGACGGCTTCTTCACGCGCGGTGCAGGGCTGGAGCCTGGCCGCAACACGTCCGTGGTCGCTCACGAGGTGGCCCACCAGTGGTTCGGCAACGCGGTCTCGCTGCGCCGGTGGCGTGACATCTGGCTCAACGAGGGGCTCGCGACCTACCTCGAGTGGATGTGGGACGAGTCGCAAGGACTCGGCACGGTCGACTCGGTCTTCGACGACTGGTACGAGTACGGCGGCCGCTCGTTCTGGCGCCTCCCGATCGGCGACCCCGGTCCGGACCGGATCTTCGACCACCGCGTCTACGTCCGGGGTGCCATGGCCGCGCACGCGCTCCGCGACCGGATCGGTGACCCGGCGTTCTTCGCGCTGCTGCGCCGGTGGGTCCAGGAGCGACGCGACGGGCACGGCACGACGGCGCAGTTCGTCCGGCTCGCCGAGGGCGTCAGCGGTCGCCCGCTGGACGCGTTCTTCGACGCCTGGCTCTACGGTCGATCGCGGCCGTCACTCTGACTCTCCCGCGGTGCGGGAGTGGTCAGGCCGGGATGCTCCGTCCGGGCGAGCGCCACGGCTCGCGGCGCCCGTCGCCGCAGCGCGAGCTCGACGACCCGTTGCGCCTGGGTGCGGAAGGGGACCGCGGGCCGGACCCAGCGGGGCGCGACGACGACGCGTGACCGGTGCTCGATGCCGTGCTCGAGCGCAGCCGCGGCGCTCTCGACCGGAGCAGCACGCGTGAGCGGACCGACGTTGAGGACGCGTGCTGCCTTCGTCGAGAAGCCCTCGGCCGTCATCTCGGTGTCGATCTCGCCGAAGTAGGCGATGCCGACGCGCGCTCCGCTCGTCGTCAGCTCGGGACGCAGGGAGTCGCCGAGAGCCTCGACGCCCGCCTTGGACGCTGCGTAGGCGCCGAGCAGCGGCGGATGCACGGCTCCGGCGATCGAGGACACGAGGAGGACGTAGCCGGAGCGGTGGGCGACGTACGGGGCGGCGAGGCGGACGGTGTCGTACGCGCCCGTGAGGTTGACCGCGATCGTGCGGTCCCAGACCGCGGGGTCACCGCCGATCAGGGGCAGCTGGGCCACCACGCCGGCGTTGGCCACCACGACGTCCAGGCCGCCCAGGATCGCGACCACCTCGGTGACCGCACGGTCGAGCGACGCTCGGTCGGCCACGTCGCAGACCGCCCACGGCGCGTCGCCGCACCGGCTCGCGGTCTCTGCCAGCGCGTCGCCCTCGAGCCCGACGAGCGCCACGTGCGCGCCCCTGGAGGCGAGCCGGACCGCGAGCGTCGCGCCGATCCCGCGCGCCGCTCCGGTGATCAGGATGCGGCGGCCGGCGACGGAAGCCGAAGAGCGCACCGACGTCACCCGGCCGTGTCAGCGACGTCCGCCGCCGTGCCGGGAAGGTCGCGGGCGGCGTCGACGAGCGGGGCGACGCGCGGGGTGAGCTCGGACTGGAGGGCGATCACGGTGGCGACGCGGACGATGCTGGGCACGGAGACGACGGCGTCGAGGACGCGTTGGAGGTCGCTGTTGGAGCGGGCGACGACCCGGCACCACAGGTCCCCGGCGCCGGTGATCGTGCAGGCCTCGAGCACCTCCGGGATGGAGGCCAGGTGGTCGGCGACCGGGGCACGGCCCTCGCCCTGGACGACCTCGAGGGTGAGGAACGCGGTCACGGGATAGCCGAGTGCGGCAGGCGACACGGTGGGGGACCAGGACGCGATCACGCCGCGCTCGGCGAGCCGGTCGAGCCGCGTCTGCACCGTGGCACGGGCGACGCCCAGGCGGCGCGAAGCCTCCAGGACGCCGATCTTGGGCTCGGCCAGGAACAGTCGCACGATCTGGGCGTCGAGGTCGTCGATCACAGCCACGTCGTCAGCATAGGGTGAGGCATGCGCAACGACGCTTTCGTCGCCGCCCTGACCACAGAGCTCGGCGCCGACATGGTGCTCACGGATCCCGATCGCCTGCTGTCCTACCAGACCGATCGGGCGATGTTCTGCGACGCGGGGATGCCCTGCGCCGTCGTGCTCGCCCGCTCGACCGCCGACGTGTCGGCCGCGGTGCGCCTGGCCTCGGAGCACGGAGTGCCCATCGTCGCCCAGGGCGCCCGAAGCGGTCTCTCGGGTGCCGCGAACGCGATCGAGGGGTGCCTCGTCGTCGCGCTCGAGCGGATGGACCGGGTGCTCGAGATCGACGTCGACGAACGCCTCGTCGTCACGCAGCCGGGTGTCCTCAACGCCGACCTCTCGCGCGCGGTCGCCGAGCACGGGCTGTTCTACCCGCCGGACCCGAGCTCGTGGGAGTTCTGCACGATCGGCGGCAACCTCGCCACGAACTCGGGTGGCCTGTGCTGCGTGAAGTACGGCGTCACGACCGACTACGTGCTGGCGCTCGAGGTGGTGCTCGCCGACGGCGAGGTGCTGCGGACGGGGCGGCGTACGGTCAAGGGGGTCGCCGGCTACGACCTGGCGCGCCTGTTCGTCGGCTCCGAGGGCACCCTGGGCATCATCACCGAGGCGACCCTGCGCCTGCGCCCTGCTGCTCAACGGCCCCGGACGCTCGCGGCCACCTTCGGGACCGTGCACGACGCCGCTGCGGGGATCGCCGCGGTCAGCCGCTCTGCCGTCATCCCGAACCTGCTCGAGCTGATGGACCGCACCAGCCTGCGTGCCGTGAACTCCGCGTACCAGCTCGGGTTCGAGGACGCCGTCGGTGCGCTCGTCCTCGCCCAGTCAGACGCGCCCGGACTCGCGGGGGAGGCCGAGATCGACGCCATCGCCGAGCACCTGCGGGCCGCGGGAGCGCACGACGTGGTGCTGGCCGCCGACGACGCCGAGGCGGCGCTCCTCCTCACCGCGCGCCGCGAGGTGCTGACGGCGTTCGAGTCGATGGGGACCACCATGGTCGACGACGTCTGCGTCCCGCGGACACGGATCGCCGACCTGGTGGACGGTGTCGCGGCGGTCGCCGACAAGCGCGGGGTCGTGATCGGGGTCGTCGGGCACGCCGGCGACGGCAACTTCCATCCGTGCGTGATCTTCGACGCGTCGGACCCGGACGAGGCGGAGCGTGCGCACGCGGCGTTCGACGACGTGATGGTGCTCGGGCTCGACCTCGGCGGCACCATCACCGGCGAGCACGGCGTCGGGGTCCTCAAGCGGGAGCTGCTCGAGCGCGAGCTGGGTCCGGTCGGGCTCAAGGTGCAGCGAGCCGTCAAGGACGCATTCGATCCGCGCGGTCTGCTCAATCCGGGCAAGGTCCTCTAGTCTGGCGGCCATGGTTGCCCCACTGCCGATCCGCACGCGCGTGTTCAGCGTGATCGAGCGCCTCCTGAGCTCGCCGATCGACGAGATCCCTCGCGAGGAGATCCCGGCTCGACGGACCAGGCGCGCCAAGCTGCTCGCCTCCCGGGCCGGCCGGCTTGTCTCCGGTCGCCCGCACGTCGACGCGCAGATCGCCGATCGCCTGGTCGAGCTCGCACCCGTCCGGATCGAGGGGCTCACAGGGGAGACGGATCCGGTCACGCTCAGGCTGCGTGTCTATCAGCCGCCGACGCCCGGGCCTGAGCCGTTGCCCCTCGTCGTGCTCTACCACGGTGGCGGCTGGGTGCTCGGCGACCCGGAGCAGGACGAGTGGTGGGCGAGCCACCTGGCCGTCGGCGCGCCGTGCATCGTCGTGTCCGTCGCGTACCGGTTGGCGCCCGAGCACCCCTACCCCGCGGCGGTCCTCGACGCCTGGGCGGCGCTCGGCTGGGCCGTGGACCACGCCGAGGAGCTCGGCGGCGACCCGGGGCGCGTCGTCGTCGCCGGTGACAGCGCCGGCGGCAACCTCGCCGCGGTCGTGGCCGACCTGGCTGCGCAGGCCGGGTCCCCGGCCCTCGCCGGACAGCTGCTCGTCTACCCGTCCGCTGAGATGGAGGACGTCTTCCCGTCCGAGCGCGAGCACGCCAACGCGCCGGTGCTGACCTCGCGGAGCATGCGCGCGTACTCGAGGCTGTACCTCGACGGCGCCGACCCGTACGCCCCCACGGCGGCGCCGCTGCGCGGCTCGCTCTCAGGGGCGGCCGTGCCGGCACTCATCCAGGTCGCGGGCCACGACCCGTTGCGCGACAACGGCATGCTGTACGCCGAGGCGCTGCGAGGCAACGGCGGTGACGTGACGCTGACGGAGTACGCGGAGGCGATCCACGGATACCTCAGCCTGCCGGGTGCGTCACCGTCAGCGCCGCGGGCGCTCGCCGAGACGGTCGCGTTCGTCCGTGGCGCCGGAGCGTAGCCGGGCCCACCGCTCGGCCGCTGCCGAGGGACGACCGTGAGCACCTTCGACACCGATCCGCCATTCGTGGACGAGCACGTGGTGACGGTTCCCGAGCCGCGCGAGCGTGTCTGGCAGGTGCTCGAGGCCTTCGTGCGAACGTCGCTGCTCACGGCCGCAAAAGGGCCGCTCGCGCTCATCCTCGGCACGGATCCGCCAGGGGGTTTCGCCGTCGCGGTCGAGGTGCCGCAGGAGCGGATCGAGCTCGTCGGGCGGCACCGCTTCTCCCGCTACCGCCTGGTCTTCGCGGTCGCGGACGGGGACGAGGCTGGAAGCACCCGCCTGAGCGCACGCTCGTACGCGACGTTCCTCGGGCCGCACGGCGCGGTCTACCGCGCGCTGGTGATCAGGACCGGCTTCCACGTCCTCGCCACCACGCGGATCCTGCGGCAGGTCCGTCGGCTCAGTCGGTCGGGGCCGCCGGGAGCAGGCTGAGAGCACGCAGATCGGCCAGGCTGGCGTCGACGTCCTCGGAGCCGAAGCCCGTGAACCATCGACGGGCGGACTCGAGCGCCGGCTCGCCCACGGTCGCGAGGTCGTCCGCGACCGCCTCCGCGCTCGTCCGGGTCAGCCGCTCCGCCACCGCGGGCACGTCGTCGCCGTCGAGGCTGGCGCGCGTGGCGAGAAGGACGTCGAGGAAGCCGTAGCGCAGGCGGTCGCCGTCGGGAGCGCGCCAGGCGATCGCGTGGGCGAGGTCACCGATGCACCCGAACCGCACCTCCCGGTCCAACGCGTCGCTGATCGCGCCGGCGAGCGTCTCGGGAGACGGGACGTCCTCCGCGTCCTCGCCGCCGGTGCGGAGGAGGAGCCCGAGGTCTTCCGTCGCGAGAGTGTCGAGCGCGTGCTGCCACCGTTGGACACCGGCGACCCGGGCGTACAGCGGCAGCGCCACCTGGACCGACACGTCCTCGAGCAGGCCCTCGGCGTCGAGCTGGGAGACCATCGCCGCGACGCGGTGCGCCCCGCGCGCGAGGTCGTCGAGGTCGCGCACCGTCGTCACCAGTCCGGCGAGCCGGACGCCCTGCAGCCGTGCTGCCCACCGCACTGCCGGCTCGATCGCGCCGGCACCTCCGGTCACGGCGACCGCGATGTCGAGCGGTGGCGCACCGTCGACGAGGCAGGCCTGGACCGACGGCAGGTCGGTGTCGGGGACGATCAGGGGGCCGAGCACGTCCGCGTGCTCAGGGGAGCCGGTCATGCGTGCCGTGTACGTGGCGACCCGCTCGGACAGGATCGGCCGCGGTGCTGCGTCCGACGATGCGTCGGCCACGAGATCGCGGAGATAGGAGGCGCTCATCCTCACGAATATCTCGTGCAGACACGCGACCTGTCCAACCGGTAGCGTCCTGGGGCATGACCCAGACGCTCCCGCCGCCGCCCCGCGGGCGTGACCGCCTGCGCCGTGACGCGTGGCAGCGGGTGATCGCCGGTCTCGACCCCGTGCAGGACCACGAGACGATCTCGGCCGTGCTCGCGCGCTACGAGTTCCCCTGGGACATCCAGCAGGCGCTGAGCTTCGCGCTGTTCCGGACGTTCGCGGTGCCGTCGATCGGCGTCCTGCTGCAGGAGACGCACGAGTTCACCGTGCGCACCCAGAAGCGGCACGACGACACGGTCCTCGTGCTCGACGCCATCATCGAGGACGGGCTCGAGTCGCAGAACGGCCGCGCCGCCGTGCGTCGGATGAACCGCATGCACGGCGCGTACGCCATCAGCAACGACGACATGCGCTACGTGCTGTCGACGTTCGTCGTCACGCCCGTGCGCTGGCTCGCCGACTACGGCTACCGCGGGCTCACGGCGGCGGAGATCGAGGCCTCGACCCGGTCGTACCAGCGCATCGGCGCACTGATGGGCATCAAGGACATCCCTGCGTCCTATGCGGAGTTCGAGAAGCTGCTCGACGCGTACGAGGCAGCGCACTTCGGCTACGACCACCGCTCGCGCGAGGTCGCCGACGCGACCCTCGAGCTGCTGTGCACCTACTACCCGAGGCCGCTGCGCCGTGCGGTCGAGATCTTCTCGCGCTCGGTGATGGACCCGCACGTCCGCGAAGCCTTCCGCTACCCCGACCCGCCGCACCTGGTCGTCGCGCTGTCCCGCGGACTGCTGCGGCTGCGTGGTCGTGTGCTGCGTCTCGCGCCCCCTCGGGTGAAGGCCTCCCGGCCGGAGGACCGTGGCGCGGTGCGCACCTACCTGCCCGGCGGCTACCGCGTCGAGGACCTCGGCACCCACACCGACACGGCGCATGTCTGACACGTCCACCTCGTACGCGCTCGCGCGCGAGTGGTGGCGCAAGCAGCGCTGGTACGGCCGTGCGTACCGTCCGCTGAACCGTGCCCGGCTGACGGTCGAGCTGGCGCGGAGGCGTGCGTACGCTCGTGGCGTCGTGCACGGCGAGGCACTCGAGATGCTGCGCGACGGACGGCTCGAGATCGGGCCGCGGGTCTTCCTGGAGCCCGGAGTCTGGATCACCGGCGGGCCCGACGCACGCATCGTGATCGGCGAGGGGACGTTCCTCAACCTCGGCGTGATGGTGGCGGCGTCGCAGCGGGTCGAGATCGGCGCGCACTGCATGATCGCGAACGGCTCGCTCGTCACCGACTCGGCGCACCGGTTCGACGACCCGGACCTCCCGGTGCCGTGGCAGGGTTTCACGTCGAAGGGGCCGACGGTGATCGGCGACAGCTGCTGGCTCGGTGCCAACGTCGTCGTGACCAGCGGGGTGACCATCGGGGAGCGGTGCGTGATCGGCGCGAACTCCGTCGTCACGCGCGACATCCCTGCCTACTCGGTGGCTGCGGGCGCGCCGGCGCGCGTGGTGCGCCCGATCGCGTACCCCTGAGCCTGAGCCGGCTCAGGACACCGCCACGCCGGCCTCTTCGAACTCCGCTCGGGTCCGATCGAGGTTGTCCGTCGACACCGGTGCGGTGAGGTCCATCAGGACGGTGGTCGCGAAGCCGGTGCCCGCGGCGTCGAGCGCGGTCGCCCGCACGCAGTAGTCGGTCGCGATGCCGACGACGTCCACGCTGTCCACCCTGCGCTCGCGCAGCCAGGCGTCGAGCTGCTCGCCGTCGACGGTGCGCCCCTCGAAGCCGGAGTACGCGGCGTCGAACTGACCCTTCTCGAACACGGCCGAGAACATGTCCTCGGTCAGGGGCGCGTGGAGGGCGTTGCCCTCCGTGCCGACGACGCAGTGCGGTGGCCACGAGTCGACGAAGTCGGGCGTCGCGCTGAAGTGGGAGCCGGGATCGATGTGGTGGTCCTTCGTCGCCACGACCACGTCGTAGCCGCCCTCGGCCACGAGCCTCGCGATCTGCTCGGCCACCGCAGCACCACCGGCCACGGCGAGCGAGCCGCCCTCGCAGAAGTCGTTCTGGACGTCCACCACGACAAGTGCCTTGGTCATCGGAGTCATTCCCCCTCGAAGGTCGTCGGAATCGCGGGCTCGCCCCGCGACAGCTGCCGAGCCTGCAAGGGTAGCTCGGCCAGCGACGTACGAAGGCGCTCGCGGGCCGCCTCCAGCGGCTCGTCGTACACCCTGCGCCCGGCCTCGACCAACGGGACGAGGAGCGGCCGGTCGTTGTCGTCTCCGTCGGGCGACCCGCCGATGCCGATGACCTCGGCCTGCGCCGTACCCCGCTCGTCGAGCCTGCGCAGGGCGTACTTGCGACCGCCGACCGAGATCTTGTCCTTGCTCGCCTTCGCGACCGAGACCATCGTCGCGTCGGGGCCGACACCGTCCGCGCGCGAGACGAGCTTGTAGACGAACCCGCAGGTCGGGTGACCGGAACCGGTGACCAGCGAGGTGCCGACGCCGTACCCGTCGACCGGGGCGGCGGCCAGGCCCGCGATCGCGAACTCGTCGAGGTCGCTCGTCACCACGATCTTGGTGGCGGTGGCGCCCAGGCTGTCGAGCTGGCGGCGCACCTGGGCCGCGAGCGACGGGAGGTCGCCCGAGTCGAGCCGCACGGCGCCGAGCTCCGTACCGGCGACCTCGATGCCGACCCTGACCGCCTCCGCCACGTCGTACGTGTCCACGAGCAGCGTCGTCCCCGCGCCGAGCGACGCGACCTGCGCGGTGAAGGCTTCACGCTCGGTGTCGTGCAGCAGCGTGAACGAGTGGGCCGACGTGCCCGTGGTCGGGATGCCGTACCGGCGACCCGCCTCCAGGTTGGAGGTCGTCGTGAACCCGGCGACGTAGGCGGCGCGCGCCGACGCGACCGCCGCGGCCTCGTGCGTACGGCGCGAGCCCATCTCGATGCAGGGGCGATCGCCGGCGGCCACGATCATGCGCGCCGCCGCCGAGGCGATCGCGGAGTCGTGGTTGAGGATCGACAGCAGCAGCGTCTCCAGCAGCACGGCCTCGCCGAACGTGCCCTCGACGACGAGGACCGGCGACTGCGGGAAGTAGAACTCGCCCTCGGGATAGCCCCAGACGTTCCCGCTGAACCGGTAGTCGGCGAGCCACTCCAGCGTCGGTCCGTCGACCACCGCGTTGTCGCGCAGGAATGCGAGGTCGGCATCGGTGAACCGGAAGCGTTCGATCGCGTCGAGCGCGCGACCGATGCCGGCGACCACGCCGTAGCGCCGTCCGTCGGGGAGCCGCCGGGCGAACAGCTCGAACACGGAGCGGCGGTCGGATGCCCCGTCGGTCAGCGACGCCTGGAGCATGGTCAGCTCGTAATGGTCTGTCAGCAGCGCGGTGTGGTCGGTGAGCAGGGCTGTGGAGGTCACGGCGTCAGCGTAGTGCGGCACCGACGCCGTGGCGGGTCAGCGACGGACGCGGAACCGCTTGGTCGCGTACGGGCTGCCGCCCTTGGCGTTGACCGCGCGGACGAGGACGGTGTGCTTGCCGTTGCGGAGCTTCGCGCGCTTGACGACGACCTTGCGCCTGGACGCGGAGACGGTGCGGACGAGCAGGGTCTTCTTGCCCTTGTTGACCACGACGCGGTAGCGCAGGATGCGCGCGCCGCCGCTGCGCGCGGGAGCCTTCCACCGGACGACACGCTTGCGTGCGGCGGTCTTCCCGGTGACCTTCAGTGCACGCGGCTTGGACGGGGCTGTCGTGGGAGGCGTGGTCACAGGCGGTCGCGGCGCCGGTGGCGGTGGGGCGGCGAGCGCCGGGAACCGGAGGACCTTCCCGGGCACCGTGTCGTTGGCCACCCAGATGCGTCCCGCACCGTCCAGCAGCACGTCCGACGGGAGCTCGAGCTGTGTCGCCGCTCCCTCGAGGACGACGATCGGTGCGACGTTGCCGGTCGCGCCCGCGGCGAACACGCGGATCGAGCTGTCGCCGCCGTTCGCGACGTACGTCCGCCCGTACCGGTCGACGGCGAGACCCCAGACGTTGTCGAGACCCGTCGCCGGACCCGAGATCGTCCGCGACGGCGTCGCTGGCCCGCTCGTCCCGGCGGTGAAGACCTTCACGTACGGCGCCGTCCCGTTGCCGCCACTCACGTACAGAGAGGTGCCGTGCACGGCGAGCCCCATGGGGGCGGGCGTGTGGAGCGTCCGCCGGCGCGTCGTCGACCCGACGTCGAGCCGGACGACCTCGTCGGTCGTCCCGCTGGCGACCCACAGGCTCGTCGGCGAGGTGAGGGCGAGGTCGTTGGGTGCGGCGATCAGGGTCGCCGCGCCGATCGCCGACTGCAGAGCGAACCCGTTGCCCGTCGCAGGCACGGTGAAGGTGCGGATGGCGTTGTCGTTGTAGGCGGCCATGTGGAGACGCCCGTCGGACCCGACGGCGATGCCTGCCGGCTTGGTGAGGAACCCCATCCCGGGCGAGGTCGGGTCGAGGACGGCGACAGCGGGGACGTTCCCGTCCGCGGCGGGCGCGAACACCCTCACCGAGCCCGGCGTCGGAGTGGCGAAGAGGTTGCTGACGAAGAGCCGCCCGTCGGGACCGAGCGCGAGGCCGACCGGGCGTTGCATCCCCGTCGCCGCGCCTGCGATCACACGGTCGGGCGTCGGGGCGATGACCTGCGGTGCGGCCGAGGCCGTCGGCGGCGTCGCGAGGACGAGGGTGCCGCCGATGAGCGCAGCAGCGGGCAAGAAGGTCAGCGTGCGTCTCATGGCATGTATCACATCAGCAACGCAGGGCCAGGTGGGAGCGGTTTGCACGTGCGCCACAATGGGGCGGGTGAGCAGCCCAGCCCCGATCGAGGTCGACCAGCCGGAGACCGACCAGGTCACCGAGCTGGACCGCCCCTGGGTGACGATCGTCTGGAACGATCCGGTCAACCTGATGTCGTACGTCGCCTACGTGTTCAAGTCCTACTTCGGCTACGCCGACGAGAAGGCGCACGAGCTGATGATGAAGGTGCACAACGACGGCAGGGCGGTCGTCTCGACCGGCCCCCGCGAGGAGATGGAGCGTCACGTGCAGGCGATGCACGAGTACGGCCTGTGGGCCACCCTGCAGAAGGCCGACGCATGAGGGCCGCGGCATGAAGGCGTTCGAGCGACGCAAGCGCGACCGCGTCCGTGCCGAGTTCGAGCCCGCCGAGGCGGCGCTGCTGACCAACCTGCTCGGCCAGGTCGTGGAGCTGTTGCGTGACCGCAACGGACCCGAGGAGTCGTCGCCGGATCCGCTGTTCGGGCAGCTGGGCACGACCGGGTCCTCCATCGCCCCCGAGGACCCGGTCCTGAAGCGCCTGCTCCCGGACGCGTACCGCGACGACGACGAGGCGGCCGCCGACTTCCGCCGCTTCACCGAGCGCAGCCTGTCCACGGTCAAGGTCGAGAACGCGCAGGCGGTCATCGCCTCGCTGGTGGCCGGCGGGTTCGACGTCGACGACCCGGAGCAGTCCGAGGCGACGGTGGAGGTCGAGCTGGGACAGCGCGCCGTGCAGGCGTGGCTGCGCTCCCTGACCGACGTCCGGCTCGCGCTCGCGGCAAGGCTCGGCATCGAGTCCGAGGAGGACGCCGAGTCGGCCGAGGCGAGCGACGACGAGGCCGTCTCCGTCGTGATCGACATCTACGAGTGGCTGGGCTTCGTGCAGGAGTCGCTCGTGCAGGCGCTGGACTGACCGACCGCCTACGCCCCCCGGCGTACGCGCAGCTCGTCCCGCCGGCCGATGACAACCCTGTCGGCGGCACCTAGCGTGGAGGCGTGACCAGCGACGCGAGCCTGCCGAGCCACCCCTGGCGACCGGCGCCTCTCGTGGTCCCGCTCGTGCTGCTGGTGGTGCAGGTCCTCGGCACCCGCGGCGCCGCACAGAACCAGCCGGATGCGCGAGCGCTGGACGCGGCGGCGTACGCCCTTCTGGTCGCCGGCCCGCTCGCGCTGCTGCTCGTCACCCGGTACCCGCGGGTGGTTCTCGTGCTCGTCACCGTCGTCACGTCGATCTATCTGCTCGCCGACTACCCGCCCGGCCCGGTGTTCGCGTCGTTCGCCGTCGCGGTCGTCGTCGTGATCGCTCGGGGCCACCGCGGGTGGGCGTGGAGCGTGCTCGTCGCGGCGTACGCGGTGGCGCTGGTCGCGTGGTCCGCGGTCCACGGCAACGGGTGGTCCTGGGCGTGGGCGACGGGCGTCCTCGCCTGGCTCCTCGTGCTGGCCGGGGTCGGCGAGCTGATCGCCCTACGGCGCTCCCGGGCCCGTGCCGCGCGGGAGGCGTCGGCCCAGGCCAGGGCACGCGCCGAGGGAGAGGAGCGGCTCCGTGTCGCGCGCGACCTGCACGACGTCGTCGCCCACCACATCTCGCTGATCAACGTGCAGGCTCAGGTCGCCCTCCACCTGGGGGACCGCAGACCGGAGCAGGCAGCGATCGCGCTGGCGACCATCCGCGACGCCAGCTCCGAGGCCCTCGCTGAGCTCCGTGACCTGATCGGCGTGCTCCGCGACGACACCGGCGTGGCGCCGCGTGCTCCGGTCTCGCGGCTCGCCACGCTCGACGAGCTCGTCCGGCGAGCAGAGGTCGCGGGCCTCGACCTGTCCGTCCGCACCACCGGGCCGCCGCGGACGCTGGCGGCGCCGGTCGAGCTCGCGGCGTACCGGATCGTGCAGGAGGCCGTCACCAACGTCGTACGCCACTCCGGCGCGGAGCACGCCAGCGTCGACGTGTCGTACGGGTCCGACGCGCTCGAGATCGCGGTGGACGACGACGGCCACGGGTCGGCCCTCGCGGAAGGCAGCGGCCTGCGGGGGATGCGGGAGCGCGCCGAGGCGCTGGGTGGCACGCTGGGCGTGACGTCGACCCCGACCGGTGGTGTGGCGGTCCGCGCCCACCTGCCGTACGCCGTCCCCGAGCCTGGAGGTGCCACGTGATCCGTGTGCTGCTCGCCGACGACCAGGCGCTCCTGCGGGCCGGGTTCCGAGCGCTGATCGAGGCCGAGGACGACCTGGAGGTCGTGGGAGAGGCTTCGACGGGCGACGAGGCTGTCGCGCTCGTGCGCACGCTGCATCCGGACGTGGTCCTCATGGACATCCGGATGCCCGAGCTCGACGGGCTCGCAGCGACGCGCAGCATCACGGAGGATCCGGCCCTCGCCGAGACGCGCGTGGTGATCCTGACGACCTTCGAGCTCGACGAGTACGTGTTCGAGGCCGTACGCATCGGTGCGAGCGGGTTCCTCGTGAAGGACACCGCGCCGGCCGACCTGCTTGCGGGCATCCGGGCCGTCGCGGCCGGCGACGCGCTGCTGTCGCCGAGCGTGACGCGCCGCCTGATCGGGGAGTTCGCGAGCCGGAGCCGCCCTGCCACGGCACCCGCCCTGATGGATCCGCTCACCGAGCGCGAGCGGGAGGTCGTCGCACTCGTCGGCGAGGGGCTGAGCAACGACGAGATCGCCGCGCGGCTCGTGGTCAGCGTCGCCACCGCGAAGACGCACGTCAGCCGGGCGATGCTCAAGCTGGGGGCGCGCGACCGCGCACAGCTCGTCGTCATGGCGTACGAGAGCGGGCTGGTGCGGCCGGGCTGGTCGGGCTGAGGCGGTCGCGTGAGGTGCTGCGTCGTGACGTTCGTGGAGGACCTCGCCGTGCCGGAGGCCTTCGGGCGCGACGCGTGGCCCCTGCACCTGACGTGGGTCCCGCCGTTCGAGGCCGAGGAGGAGGCCGCCCTCGAGGCGGTCTCTCGCGTGGCCCACGGCCGTACGGCGCTGGTGTCCGAGGTGGTCGGCGAGGCCTGGTTCGGGTCTCGCCACGACGTCCGGGTCGGCGAGCTCGCGCGCACGGCGGGGGTCGACACCCTGCACCGCGACCTGCTCGCCGCGCTGTCCGAGAGCGGGGTGGACGTCGCCCGGATGCGTCACGTCCGCGACGAGTTCCGTCCGCACGTGTCGGCCCAGCGCGGACGTTCCCTCGCCGTCGGCGCGACGGTGCGCCTCGACGCCGTCACGCTCGTCGACATGCGGCCCGACGGTGACCCGCGGCGTCGCCGTGTCGTCCGCACGTGGCCGCTCGACCCGGCCGTACGTCGCGGCTGACGCGAGTGACCTGGGCGTACGCCCGGTGGCGTACGCCACGCACCGTCTCGTACCTCCGTTGCAGCACTGCAGGAGCCCTCTCCAGCCCGACGCCCCAGGGGAGTCCGCGACGGCACTCTCGAAGCGAGACAACCGACTCGTGAAGGAGAGACCCATGATCAGCACGTCAACAGCCGCGGCGACCTCGGCCACCGTCCTCGCCCATCCCGGCTCCGACGGTCCCGGATGGTGGATCGTGTTCCCGATCTTCTGGCTGGCGTTCTTCGTGTTCGTCGTCGTCATGGCCTTGCGGTTCGGGCCGTGGCGCCGTCGCTGGCACGACCCGCGCAGCGGCGGCGAGTCGCGGCTCGCCGAGCGCTACGCGGCGGGGGAGATCGACGCCGACGAGTACCGGAGCCGACTCGCGGTCCTGCGCGAGGCGCGCCCCGGGGACCGGCGATGACCTCGGCGGCGGTCGCGGACCGGGCCGTCGTCGAGGTCCGCGGGCTCACCAAGGCGTACCGGCGCCGTGGCAGCCCGCCGCTCGTTGCCGTCGACCGCGTCGACCTCACGGTCCGGCGCGGCGAGGTGTACGGGTTCCTCGGACCGAACGGCGCCGGCAAGACGACCACGCTGCGGATGCTCCTCGGGCTCGTCCGCCCGACCGGCGGGACCGCGTCCGTGCTGGGGAACGCTCCGGGTAGTCGCGCGGCGCTCGAGGCGACCGGCGCGATGATCGAGGGTCCGGCCTTCCTGCCGTACCTGTCGGGCACCGCCAACCTCCGCGTCGTCGCCCGCTACGCCGGCGTCGACGCCTCGCGGGTGGCGCCGGCGTTGGAGTCGGTCGGGCTCGCCGAGCGCGGCGACGACCGTTACGCGTCGTACTCGCTCGGGATGAAGCAGCGGCTCGGGGTTGCGGCGGCGCTGCTCAAGGACCCGGTGCTGGTGGTCCTGGACGAGCCGACCAACGGCCTCGACCCGGCTGGGATGCGGGAGATGCGCACCCTCGTCCGCGGGCTCGCCGGACGCGGTCACACCGTCGTCCTGTCGAGCCACCTCCTGGGCGAGGTCCAGGAGATCTGCGACCGGGTCGCCGTGATCGACCACGGCCGGGTGGTCCTCGAGAGCTCGGTCGAGGAGATGCGGGGCGGGTCGGAGCTCGTGGTCCGTGCGACGCCGTCCGACGTCGCCCGTGACACCGTCGCAGCGCTGCGCGGCGTCGAGGACGTACGGCTTCGCGACGGCGTGCTGGCCGTCCGCGTGCCGGAGGCGCAGACGGCCGACGTCACCAGTGCCCTCGTCGGCGCGGGGGTTGCCGTCACCGAGGTACGGCGGTCCGAGCGCCAGCTGGAGGACGTGTTCCTCGAGCTCACCGGCGGGCCCGCAACCGGAGGCGGTGATCGCGATGCGTGACCTCGTCGACGTGGTGCGCGCCGAGCTCGCCGCCCTCGTCCGCCGCCCCGGTGCGTGGGCGCTGCTCGCGACGGCGGTGGTGCTCAGCATGACGTTCGCGTACCTCATCCCGTACATCTCCTATCGGAGCGGACAGTCCCCGGCGGAGGGTGCCGACGCGGTGTCGCCGGAGCAGCTCCTCGCCAGCACCCTTCCTGACCAGCTCGTCCCGAACACCCTCGACGGGTTCCCGGTCTTCGCGGGGGCGCTGGCCCTCGTCCTCGGAGCGCTCGTCGCGGGGAGCCAGTACGGGTTCGGCACGCTGAAGACGCTCCTCGTCCAACGCCCCGGTCGCCTGACGGTCGCCGCGGGACAGACGGTCGCGCTCGTGCTGTCCGTCGGGATCGGAGTCCTCGTGCTGTTCGGCGTCGGGGCGATCGCGTCGACGGCCATCGCGTTGGGGGCGGGGCGGACGGTCGCGTTCCCCGCGCCAGCGCACCTGCTCCCCGGCATGGCTGGGGGCTGGCTGGTGCTGACGATGTGGGCCACGATCGGCGCCTGCCTCGCGACCGTGCTCCGCAGCGTCGCACTGCCGATCGGCCTCGGCGTGGTGTGGGTCCTGGGCGTCGAGAACCTCGTGGCCGCGGTCGCCTCGAGCGTGCTCACGGGCATGGAGCCCGTACGCGACCTCCTGCCGGGAGCGAGTGCGGGATCGTTGGTCGCCGCCCTCGGTCCCGAGCAGGTCGGACCGGCCGCACCGGGAGTCACCGACGCGCTCAGCGGAGGGCGTGCGCTGGTCACCGTGGCGGCGTACGTCGTGGTGGCCGTCGGCGTCGGCTGGTGGAGGACCCGGCGTCGCGACGTCGTCTGAGGTCCCGCATGGCGGACACCGGCTGTTCGCCATGCGAGACCACGTACCCTGTGAGGCGTGCTGACCATCGACCAGGCGACCTACGACGCGATCGTCGCGCACGCCCGCAGGGACCACCCTGACGAGGCCTGCGGCGTCGTCGCCGGTGCCGTCGGCTCCGACCTGCCGACGCGGTTCATCCCGATGGTCAACGCCGCGATGTCGCCGACGTTCTACGAGTTCGACTCGACCGACCTGCTCCGTCTCTACCAGGAGATGGACGACAACGACGAGGTGCCGGTGGTGGTCTACCACTCGCACACCGCCACCGAGGCGTACCCGTCGCGCACCGACATCAACCTCGCCGGCGAGCCCGAGGCGCACTACGTCCTGGTCTCGACCCGTGACGGTGCTCACGAGTCCGGGCCGGTCGACTTCCGGTCGTACCGGATCGTCGACGGCGAGGTGACCGAGGAAGAAGTCACGGTTGTCGAGCGTTACTAGGCTCGAGAGTGACGACCACGCACTCCTGGGCGGTTCCGTCCAGGTCACGAAGAACGAGGAAGCTGACGTCTGATGGCCATCGAGGTCCGTGTCCCCACCATCCTCCGCACCTACACGAGCGGCGAGAAGAACGTCTCCGCCGCCGGTGAGTCGGTCAGCGCGCTGATCGAGGACCTGGAGGTCAACCACGCCGGCATCAAGGACCGGCTGGTCGACGGCGGCCAGCCGCGCCGCTTCGTGAACATCTACGTCAACGACGAGGACATCCGCTTCTCCGGCGGCCTCGAGACGCCGCTGTCCGACGGCGACGTCGTCGTGATCCTGCCTGCCGTCGCAGGCGGGGCGCGCTGAGCGTCTGCTCTCGATGCGCTACGCGAACCTGATCGACTCGGTCGGCAACACCCCGCTCGTGGGCCTGCCGAGGCTGTCGCCGAGCCCCGACGTGCGCCTGTGGGCGAAGCTCGAGGACCGCAACCCCACCGGGTCGATCAAGGACCGTGCAGCGCTCGCGATGATCGAGCGCGCCGAGCACGAGGGTGTGCTGCGCCCAGGGTGCACCATCCTCGAGCCCACCTCCGGCAACACCGGCATCTCCCTCGCGATGGTCGCCAAGCTGCGCGGTTACCGGATCGTGTGCGTGATGCCGGAGAACACGTCCGAGGAACGCCGCCAGCTCCTGCGCATGTGGGGCGCCGAGATCGTGTCGTCCCCGGCCGCCGGCGGATCGAACGAGGCCGTACGCGTCGCCAAGCGGATCGCCGAGGAGCACCCGGACTGGGTGATGCTCTACCAGTACGGCAACCAGGCCAACGCCGAGGCGCACTTCCGCGGCACGGGTCCCGAGATCCTCGCCGACCTGCCGGAGGTCACCCACTTCGTCGGCGGCCTCGGCACGACCGGCACCTTGATGGGCGTCGGGCGGTTCTTCCGCGGGGCCAAGCCCGACGTGCGGATCGTCGCGGCCGAGCCCCGGTACGGCGAGCTCGTGTACGGCCTGCGCAACCTCGACGAGGGCTTCGTCCCGGAGCTGTACGACCCCCAGTACATCGACGCCCGCTTCTCCGTCGGCCCCCGCGACGCCGTACGCCGGGTCCGTGAGCTGCTGGAGTCCGAGGGGATCTTCGCGGGCATCTCGACCGGAGCGATCCTCCACGCGGCGCTCGCGCAGGCGGCGAAGGCCGTCAAGGCGGGCGAGGCCGCCGACATCGCGTTCGTGATCGCCGACGGCGGCTGGAAGTACCTCTCGACCGGCGCGTACGAGGGCACGATCGACGACGCCGAGGAGCGGCTCGAGGGCCAGCTCTGGGCGTGACGCCCGTTCGCGCACGCACCGTCTGCGCCGTGCGGTGCCTCCCGCCCTCTCACTCTTCGTGGGGGCCACGAGGAGTGCGCGGTGACGGAAGCCGTGCGCGCCTAGAATCCGGCCGTGGCGACTTTCCGTGCGGTGACGCGGCCCATCCTGCCGAGCGCCGACCTCGAGGAGACGGCGCGCTTCTACGCTTTGCTCGGGTTCGACGAGCGAGGGCGCTGGCCCGGCGAGTACCTCATCGTCGCCGACTCGCACGGCATCGAGCTGCACTTCTGGTGCAAGCCTGACGTCTCCCGATGGACGAACGACGTCGCGTGCTGGATCGGGCTGCCGACCCCGGCCGACGTCCACGCGTTGTACGAGTCGTGGGCTGCGACAGACCTCCCGGCGCCTGCGGATCTCCGCCCTCCACGACAGGCGGGCCACCTGCTCGAGCTCGACCTCATCGATCTTCACGGCAACCTGCTCCGGGTCGGGACGCCGACGCAGCCGCGCACGGGTCAGGTCGGGTAGCCCTCGAACGGGCCGGTCGCCCCGTCGATCAGCTCGCGGAGGATGTCTGCGTGGCCGGCGTGGCGGGCGTACTCCTCGACCATGTGGATCAGCACCCACCGCATCGTGACGGTCGGGCCGTACCAGGCGGTGCCCGTGTCGAGCACGTCGAGCTCGTCGATCACCGCATCGGCGGCGGCACGGGCCATCGCGAAGTACGCGAGGACCCCCTCCGTCGTCTCCCAGGGCTCGATCCGCCAGTCGGAGTCCCAGTCGTCCTCGGTGTACGGGACCTCCAGCGACTCGCGTCCGAACGTCCCGCAGAACCAGGTGTACTCGACGGACGCCACGTGCTTGACCATGCCGAGCAGCGTGGTGCCGGACGGCACCATCGGGCGCCGGAGGTCCTCGTCGGAGAGCCCGTCGATCTTCCACAGGAGGGCGTCGCGGTGCCGGTCGAGAGCCACGTAGAGGCTCTCCTTCTCGTCGCCGGTGAACGGAACACGTCTCATCGGGACACCGTGGCACGAACCCCGGGCAGACGTCACGTGACGCGACTCGCGCTGTGGCTTGGACCGCATTGTGTTTCGTGCGTGTGAATCGCCCACTAGGCTCGCTCGGGTGAACGACGCGCCCATCGGCATCTTCGACTCCGGCTTCGGCGGCATGACCGTCGCCCGTGCCGTGATCGACCAGCTGCCGAACGAGGCCGTCTCCTATCTGGGCGACACCGCCCGGCAGCCGTACGGCCCGCAGCCGATCGCAGACGTCCGTGAGTTCGCGCTCGAGTGCCTCGACCACCTCGTCACCCAGGGCGTGAAGGCGCTCGTGATCGCCTGCAACTCCGCCAGCGCCGCGGTCCTGCGCGACGCACGCGAGCGGTACGACGTCCCGGTGGTCGAGGTGATCGTGCCAGCGACGCGTCGAGCCGTCGCCGCGACCCGCAACGGTCACGTGGGCGTGATCTGCACGCAGGCGACGAAGACGTCGATGGCCTACGACGACGCGTTCGCCGCCAACCCGTCGGTTCACGTGACTGTCCAGGCGTGCCCGCGGTTCGTCGAGTTCGTCGAGGCCGGGATCACCGCCGGTCCGGAGCTCATCGGTGCTGCCCACGAGTACCTCGCCCCGCTCCAGGAGGCAGGCGTCGACACGCTCGTCCTCGGGTGCACCCACTACCCGCTGCTCACCGGCGTCATCTCGTACGTGATGGGCGACGACGTCACGCTGGTCTCCAGCGCGGACGAGACCGCGAAGGACGTGTACGCGCTGCTCGTGCGCGACGGCCTCGAGCGCACCGCAACGACTCCGCCGGAGCACCGTTTCCTGACGACCGGTCAGCCGGACGAGTTCCGGACCCTCGGCCGCCGGTTCCTCGGCCCGGAGATCGAGCGTGTGGACCAGTTCGCGTGGGTGGGCGTATGAGGCTGACGATCATCGGCTGCGCCGGTTCGTACCCCGGCCCGGAGTCCGCTGCCAGCTGCTATCTCGTCGAGGCTCCGTACGAGGGGCGCACCTACCGGCTCGTCGTCGACCTCGGCAACGGCGCGCTCGGGCCGCTGCAGCGCTACGTGGGGCTCGACGAGATCGACGCGATCGCCGTCTCGCACCTTCACCCCGACCACTACATGGACGTCTGCGGGCTCTACGTCTACCGCCGCTACGTGACGGGCGGCCCGCTGCCGCGGATCCCCACCTGGGGCCCGACGGGCAGTGCCGACCGGTTCGCGATGGCGTACGACCTCCCGCTCGACCCCGGCATGTCCGAGGTCCTCGACGTCGCGACGTGGGAGGACGGCGTCCCGGTCGAGTTGGGTCCCTTCACGGTGACTCCTCGGCGGATGGACCATCCGGTGGAGGCGTACGCGCTGCGGGTCGAGGTCGACGGCAAGGTCCTCGTGTACTCCGGTGACACCGGCCCGACACCGGCACTGGTGGAGGCTGCGCGCGACGCCGACCTCTTCCTGTGCGAGGCCTCGTTCACCGAGAACCCGCTCAACCCGCCGCACCTGCACATGACGGGCACGGACGCGGGCGAGGCGGCCACCGCGGCACACGTCGGGCGACTCCTCCTCACCCACATCCCCGCCTGGACCGATCGCGACCTCGTCGCCGCCGAGGCGAAGGCGGCGTTCGCAGGGCCGAGCGAGCTCGTCGAGCCAGGCGGGGCGTACGAGGTGGGCTGAGCCTGGATCTCGTGGCGGACCCACACATGGGCTCGACGCGAGCGCCGGGGAAACGCTCGGTGGCGTCGCTCGATACGCTCGCGCCATGAGCGTCACCCGAACCGACGGCCGCGCCGCCGACCAGCTCCGACCCGTCACCATCACCCGCAACTGGCTCGACCACGCCGAGGGCTCGGTCCTGGTCGAGTTCGGCCGCACCCGCGTCCTCTGCGCGGCGAGCGTCACCCAGGGCGTCCCGCGCTGGCGCCGCGACTCCGGGCTCGGCTGGGTCACCGCCGAGTACGCGATGCTCCCGCGCGCGACCCACACCCGCTCCGACCGCGAGTCGGTCAAGGGCCGCATCGGCGGGCGTACGCACGAGATCTCGCGCCTGATCGGTCGCTCGCTCCGCGCGATCATCGACTACAAGGCGCTCGGAGAGAACACGATCGTCATCGACTGCGACGTCCTCCAGGCCGACGGCGGCACCCGCACCGCAGCGATCACCGGGGCGTACGTCGCCCTGGCCGACGCCGTCTCCTACCTGCGCGACCGCGGTGCCCTCGTGTCCGAGCCGCTCACCGGTTCCGTCGCGGCAGTGTCGGTCGGCATCATCGACGGTGCGCCGATGCTCGACCTGCCCTACGACGAGGACGTCCGCGCCGAGACCGACATGAACGTCGTCATGACCGGGACCGGCTCGTTCGTCGAGGTGCAGGGCACCGCCGAGGGCGCACCCTTCGACCGCGCCGAGCTCGACGCGCTGCTCGCGCTCGCCGAGAAGGGCTGCGCCGACCTGACCGCGATCCAGACCGCCGCGCTCGGCGAGGGAGCCCCCTCGTGAGCGAGCGCCGCGTCGTCCTCGCGAGCCACAACCAGGGCAAGCTCGCGGAGCTGCGCCGCATCCTCGAGCCTGGGCTGCCGGGCATCGAGGTGCTGGGCCTCGACGACATCGGCGACTTCGCGGAGCCCGTGGAGGACCAGCCGACCTTCGAGGGCAACGCGCTGCTCAAGGCCCGCGCCGCGGCGACGGCGACGGGCCTGCCGTCGCTCGCCGACGACTCCGGACTCTGCGTCGACGCCCTCAACGGGATGCCCGGCGTCCTGTCGGCTCGATGGGGTGGGCGTCCCAAGTCGGACGCGCGGAACAACGAGCTGCTTCTCGACCAGCTGGCCGACGTGCCCGACGAACGGCGGGGTGCGGAGTTCCGCTGTGCGATGGCGCTGGTGCTGCCGAGCGGCGCCGAGGTCGTGGAGCTCGGCGTCATGCGCGGGCGGGTGCAGCGCGGACCGACCGGTGACGGCGGGTTCGGCTACGACCCGTTGTTCGCGGCGGACGGCTACGACGTCTCGACAGCCGAGCTGACTCCCGCGGACAAGGATGCGATCAGCCACCGCGGCAAGGCGCTCCGCGCGATGGTCCCGCACCTCGTCGCCCTGCTGGTCTGAGGCGGCCGTGCGTACGCTCCTGACGCTGCTGCGGATCATCGCCGTCGTCGCGTTCGCGGTCGCGTTCGTCGCCACGTGGCGTGCGCTGAGCTCCACAGGCATGCCGAACCCCGACGGCATGGATCCCGACGTGCTTTGGTGGTACACGAACCAGGACGACATCCGCCAGGCCGGTCTGGCGATCCTCGTCGTCGGTCTCGTGACGATGCTCGTGCCGGTCATGCTGGTGACCGTCGCCGGTGCCGTCGCCGTGGGGGCGTACGCCTGGATCGTCGACTCGTCGCCGGCGTTCGACGTCGAGCAGCCCGTCGCCTGGTGGGGCTTTGCCGCCGCGCTCCTGGCGATCGCCGTCGTACGCGGCGTGGTCCGGCGCCGACGCCACGGCTCACCGTCGACGGGGCCGGGCGTGAGCGGTGGCTACACGCCTCCGGCGTAGCCCTGCTGGCGCCACGCCTCGTAGACGACGATCGCCGTCGAGTTCGCGAGGTTGAGCGAGCGGCGCGACGGCTGCATCGGGATCCGCAGCAGCTCGGTGATGCGCCGGTCGGCGAGCACGGCCTCCGGGAGCCCTGTCGGCTCTGGCCCGAACAGGAACACGTCACCCGGCTCGTACGCGATGTCGGCGTAGGACGTCGTCGCCTTCGTCGTGAACGCGAACACGCGGACCGGGTCGAGCGCCTTGAACGCCGCCTCCAGGTTGCTGTGGACCGAGACGTCCGCCAGGTCGTGGTAGTCGAGGCCGGCGCGCTTGAGCTTGGCGTCGGACAGGTCGAACCCCAGCGGCTCCACGAGGTGAAGCTGGGCGCCGGTCGCTGCCGCCAGCCTGATCGCGTTGCCCGTGTTGGGAGGGATCCGCGGCTCGTAGTAGAGGATTCGGAACATCGTCCGAGGCTATCGCGGCTGCCGTGCAGGGCCGATCGGGCGGATACTCGGACCGTGAGAACGTCGCCGGCCGAGATGACGATGGACTTCGTACGCGCTGATCCCCGCGGCGCGTACGCGGGTGCGGTCTCGACGATGGTCGGATACCGCCAGAGCGGTGTCACGCAGCGGCTGCACCGTGGGCTGCCCTCGCCGTACCTGACGCTGGTCGTCGCGCTGGACACGCCCGTCGTGGTGGGGGAGCGGGAGGACGACGGCGCCCCGATCGCCGCGTACGACATGCTCGGCCCGCTCTCGACCCGCCCCGCGTACATCGACCAGCCCGACAGCCAGGAGGGCGTCCAGCTCGCCGTGCACCCGTTCGCCGCGCGCTGGCTGTTCGGCGCCCCCGCCAGCCGGTTGCCGGGTCTGGCGCTCGACCTGGGCGACGTCCTCGGGCCGTCTGCGGCGGCGCTCCGCCGCAGGATCGGTGACAGCGACGACTGGACGGTCCGGTTCGCCGCCGTCCGGGACTTCCTCGCCGCGCGCGCCCGTACCGCGAGCGGGGCAGCCGCTGCACGTCCGCGGCCGGAGGTCGTGGAGGCGTGGCGGTGGATCGTCGCGCGCGGAGGCAACGGCCGCGTCGACGACCTCGCCGCGCACGTGGCGCTGAGTCCGCGCCAGCTGCGCACGGCGTTCGTCGACGAGCTGGGCTTCGGACCGAAGGTGCTGAGCCGACTGGTCCGCTTCGACCGCGCCGTCGGCATGGTGCGCGACCAGGTCGTACGCCCGGGTGACGAGTCTCTCGGCGACGTCGCAGCGCGCGCCGGGTACGCCGACCATGCCCACCTCGTCCACGAGTTCCAGGCGATGGCGGGCACGTCGCCGACCGGGTGGCTCGCCGAGGAGCGCCGAAACATCCAAGCCGGGGGCCACCGCAACGGGTCAGAGTGAGGTCATGAGCACCCAGGAGCAGAACACGCAGGAACAGACCACCACGCCGCCACCGACCGTGTGGCCCGCGCTCGCCGCCCGCGACGCGCTCGGCATGATCGACTTCCTCGAGCGGGCGTTCGGGTTCCGCCGCGTCGTCGTGATGGCCGACGACGAGGGCTTCGTCCATCACGCGGAGCTGGCCTGGCCGGAGGGCGGCGGCATCATGATGGGCTCGGAGAAGCACGAGGGGCACTGGCAGCAGAAGGCCGGCACGTTCGGGGCGTACGTCGTCTGCTCCGACCCCGATGGGCTGTACGAGCGGGCGAAGGCGGCCGGCGCGACGATCACGATGGAGCTGACGACCACCGACTACGGGAGCCGCGACTTCATCGCCGCCGATCCCGAGGGCAACTCATGGTCGTTCGGGACCTACCGCGGGGAGCCGCATTGAGCCGGTCACCGAAGGGTCCGTACGCTGGGGGTACGGCTCATCGGATTCGCCTCTGATGGCCGAGGCCCTGAGCGGAGCTTCCACCTCTGCTCGGGGCCGCTCTGTCTCCCGAGGAGCTTCGCTGGTGCCGGTGACAGGACTCGAACCTGCACGTCTCTCGACACAGGAACCTAAATCCTGCGTGTCTACCAGTTCCACCACACCGGCCCGCCGGACATTCTAGGGGCCGGGGGTCTCGACTGGCTCGACCAGCGGGAGGGTCAGGACAGCTGGAGCTGGCGGATCAGCCGCTCGACGTGACCGGTCGCCTTGATGTTGTACTGGGCGACCTCGATCAGGCCCTTCTCGTCCACGACGAACGTCGAGCGGATGACACCCTCGATGACCTTGCCGTAGAGCTTCTTCTCACCGAAGGCACCCCAGGCGCGGAGCACCTCCTTGTCGGGATCGGAGAGCAGCGTGAGCTCGAGGCTCTCCTTCTCGCGGAACGTCGCGAGCTTCTCGGGCTTGTCCGGCGAGATGCCGAGCACGGTGTAGCCGGACTGGTCGAACGTCTCTCGCTCGGCGGTGAAGTCGCAAGCCTCCCGCGTGCACCCCGGCGTCATCGCGGCGGGGTAGAAGTAGACGATGACCTTGCCGCCCCGCAGGTCGGAGAGCGTGACCTCGTGGCCGTGGTCGTCGAGAAGGGTGAAGTCCGGCGCCTGATCACCTGGCTGCAGTCGCGTGGTCATGGTCCTATCCTTGCGTATCGGTAACGTGGTCTCGACAGGTGACTGCGAGGGCGACCGGTCGAGGGCCGGTGACTCACCACTGACGCGGAACGAGGAGACGGACGTGGCGAACGATTCCAGGCCGGTAGTCCCGACGACGATCACCGGGACGCCGGACCAGCTCGTCGCCCAGATCGACGAGGTGCGCAACCGCCTGGCCGCCAACGTCGACCAGCTTGTCCAGCGCTCTCACCCCAAGACCCTCGCCCGGCGAGGTCTCGCCGACGTCAAGGGCAAGTTCGTCACCCCGTCCGGCGAGCCGCGGATGGAGACGATCGTGCCCGTCGTGGGCGGCTTCGTCGCCGTCGTCGGCGTCATCGTCCTGATCCGCAAGATCGTGGGCAGCTGAATGGCCGACGGGCTTCCTATCCGGATGCTCCACGACCGGCTCCTCGTGTCGATCGATCCCGACGGCGGTGACCGGCGCTCCACCGGGGGCATCGTCATCCCGGCCACGGCTCAGCTCGGGCACCGGTTGTCGTGGGCGCGGGTCGAGGCGGTCGGCAGCAGCGTCCGGACGGTCCAGATCGGCGACCGGGTCCTCTTCGACCCCGACGAGCGGGCAGAGGTGGAGGTTCGGGGCAAGGACTTCATCCTGCTGCGCGAGCGCGACCTCCACGCCGTCGCCGCCGAACGCATCGACGACGGCCAGACCGGGCTCTACCTGTAGGCGGCGCCGTGGCGCGCGAGGAAGGCTTCCTGCAGCGCATCGCCGGCCGTCCAGACGTCCGCGGCGGCCTCGTGCCGGTGTCGCTGCGCACCCGCATCGGATGGGTCCGCTCCCAGTGGACCGCCATCGTCCAGATCTCCCTCGGCGCCGCGATCGCGTGGGTCATCGCCCGTGACGTCATCGGCCACGAGCAACCGTTCTTCGCCCCGGTGGCCGCGATCCTGGTGATCTTCGCCGGTGCCGGCGGCCGCCGGCAGAACACGATCGAGCTGTTCTTCGGCGTCTCCGTCGGCGTGCTCATCGGTGAGGGTCTGATCCTCGTGATCGGCCGCGGCTGGTGGCAGATCGGCGTGATCGTCGCGCTCGCCGCGATCGCCGCGACCTTTCTCGGCCTGCGCGGGCTCGCCCGGACCCAGGCCGCCACGTCGGCGAGCCTGCTCGCGGCGATCGTGCCCGTCACCGCCGGCAACCCGGCGGTCGTCCGCTTCGTCGACGCCGTGGTCGGAGGGCTCGTCGGGCTGACCATGGCGCTCCTCATCCCCGGCAATCCCGTACGCCGGGCGAACCGCGACATGCAGGTGGTGCTCGGGTCGCTGAACGAGGCCCTGCGGCAGATCGAGACGGCGCTGAGGCTCGGCGACGCCGGGCCGGCGTGGACCGCCCTCCAGCAGCTCCGTGCCACGCAGCCGTCGATCACCGGGCTCGAGACGACGGTCGCCAACGCGGACGAGATCGCCCGCTACTCGCCGCTGCGGTGGGGACAGCGCGGCCACGTCGAGCGCTACGTCGTCGCGATCCGCGACGTCGACAACGCGATCCGCGACACCCGGGTGCTCGCCCGGCGGGTGCACACGATGCTGCGGCGCGGCGAGCGCGCGTTCGCCGGCATCCCGGAGGCCGTCGGGCTGCTCCAGGAGGCGGTCGGCGTCTTCGCTGACGACATCGCCGCCGAGGATGCGTACGACGACGCGCGTCAGCACCTGATCGATGCCGCGAAGCTGGCGACCCGCGCCCTGCCGGACGCCGCGACGATCAACGACGCCGCGGTCGTCGCCCAGGTGCGCGCGATCGCCTCCGACCTGCTGTACGCGACGGGGTGGACCGTCGTGCAGGTCGATCGCGCGATGGGCGGCCCGTAGGGCACCTCTGCGAGCGACCTAGACGACCAGCGACGGCAGGCCGAGGACGTCGATCTGCTGCCGCAGGGTCTGGGCGGACGCCTGGAGCCCGGTGAGGTCCGTCTCGTCGAGCGGCAGCTCCGCCGGCCCGGCCACGCCCGCGCGACTGACGACGCACGGCGCGGACAGGCAGACGTCGCTGATGCCGTACTGACCGGTGAACAACGTCGAGACCGGCAGGAAGCGGTGCTCGTCGCGCAGGACGGCCGACATGATGTCGGCGGTCGCCAGCCCGATCGCGTAGTTCGTCGCTCCCTTGCCCTCGATGACCTTGTACGCCGAGTTGGCGACGGTCTCCCGGATCTCGTCGTACTCGGACACGTCGATCGAGCGGCCCTCCACGTCGTACGCGCGGAGGGGCACGCCGCCGATGTTCGCCGAGGACCACAGGACGATCTCGGAGTCGCCGTGCTCGCCCGCGACGAGTGCGTGCACGCTGCGGGTCGAGACGTGCAGCCGCTGCGACAGCACGTAGCGCAGGCGTGCCGTGTCGAGGACGGTGCCCGATCCGAAGACCCGCCCCGGAGGCAGCTCGAGGAATCCGATCGCGGCGTACGTCAGGACGTCGCACGGGTTGGTGATGACCAGGTAGATCGCGTCGGGCGCGACCTCGCGGACGGCGGCGAGGACGCTACGCGTGATCGCGACGTTCTCCTCGGCGAGATCGAGTCGCGTCTGTCCGGGCTTCTGCCGTGCGCCCGCCGTCATGACCACGACGTCGGCCCCTGCGCACGCTGCGGGATCATCGGTGCCGATGATCGTCGTCGGGTGCGCGAACGCTGCGCCGTCGTTGAGGTCGTCCGCCTGCGCGCGTACGAGGCTGGTCACGATGTCGAACAGCACGATCTCGCCCGCCAGACCTCGCAGGAGCGCGGCGTAGGCGACGGTGCTGCCGACGGACCCTGCTCCGCAGACGGCGATCTTGGCGGTTCGGTCGGCCATCGCTCTCCCCTGGTCGGAGTTCGGACAGGCGCGTTCACGCTCCACGAAGTCTGACACTGATCGGGTGGACATGTCCGTTCGGTACTACTCTCACGGTCATGGCGATGGTGGTGACGTTCGGCGGTCCCTTGGAGTACGCCAACCAAGTGTGGGACGACGTGGAGCCAGACGCGGACGGCTACGTGCTGATCCTCGGCGGCGCAGGGGCGGGGCCCGAGGCCTGGTACTTCGTGGATGTGGAGTCGGAGACCATCCCGACGGAGCAGGGCGACGCGCTGGCGGCCGAGTACGCGGGGGAGCGCAAGCCCGGGACCTAGCTCGTCAGCGCGAGCACGACGCAGGCGAGGTAGCCGACGACGAGGAGTGCTGCGGCGCGCTCTCCGCGCTTCGGCCAGCGTGCGTGCGGCCAGCGGAAGTGGCCGTACGCGTAGAGCGCGAAAAGCGCGGCGCACGTCGAGCGGCGTCCGAGCGCCAACCACTCCGAGTCGGTCGCCGCCGGTGCGCAGGCGACGAGAGACGCTCCCGCAACGACGGCGAACAGTACGCCGAGCCACACGCGACGCGGCGTGCCAATCGCGCCGGTGGTCATCTCGGAGGTCACCGCCCGATCCTACGGAGCGGGGAGGGTCAGACTCGTGCGCCCCGGACGGTCGTCGTCGCGTCGCCGGTGCGCAGCGCCTCGATCGCCTCCAGAGAGGCTGCGACGTCGGTGACGGGGACGGCGGCGAGCTCGTTGGGGGTGAGCTCCCACCACCGCGTCGCGAGGAGGCGCGCGACAGTCTCGTCGTCGAAGCGTCGCCGGATCGGGCGCGCGGGGACGCCGCCGACGATCGTGTAGGGGGCGACGTCGCGTGCGACGACCGCGCCGGCCGCGACGACGGCGCCGTCTCCGACGGTGACGCCGCGCAGGATCGTCACGCGGGCGCCGATCCAGACGTCGTTGCCGATCGCGAACGGCTCACCCCTGAACTGCCTGACGGCGGGGTCGCTCACGGGGACCGTGTCGAACGTGTCGGCGGTCGGGTGCCAGGCGAACCGTGAGGGGTTGTACTGGAAGGGCGAGGTGCTGAGCCAGTCGATGGGGTGCTCGGGGGGAGCGATGAGGACGTCAGGTCCGATCGAGCAGTAGCGCCCGATGGTGCCGGTCCCCCTGATCTTTCCCGAGGTCAGATAGCTGTAGGCGCCGACCGAGACGGGATGCGTCACCTTGATCCGCCCGGCGAGCTGCACGGGGGCCTCGCAGTCGAGGTTCTTGGGAAGCGTGTCGTCGTACGTCTCGGTCTGAGGGGCTGTGCTCGCGGTGGGGGCGGGTCGGCGGCGGCGGATCGGCAGGCGCAACGGGGACCTTCCTGGGTAGTCGAGGCGTCCAACCTAGTCAACGGACTCGCGGTCCCTGCGTGCTTCTCGGCCCGTGGGCGTCGCGGGTCGACTTCTGCTCACCGTGATGACTACTATCATGATAGTTACTGACCGGGAGGGTGCTGTGCGACGAGTCGACCTGAGCGATGCCGAGTGCCCGATCGCGCGCGGTGCGGGGGAGCTCGGAGACTGGTGGAGCCTGCTGATCCTGCGCGATGCGCTCGACGGGATCCGCCGGTTCGACGAGTTCGCCGAGGACCTCCCGATCTCGCCCGCCATGCTCATCCGCAGGCTGCGGACGCTGGTCGACGGGGGGCTCTTGGAGCGTCGCCGCTACAGCCAGCACCCCGAGCGCTTCGAGTACGTCCTCACGCCCCGCGGGCGCAGCGCGCAGACCGTCGTCATCGCCCTCCTCGCCTGGGGCAACGAGCAGCTCGAGCCGAGCCGGCGGTCGGTCGTGCTCACCGACCGCGACACCGGTCGTGAGATCGAGCCCGTGCTCGTCGACGCGGCCACCGGCACGCCCCTGTCCGAGCTGCGCCTGGCAGCCGTCCCCGGCCCGGTCGCGAGCGACGCGATCCGTGACCGCTTCACCACTCTCACCGAACGACGAGCCCGGCGCCGCCGGGACCGAGGAGCAGCCTCATGACCACACAGCCCACCACCGCATTGACGGAGCCGGTCGACGCCCGGGAGCGCACCCACAGCTGGGACGACCCGATGGCGACCGTGCACGCCGCCCACGGGCGTACCGGGCTCGAGATCATGCAGGACGTCCGCGACGGTGTCGTGCCGGCGCCGCCGATCGCCCGCCTGATCGGCTTCGAGCTGGTGAAGGTGGAGGAGGGCAACGTCGAGTTCGGGCTGGTGCCCCAGGAGTACATGTACAACCCGATCGGGTCGGTGCACGGCGGGATCTTCGCGACTCTCCTGGACTCGGCCGCCGGGTGCGCGGTGCACACGACGCTCCCGGCCGGGGTCGGATACACGAGCCAGGACCTGACCGTGAAGTTCCTTCGACGACTGACCGTCGAGTCGGGTCCGGTCCGGTGCGTCGGCCGCGTCAAGCACCGTGGGCGCTCGACCGCGCTCGCGGAGGCGGAGCTCCTCGACGAGCAGGGGCGCCTGCTCGCGTACGCGACCAGCAGCTGCTTGATCCTCGGCCCGGCCGGCTGACATCGCACAACCCTGCTGACGACAGGTTGATCCTTTCGCGATCGGGTACCCGCTGTAGACCGGAACTCGACGAAAGGAACTTCCCATGAAGGGAAAGCTGGCACTTCTCGGTGGACTGGCCGTCGGCTATGTCCTCGGCACGCGTGACGGCCGCGAGCGCTTCGAGCAGATCAAGGGCAAGGCTCAGAGCATGTGGAACGATCCCACCGTTCAGCAGAAGGTGAGCGACGCCCAGGACTACGCGATGGAAAAGGCTCCTGAGGTCCAGGACAAGGTCGTCCAGACGGCGAAGGACACCGTCGGCAAGGTGACCCACCGCGGTGAGAACGGTGGCGAGCATGCTGCCGCGACCACCAGCACCGGCTCCAGCGGGTCGAGCACCGCCGCCACGTCAGGATCGCCCGCCTCGAGCCGTCCGACGGGACAGACTGGATGACCGAGGCCCGCGACCAGCGGGCCGACGATGACCGGGACGAGCGGGCCCCGCACCCCGACGACCCGGCGAAGCCGGACTCGCTGACGGACATCAAGAAGCCGTCGTGGGTGTACGTCGGCCGCAAGGCGGTGCGTGAGTTCTCCGAGGACGAGTGCCTCGACCTCGCGGCAGCGCTGACGTACTACTCGGTCCTGTCGTTGTTCCCGATGATGATCGCGCTGCTCTCGTTGGTCGGTCTGTTCGGCCAGGGGCGCGAGACGGTCGACACCCTGCTCGGGATCCTCCGCGACGTCGGTGCGGGTTCGGCGGCCGACACCCTCGAACCGACCCTCGTGCAGCTCAGCGAGGGTCGCGGTGCGGGCCTCGCGTTCATCCTCGGCCTGGCGCTCGCGCTCTGGTCCGCCTCGGGCTACGTCGGAGCTTTCGGGCGTGCGATGAACCGGGTGTACGAGGTCGACGAGGGGCGGCCGATCTGGAAGCTGCGGCCGGCGATGCTCCTCGTCACCGTGATCACGGTGATCCTGTGCGCGATCGTCGCGCTGGCGCTGGTGCTGACCGGTCCTGCCGCGCAGGCCGTCGGTGACGCCGTCGGTCTGGGCTCCACCGCCGTGACGGTGTGGAACATCGCGAAGTGGCCGGTGTTGCTGCTCGTGGTCATCCTCATCGTCGCGCTGCTGTACTACGCCACGCCGAACGTGCGGCAGCCGCGTTTCCGCTGGATCAGCGTGGGCGCGGTCATCGCGATCGTCACCCTGATCGTCGCGTCGGTGGGCTTCGGCTTCTACATCGCCAACTTCTCCAGCTACAGCAAGACGTACGGCTCACTGGCCGGCGTGGTCGTGTTCCTGCTGTGGCTGTGGATCACCAACCTTGCGCTCCTCTTCGGAGCAGAGGTCGACGCCGAGCTCGAGCGGGGGCGCGAGCTCCAGAGCGGGATGCCGGCGGAGGAGACGATCCAGCTGCCGCCGCGCGACACCCGCAAGAGCGACAAGGCGGCCGCCAAGCACGACGAGGACGTCGAGCGTGCCCGGCGCCTGCGGGAGAGTCGCGGCGAGACCGCGAAGACCGAGTGACAGCGCTCTCGTACGCCCGGCTGCGTCCAGGCCGGGCGTACGAGAGCGTTCAGGCCGGGCGTACGGCCTGGGCGAAGCCGGTGGGCGGGAACCACGCCGGAACGGCCCGCCGCAGGGGAGTCGGCCCGTCGAGCCGGATCGCCCCCGTGCGTTGCGCCTGAGCCCAGCTCAGGTCGCCGCGCCAGATCTCGGTCAGGGTGCGCAGGTTCGACGTCACGGTCACCGACACCGGACGCTCGGGGTCGATGTCGCAGACCTCGGTCTCGTCCTGGTCGATGACGATCCACCACCGGCGCGACGCTCCGCGGACGTCGTCGAACACGAAGTGGACGACCTGCGGCGGCTCCACGACGGCGTCCCGGTCGACGTTGCGGTGCATGTCCCACATCAGCAGCTTCGGATCGAGGTCCTCGTCGCCGAGGGTGCCGATCCACCGCACTCCCCAGAGGCCGACCGACTCCACGACGGTCTGCAGCTCCTTGCCTGCCGGCGTGAGCAGGTATCGGACGTCATGCCCGTCGACCCGCTTCTCGACGATGCCGGCCCGGACGAGCTGGTTGAGGCGCTTCGAGAGCAGCGTCGGAGACATCCGCGGCAGGCCCCGGCGCAGGTCGTTGAAGTGCTGACTGCCCAGCACGAGCTCGCGCACCAGCAGCATCGTCCAGCGCTCGTCGAGCAGCTCCATGGCTTTCGCGACGGGGCAGAACTGGTGGTAGGACGCGCCCATCCCTGCAGCGTACGGCTGGTACAGATCTCGTACTAGGCCGCTTGCAGCGCCGTCCGTAGCGTGCTTGGGGTCGGGCGAGAGACGCCCGGCGAAGGGGGAATCTCGACATGACGACTCACACGACCGCAGCCCAGGACACCGGAGCCGATGCTGCGCTCAAGGCGAAGCACCGCACGATGTGGGGGCTCGGCGACTATCCGGCTGTCGCGACCGAGGTCATCGCGAGCCTCGGGCCGGTCCTCGTGGAGGCGACCGGGATCGGGCCGTCCGACTCGGTCCTCGACGTCGGCGCCGGCTCGGGCAACGTGGCGATCCCGGCAGCGCGCACCGGTGCGACCGTCGTGGCGAGCGACCTCACCCCGGCGCTCCTGGAGAACGGACAGGCTGCTGCGAAGGCCGAGGGTGTGTCCCTCCGGTGGGAGGAGGGCGACGCGGAGCACCTCCCGTACGACGCGGACGTGTTCGATGCCGTGGTCTCCTGCGTCGGCGTGATGTTCGCGCCGCACCACCAGGAGGCGGCCGACGAGCTCGTCCGGGTCACGCGACCCGGCGGACGAATCGGGCTCTTGAGCTGGACGCCGCAGGGCTTCATCGGGCAGATGTTCGCGATCATGAAGCCGTACGCCCCGCCGCCGCCCCCGGGCGCGCAGCCGCCGCCGCTGTGGGGCGACGAGGACCACGTCCGCGCGCTGCTCGGCGACCGTGTCCGTGACGTCATGGCGGCACGGCAGTCGCTCGTCGTGGACCGCTTCGCCTCGGGCGAGGAGTTCCGTGACTTCTTCAAGGCGACGTACGGCCCCACGATCGCGGTCTACAAGGCGATCGCCGACGAGCCCGGCCGCGTGGCGACGCTCGATGCCGAGCTCGCCGAGCTGGGGCGCAGCCACGGGGCGGAGACCGGCCGGATGGAGTGGGAGTACCTGCTGCTCACCTGTCGCAAGGCTTGAGAACGGGGGGCAGGGACCACGCGGCCGGTCAGACGCCGGCGAGGTCGGCGTAGATGGCCGCGTGGTCCGAGGCCTCCTCCACCTTGGACGTCAGCGTCGGGAAGATCTCCCACGGGTCCTTGGTGCGCGGACCACGCCAGACGCCCTTGCGGAAGACGCCACCGCCCTCGGCGCGAGCGAAGAGCGCGTCGGACAGGAGCACGTAGTCGATCTTGTCCTTCTCGTTGCCCGAGCCGTACGTGCCCTTGCGGTGGTTCCAGTCGAACGCGGGGTGGGTGCTGATGTCGGTCAGTCCACCGTCGACGAGCAGCGGCGCGAGGGCGTCGCTGCCCGGGTCGTCGTTCAGGTCGCCCGTCACGGCGATCAGGTCGAACCCCTCGTCGCGCAGGGAGCGTACGATCCGTGCGACCCGGGTGGCCTGCCGCCGTCGCTTGGTGCTCCCGATCGGGTCGCCCGGCGAGCTGTAGCCCTTGGACTTGAAGTGGTTGGCGAGCACCACGAGGCGATTGCCGAGGGGGGTGTCGAGGTGGTACTCGCAGCAGTCCCGGGAGAAGACGGTGCCCGACTCGTCACGGTCGAAGATGTGGCTACGCATCTGAACGAGCCGGTAGTCGGCGTAGGCCAGCATCCCGACGTCGATCCCACGCTCGTCGTTGCCCTCGACGACCATGACCTGCTCGTACGAGGTCCCGCCGACGGCGGGGAGGAGCGACTCCGAGAACAGGTGCAGGTCGGGGCGGTTGTCGGCCTCCACGACCGTGACGACGTCCGCCTCGAGCTCGTCCAGCACCCGTGCAGTGTTCTCGGTCGCGGCGACGTTCACGGCGACGGTCACCAGCTCGACCCAGCCGACCCAGTCGGACCGTCCGGACGCCGCCAGCGACACCGGCCCGGACCGCGGCCGCCGCAGCAGCTGGCCACGCATCTTGCGCAGACGCGCGTACGGCCCGTTGTCGGACTTCAGCAGGCCGAGCGTGCCGAGGAGCGTGAGGATGTCCGGCTCGACTCCCGCGTAGCTGTCGCGGTCGAGAAGCGACGCGAGCCGCGCATGAGCGGCGAGGATCTTCTTTCGTGCCGCCGACGAACCCTGGTCCTCGGCCATCGCCTTCGGCCGCGCGAACAGGTTCTCGACGTTGAACGATGCCAGTCTCATGGTGAACCCCCCGTTCGCCAGTGTGCGCCGGACGGGGGCCGCGCGCGGGGCGGATTGTGCCGCGGTTCGATTGCGCCGTGCGTGCCGCGTCGCCTCAGTACGGGATGCGCAGCGTGGCCTTGATCGGGTTGTGGTCCGAGGCGAACGGTGTGCGGTACCGCTTGCCGTCCAGCCGGATCACCACGCGGAAGGCGCTGACACCGATACCGGGGGAGACGTAGACGTGGTCGACGTGGTGGTGGGTGCGCCACGGCTTGGGTCGGAGCTGGTTCGCGCTGTTGTAGCTGCCGTTCCTGCGGGTCCGCGCCACCGCGTACGCGTCGCGTGCACCCGCCATCTGTCGCATCGCGCGCTTCGGCGCGTCGAAGGTGTACCGCCGTGACGCCGAGGAGTTGTAGTCGCCGGCCCACACGATCGGCCAGGCAGCGCCGTGGGCCCGGCGGACGGCAAGGGTGTCGTTGATGAGGTTGCGAGTCTGCCGGTAGCGCCGCAGGTCCATGGCGCGGGTGGCGCCGGTGGCGAGGTGGACCGACGCGACGAGGAACCGGGCACCCGTCGCCTTCTCCGTGAGCAGCTGGTAGCACCCGTAGTCGGAGGCTCCCTTGTGCGTGCGGTCGAGGAGGATCCGCCCCGAGATCTCTCGAGATCCGGAGAACCGCGACGGGTTGTAGAGGATGCGGGTCCGGGCGTCGCGGACCTCAGTCCCTCTGATCCTGCCGCAGCGAGCGGTCGCTGCGAAGCGGTGCTTCACCTTGCGGCGCAGCGACGGGAAGTTGAACATCCCGTGGGTCTCCTGGAGCGCGACGACGTCGAAGCGGTTGCGCAGGATCTGACGAGCGACGCGGTCGCGCCGCTTCGCCGTCCACGGCATGAAACGGTCGTCCTTGTGGACGTTGTACGACCCGACCCGAACGGTGGTGCGTCCCCGTACGGCGGTCGTCATCGCGGCCGGCGTGACCGCGGCGGCGGTGGAAGAGGTCGCTGCTGTGGCGGGCGCGGGGGAGGTGAGGCCGGGCGTCGTGAGCGCCACGACGACGGTCGTGGCGCTCGCAACAGCGGTCGAGAATCGGGAGAATCCGGTCATACCTCCATGCGATACCCAGAACCCTCGCCACGCAAACTGGCGTCCGTCCCGCTGGCCGACGCTGTCACCGAGCCGGGTCGGCCTCGCCGCGCAGCCGGGCGAACTCCTCGGCGAGCCGAGGCAGCGTGAAGTGGGCGTTGAGCCCGCTCGGGTTCGGGAGGACCCAGGTGCGCGCCGCGCCGATGAGGCGCTGCTGCGGGCCGATCCTCGCCCGAGGCTCGCCGAACGCGGCCCGGTAGCCGGTGATGCCGAGCACCGCGACCCAGGCGGGCTGCGTACGGACGGCGAGCTGCTCGAGCGCCTGCCCGCCCGCCGCCAGCTCGTCACGGGTCAGCGCGGACGCCTGCGCCGTCGCGCGCTCGACGAGGTTGGTGATGCCGAGCCCCAGGTCGAGCAGGACGTCGCGCTCCCACGGCGCGAGGAGGCGGTCGGTGAAGCCCGACAGGTGCAGCGCGGGCCAGAAGCGGTTGCCCGGCCGAGCGAAGTGGAGGCCGGTCGCTCCCGAGTAGAGGCCGGGATTGAGCCCGCAGAACAGGACCCGCAGACCGGGTCGTACCCAGTCCGGGATCGTACGGCCCTGGGCCGCCGCGACCTCCGCCGGTGTCGGGCGCGGCGGGGGTCCTGAGCGTTCGGCGTCCACCGTGCCGTTCTACCGCGTGGCCCGAGCGACCGCCGAAGGCGCCGCTCAGTGCTCGCGCAGCAGGGAGCCCGAGCCCTCGACACGGTCGGTGATGCCGTGCTCGCGCAACGCGTGCCACAGCGTGGCCGCGTTGATCGCGACCACGGGCTTGCCGAGCTCCACCTCCAGCACCTCGGAGAGGCCGACGAACGAGAGGTTGGTCCCGACCTGGACGATCGCGTCCACCCCAGGTCCGTCCAGCTCGCCGACGACCTCGCGCAACCGTGCGTCCTCGACGCGGGCGATGTCGGTCGCGGTCGCGCAGCGCAGACCTGTGATGGCGGCGACGTCGAACCCGGCCTCGGTGAAGAACCGGCCGACCTCGACGTCGGCGACGGGCTGGTACGGCGAGAAGACCGCGATCCGGCGCACCCCCAGCGTCTCGAGCGCGGCACGGCACGCACTCGCACCCGTGGTCACCGGCAGCCCGGTCGCGTCCCGCAGCCGTCGCTCGAACGCCGCGTTGCCCTCGACCCCGCCCCAGAACGTCTCGGCCGACATGCCCATCACGAGCCGGTCGGGCTCGGCCGTCAGGGCGTCGCGCACCGCGGTGTCGATCGACGCGCGGATCTGCACCAGCAGCGCCTCGAACCCTGCGTCGCCGTTCATCGACGGGTCAGCGATGTGCATCGAGCCGGCACGGAACGCCACTCCGTCGACGCCGGCGCGCCAGTAGTCGTGCTCGACGACCGTGTTGGTGGAGGGGACGACCACTCCGAAGAGGGCCCGCGGCCCGACGACATTCGTCACGGCGACCGAGACTACAGCGAGCGCGTCCGGACGACCTAGATTCGTCTCATGACGATCCCGAGCCCTGCCCGTGACCGGACCGTCGGCATCGTCGGCGGTGGCATCGTCGGCCTCGCGATCGGACGTGAGATCGCGGTGCGGCACCCCGGCACACGCGTGGTGGTGCTCGAGAAGGAGAGCAGTCTCGCTGCTCACCAGACCGGTCACAACTCCGGTGTGGTCCACGCCGGCATCTACTACCGGCCGGGAAGCCTCAAGGCGCAGCTGTGCACCCGTGGGAGGGAGCTCCTCAAGGAGCTCTGCGTGGACCGTGCCATCCCGTACGACGAGTGCGGCAAACTCGTCGTCGCGGTCGACCCCGCCGAGAAGGGGCGGTTCGACGCGCTCGAGAGGACGGCGCGGGAGAACGGTGTGCCCGGACTCGTCCGGGTCGACAGCCGCGGCATCAGCGACATCGAGCCGCACGCGGTCGGCCTCGTGGCGCTGCACTCGCCCGCGACCGCCATCACGGACTACGTCGCGGTCGCTCGGGCGCTCGGCGACGACATCGTCACGGCGGGAGGCGCGATCCACCTCTCCACGCCTGTCACCGCCATCGAACGACGAGGTGGCGGCGTGGTCGCGACCTCGGGGTCGCGGGCCTTTCGCGTCGACAGGCTCGTCGTGTGCGCCGGGCTCCAGAGCGACCGCGTCGCCGAGCTCGCGGGAGGTGACCCGGCGCCGCGCGTCGTCCCGTTCCGTGGGGAGTACATGGCGGTCGCCCCGCAGAAGCAGGACCTCGTACGCGGCATGATCTATCCCGTGCCCGACCCGCGCTACCCGTTCCTCGGCGTGCACTTCACGCGCCGTGTCACCGGCGGGCTCGAGGTCGGCCCCAACGCGTTCCTCGCGTTCAGCCGCCAGCGGTACGGGCGAGCGTCGCTGTCACCGCGCGACCTCGTCGACACGCTGGGCTGGCCGGGCTTCTGGCGCTTCGCCGGCGACCACTGGCGTACGGGGATCTCCGAGCTCGGGGGAGTCCTCTCGAAGCGCGCGTACATGGGGGCGGCTCAGCGGTACGTCCCGGCGATCGGCGCCTCGGACGTGACCCGCCACGGCATCGGGCTGCGCGCGCAGGCGGTCGCGCGGGACGGGTCCCTGGTCGAGGACTTCGTCGTCGAGCAGCGCGACGGCGTGACCGCGATCCGCAACGCCCCGTCCCCGGCCGCCACGTCGAGCCTCGCGATCGCCGAGCACGTCGTCGAGCGGATGCACCTCACGGCGTGACGCTCAGCGGCCCTTACGTATGTCCAGTGGGGTTCCCGCGCAGATGGCCCCGGGCTCCACCGGTCGAAGCCTCACGCATTCCCCTGCCGTCTCCGCGGGTACGGGCGGAGGTGGCATCCGAGTCGACGCGAAGGGCATCCTGCGGTCTGGGTGCCAACACCCAGACCGGCTCAGTCCTATCGCGGCCATCGATCAAGCGCCTCGAGAAACTCAGAAATCGAGGCCACCGGCGAGACGTAGCAATCAACGCCCGCATTCCGAAGCACGCCCCTGACAGTCGCGCTATCCGAGCTCCGTCGGCCTCCGCGACGGAGTCGTGCGCCTGCCAGCTGGCGTGCGTGGGTTTGGTCAACGGCCGACTGACCCGCTAGCGACTCACCGCGACGGATAAGTCGGGGGGCTGTCGCAGCCCATACGACGAAACTGGGAGAAACTCCACGCCTGGACATACGGCGCGACTATCGTGGTCACCGAAGCTGGAAATCGGAGGCCGAGACTTGTCATCGAACGGGGTGCCAATTCGCCTTGGCGACCAACTACGCTTCCGACTGCGAGGGCAGCGAGGATCGTACGACGTCGAGGCTGCGGTCATCGGCGTCCATGGTAGCCATATCGACGTCCGTCTGACGGACGAGCGCACACTCCGACTACCGCTGGACGCCATCGAGAACTGGACGAACGTGAACAGCGGCCTCGATAATCGTCCGGGACCTACCGCGCCGGAGAGGCCCGTTCCCGCTTGCATCGACCGCACCCTGCGATTCACCGCTGAACACAGCTTCAGCGAGGCAATAGAAAGCCAACTCGCCGCTCTGTTGGAGTATCAACCGAAGTTCGAGCAGGACAGCGAATGCGACATCCTTGACCGCACGATCATTGTTCTCCGAACGGCCATGAAGCGTCTGAATGCTGAATCGTATCGTGAGGCGGAGGAATATAGATTCGCCTTCCTCGCAGAACTGCATGCTATTAAGAGGGCGGCGAATCCGCGTAGCCGCCGCCTCGAAAAGGCACTTACACGGCTCCGTCAAGAGGAGGCCTTGGAGTGGGGGCGATACACGAGTCGCTTTGAAGCCCGGCCGCACATCCTGACAGATGGCACGCTCGGAATAACTGTTCCGTCGGGTGGAGAGTTTGAACTTCCGATCCGTATCGCACTGGACAATGCGTATATGCCGGCGCGGGATGTTTCCGTCGTAATCGAGCAGCATCGCGGCTTAGAGCTGGTCGGCCATACGCCCGTCATCGAACTGATCGAGCCCGGGGGAACGAGGACAGTATACGTTCGAATGAAAGACAGGAGGAGGCAAGGTGCAAGGGATGACATTCGAATCGAAGTAAAGTTGACATTTGCGGGTACCGGGGCGGAGGTTAGAGAGTCCGGACGCCAGCGTCTGACTGTAAGATTGCGCCGAGCTGAGCCTTTTGAGCCAATCGGTAACCCGTTCCGGCAATATGCCTCGGGGATTCCGGTGGACGAGCCCGGAATGTTCTTCGGGCGAGAACAGCTAATTACCGACATCGTAACTCACCTCCTGTCAGTAAAGCCAGGGCGGTGTTTCGGTCTGTATGGGCAGAAGAGAACCGGCAAGTCCAGCGTTGTGGAGCAGGTTCGTTTGCGCTTAGCGGACGAGGGGATACTCGTCGCGTCTGTTTCCATGGGGGTCGTCGATCGATCCAGCATTACCGCCAGCTTTTTCACCGAGGTGCTTGATCAGTTGCGCTCCCAGGTCGGCGGGCTCCTCAGTGAGTCCGTCTTCGCAAGGCTCCTCACGCGATGGCCGGATAGCGCCGCTGTCGCTCGGGAACCGCTGAACAGTTTCCGGAAGGCGATCGTTGCGACCCGTGCCCTGCTCCGAGCTGACGGCGAGGCGGAGCCGAGATTGGTGATCGTGGTCGATGAGTTCACGTACTTGTTTGAGATCCTCCGAAGGAGTCACGTATCGCCATCCGAGCATGATCAACTTCGCGACTTCATGCGTCAATGGAAAAGCCTGATAGAGGCCAGACTATTCTCGGCTCTTGTTGTCGGCCAGGACTCAATGCCGTACTTCATCGACGCCTTCCCCAATGAATTTAGCGTAATGCAGCTTGAGCGACTCGAGTATCTGACTACCTCCGAGACTGAGACGTTGGCGGACCGCCCAATTCTTCGCATTGATGGAAGTTCTCGGTTCGTCGGGTACGCCCTTCACAGCATTCCCGCATACACAGACGGCCACCCGTTCTTTACGCAGATACTTTGTGATCGCGTTGTCACCATTGCAAACGAGCGGAAAAACCCATCGATCGCGCAGCACGATGTTGAAGAGGCGGTCGAGTCATTACTGGCAGGCCGACGTGAGATCGGGATGTATAGGTTTGACTGCCTTTTGACTGCAGACAACACCGGCATGCTCCTGCACGGCGGAACTTTGGAAGAAGACCCAACTCCACAAAGTCTCGCCGAAACGGCGTCACGAATATTGACAAAGATTGCCGCTGACGCTGGCGCGCAGAATGCTCCAGTCGACCGAGATCGGCTGGACATGAGCGTGTTCGAACTCAAGGTCTATGAGGATCTCCTATTGCGACAGGTCATCACCGAGCGAAATGGGCGGGTGCACATTCGCATCGTCCTGTTTGCTGAGTATCTGCGAAGGCGGGCACGTTGAGTACACGGACGGACCAGGTAGCTAGGGTCGCTGGACTGCTCGGCGGGCGATCAAACGTCGCGATTCACGGGGCTCCGGGCACGGGTAAGACGTGGCTCGCGGATTCTGTCGTCGATTCGTTGCGTGAGTCGGAAGTTCAGATTCTGAGGGTAGATCTCAGTATTTCGCATTCCGGCGCAGAAGTCTTCAACGAGCTACTCGCAACCTCAGAGGGAGAACGCCCGTCCGAGGACGAAGATGGTGTATCTGTGTTCGGTGCGTGGCGGCGACTGCGCGAGGCACTGGTAGCTGCGGGCAGACCTACGATCATCGTGATGGATGAGTTTGATGCGGTGGTGCGTTACGCTGATTCTGTTGATTTTCTTCGACTTTCACGCGAGCTCGTCCACCGCCCTAGCGCCACGACCTGCGTCGGGTTGTTTGTCTCGCGACGCTCGCTCGAGTCAGTTGAGGAGATTGTACGAGGAATTTCTACTCTTGCGACTCTTTGCTACCAGGAGTATATGAGGCCTGTGTCCGCCGACGATATTCGGAGTTCGTTTCCCTTGGCTGCGGCCTTATCGGAAGAGGAATGCCTTCATTGTCTGAACTGGTCGAATGGTCACCCCGCTTTGGTTCGATACTGGCTGAGCGTTCGTCCTGATTGTGTCGGGAATCCTGACGGTGTTTCACAGAAGATACTCGCGATGGATAGGTTGGTCGATTATCTAGACGCGCTTCGGCTTGTGGACGCGGCTGCGCAGTTGGTTATAGGGCCGGTGGTTGATGACTGGATTCGGGAACGCGGTCAGTTGGACGAACTCGGAGTTCTACGGGTAGACGGCTTGTCCATTGGAGTTTCCTATTCCGATTGCGCGGTTTTCGTCGACCTTTTGAGACGTCGGACGTGGGATCTCAATCCGTGGGGGATCCTTGGCCGTGCGGAAGTTCAACTCCGTGGGCTGATCGAGCAGATTCAAGTAGAGCATGACGGTGAGGGCTGGGCGGAGCGCTCCCAACAGCGCGCGATATGCGCGGTGTACGACCGCTCAGTTGCTATGCGGGACGACGACATTCGTCGTCTCGGGCGTGGTGCGAGCTGGCTAGCGTATACTTATCCGGGTGACCTGTGGAACATCATCAGTGTCAATTGGTCGCGGTTTTGCGAGGTCTTTTCGCGAGGTGACAAGCAGTATTGGCGCGAGCGGTTTGAAGGCATGGCGCGGTACCGAACGCCGATGGCACATAATCGTTTTGAAACGGTGACCCGCGAAGATCGCGCGTTGTGTCGTATGTATGCCGACGACATTATTCGCGCGATAGGGGATTGGCGCGAGGGATAGCTACATCTCCCCGGCCTCCGTGACGCTCAGCGCGGGGTGACCGGCGCCTGGAGGAGCCCCGTGAGGGCGTCGACCAGAGCGTCGGTGGACGCCTGGCGACCCATGGCCCGCGCGGAGCCGTCCGCGGCGGCGCGTTCGTGCTCGGCGTTCATCTGGGTCACGAGGTGACGCAGCATCATCGTGCGCGACTCCCACACGTCGGAGGGCATCGCCGGGAGCCGACGCTTGATCTCGCTCATCACGACGCGGACGCTGTCGTCCTCGCTGGTCTGACGGTCGACGAGGGAGCGAAGTGTGGGGTCGGCCGTGAGCTGCGCCGTGAACCGGGCGTACCAGGTGGTGTCGCCGAGCTCGGCCAGGTGGATGACGACCGGCTCGACGAGGCAGGCGACCCACTCGCGCAGGTCGGCGTCGTCGTCCATCCCGGCGAGCATGCGGCCACGGATCGTCGAGATCGCGGCCGAGTGCCGCAACGCGATCGCGCGGACCAGGTCGGTCTTCGTGCCGAAGTGGTAGCCGACCGCCGCGTTGTTGCCCTGGCCGGCCGCCTCGCTGATCTGACGGTTCGAGACGTGAGCTATGCCGCGCTCGGCGTACAGCCGCTCGGCGGTCGCGAGGATCGTCTCCTGGGTCGCGACCGCGCGGGCGTCGCGGCTCGTGGTCTTGGTCACATCCACCTCGTTCGTCGGGACAAAGGCATCCTACAGGTTTGAATAAGTCAAGCACTTGACTTAAAGTCGATCCGTTGTCCCCGCCGTCCCTTCCGAGGAGTCCCATGACCGCCACACTCACCCCTGACTCCGCGCGTCAGGACCTCCCGGCACGTTCGCCGTCGATCATCGTCGCCGTGCTCGCGTTCGCGGGCATCGTCGTCGCCCTCATGCAGAGCCTCGTCATCCCGATCGTCCCCGAGCTGCCGCAGCTGCTGCACGCAGACGCGGCGGACACCGCGTGGGCGATCACCGCGACGCTTCTGGCGAGCGCGGTCGCCGTGCCGATCGTCGGGCGCCTCGGCGACATGTTCGGCAAGCGGAAGATGCTCATCCTGAGCCTGGTCGTGCTCATCGCGGGATCGGTGCTCGGGGCGCTGAGCGACACGCTGACCGTGCTGATCGTGGCCCGCGCCCTGCAGGGACTCGCGTCCGGGGTCATCCCGCTCGGCATCAGCATCATGCGGGACGAGCTGCCGCCCGAGAAGCTCGGCAGCGCGGTCGCCCTCATGAGCGCGTCGCTCGGGATCGGCGGAGCGCTCGGCCTGCCCGCCGCGGCCCTGATCGCCGACAACTTCTCGTGGCACATCCTGTTCTGGACCTCCGCCGTCGCCGGTGTGGTGGCCCTGGCCGGCGTGCTCACGCTCGTCCCTGCCGCCGACCTCAAGAGCGGCGGTCGCTTCGACGCGGTGGGTGCGGTCGGCCTCTCGGTCGGGCTCTTCTCGATGCTGCTCGCGATCTCCAAGGGCGGCACATGGGGCTGGGGATCCGGTCGCACGCTCGGCTTCGCCGCGCTGGCGATCGTCGCCCTCGTCGTCTGGGCGGTGTGGGAGCTGCGGACGACCGATCCGCTGGTCGACCTCCGCACGACCGTCCGCCGCCAGGTCCTGCTGACGAACCTCGCGTCGATCATGCTCGGGTTCGCGATGTTCGGGCTGTCGCTGGTCGTTCCTCAGATCATCCAGGTCCCCGAGGCCACCGGCTACGGATTCGGCGGCTCGATGCTCGAGGTGGGCCTCGTGATGGCGCCCTCCGGACTCGTGATGATGCTGATCGCGCCCGTCTCCGCTCGGATCTCGCGCGTGTACGGCCCCAAGGTGTCCCTGATGGTGGGAGCGCTCGTCGTCGGCCTCGGCTACCTGTTCACCGTGTTCTTCATGTCAGAGGTCTGGCACTTCGTGGCCGCCGCCGTCATCACCGGAGTCGGCATCGGGCTGGCGTACGGGGCCATGCCGGCGCTGATCATGTCGGCGGTCCCCGTGACGGAGACCGCGGCAGCCAACGCGCTCAACACGCTGATGCGTTCGATCGGCACGTCGGTCTCGAGCGCGGTGGCGGGCGTGGTCCTGGCACAGATGACGCTCGACCTGGGCGGCCACGAGGTCCCGTCCGAGGACGGGCTGCGACTGGTCCTGGCGCTCGGTGCCGTGGCCGCCTTCGTGGCGTTCGCCATCGCGGCGTTCCTCCCACGCCGTCAGGCGGGTGAGGTGCTGGCCGTGCGCCGCTGAGGGGTCGGGGGTCTCGATCGCTTCGCGCCTCGACCAGCGGCGTGGGGTGGGCGCCGCGACCAGCGGGCGTGGGGTGGGCACCTCGACCAGCGGACTCCCGTGTTCAGCGCAGTGCGCCGACGTCCTGCACGGTCTCGCCGCCGTAGTAGTCGCTCAGGAGCGCGGCGGCGACGCGGTCGCCCCACGCCTCGAGCCTGCGGCGTCCGGCCTCGCCGCGCCCGAGCACGCGGTAGCGGACGGTGTTCTCGACGAAGGCCGCCGCGGTCGCCCACGGGACCCGGACCGGAAGACCGAGCTCGCGCATGCTCCGGGGGCCTAGGAACGCCGTCAGCATCGACAGCGTGCGCTCCTGTCGTACGGCGCCGCGCGGAAGGTCACGCAGCGTGGAGATGATCGACTGCGCGAGCTGCGGGCCGGCCGCCGAGATGTCGGCCTGGGCCAGCACGAGGTGGTAGTTCAGCCGGTGCCGCTCGCGCTCGGTGTCGACCAGCCACAGGTCGTCGACCCCCATCAGCCAGCCGACGTACTTCCACAGGTGCATGACGGCCTGCGACTCGCGGCGCGTGACGGGGACGCCGAGCGCGCGGGCGCCGAGCAGGAGGACGCCGTCGAACAGGCCGAGCGTTGCGGCCTGGTCGGTCTGGTTGATCGGCAGCCCCCAACGGGCGACGTCCCAGGTGGGCTCGAACGCGTGGTTCACGAGCGCGTGCATCGCGCGGACGTGGACGGTGAGGCGCCAGCCTTCGCCGTACGGGAGAAGGGCGTCCGGCTGGGCGAGCGCCACGGCCCACTTCTGCGTCTCGGCGAGGCGTCGACGGGTCATGTCACCCGTCAGCCCGCCCGTGGCGACGAGCAGGTCGGTCGGTCCGCCGAACCGGTAGCCGCCGATGAGGGAGAGCTGGAGGAGGACGTCGGCGGCGTTGCGGCCGAACCGACGCTGCATCCGGCCCGCCTCGGCGATCAGGTCCAGGTCGACCCAGTCGGGGGTCGCCTCGACGGTCGCGAAGAAGTCCGCGAGCGCCGGTGGGGCGTCGGGGACGGCGACCGGATCCGCGAGCCGTGCCGCGAAGTCGCCCATCGGCACCCGCTGCGGATCGTCGGCTCGCAGACGCATCGCTTCCGCGAGCCGGTGGCCGACCTCGTCGCGCTCGAGGAAGCCGGCGCCGATGCGCGCCATCAGTGCTTCGTCGACGTCGGTGACGCGGCCGAGGAGCCGCAACGGCTTGGCGATGCGGGCACTGCGTTCCTCGGACTCGCGGAACCGGGTCGGGTAGGCGGGCGAGCCGGACGTGGCAGCGGCGGCGGTCTCGAGCGTCGTCATGGCTCCATCCTGACGCGAGTCATCGCTCGCATACCAGTCGTATGCTGAGCCCCATGACCGCGCCAGCACCACCCCCGTACGGCACCTCGGACTCGCTGCAGCCGCGCAAGCAGCCGCGCCAGGCACGGTCCCGGGCGACAGTCGACCGCATCCTCGGTTCGGGCCGTGAGGTGCTGCTCCGCGACGGCTACGACGCGTTCTCGACGAACCGTGTCGCCGAGGCGGCGGGGATCAGCCCCGGCTCGCTGTACCAGTACTACCCGAACAAGCACGCGATCATCGCCGCCATCGTCGAGCGCTACGCCGACGACGTGTCCGACCAGGTCGCGGCCTCGCTCGTCGACCGGCTCGGCGAGGTCGGCCCGTCGATGGTGCGCGCCTGCGCCGACGCGCTGCTGCGGGCTCTCGAGGAGAACGCCGACCTGCTGCGCGTCGTCTTCGAGGAGCTGCCGGCACGACAGAACGCCGTACGCCGTGCTGCCCTGGAACGCCGGGTGCAGGATCTGGTCGCCGCGTACCTCGCGGCATCGCGCGCAGGCTCCCCGTCGACACGACAGCCGACCGTCATGGCCTGGGTCCTGGTCCTCGCGGTCGAGAACCTCGCCGTCCGCTGGGTCGTCGACGCCCCCCAGATCCCTCGCGACGTCGTGCTCGACGAGCTCGTCCGGCTCTGTCTCGGCTACCTGCAGGCCGACCGAGGTGCGGGCAGGCCCAGCCGCTGAGAGCGTGGGGAGACCCAGCCACACGCTCACAGGGGGCTCCATGACCAGGTCCCGCGCGCTCGCGTCGGCCGCCGCCGTTCTCGTCCTTCTCGCGACGGCGGCCTGCACCGACGACGACGATCCCGATGACGACGACACCCCGGCACCGACCGCGACCACGGACGCACCGTCCGAGCCGACCCCGACCACCGGTGCGACGAGCGACGACGACGACAACGACAACGACCCGATGGAGTTCGACCTCGACACGGCCGACGACTCCGTCGACGTCGACGGGGTGGCCTCCGTGTGCGAGAACCCCGACGCGTCCACGCTGAACGTCACGTTTGTAGAGGACGGAGCCGCCGACGACGGGGCGACGGTCGTGGTCACGGTCAGCGGTGGCTCAGGAAGCGTCGTCGTCTCCGGGTCGACGGAGTTCGAAGGCCGGATCACGTCGATGATGATCGCCGACGACGGGGCCGTGAGCGCCTCGGGAGAAGGCAGCCTCGCCGACGACACCGCGCAACCGACCACGTTCACGCTCGAGGGCCGGTGCTGACCGCCCACTGACACCCGGCCCGTCCACGGTCGGGAGGTTGTGGGAGGCTCCGACGCATCGACGATCGAAGGAGCATCCCGTGCAGCTGTCCGACGTGCTCGCGCAGCGGTGGAGCTGTCGCGCCTACCGCGCCGAGCCGGTGCCCGACGAGACGCTGCGCGACGTGCTCTCTCTCGCGCAGCGGACCGCGTCCTGGTGCAACACCCAGCCCTGGCACGTCCACCTGCTCAGCGGTGACGCGACGCGCGAGCTGGCCGAGAGCCTGACCGCCCATGTCCAGGCGCACGCGCCGGCGTCGGACCTGCCGACCCCTCAGGAGTACACCGGCGTCTACCAGCATCGCCGCCGCGAGTCGGGCTTCGCCCTGTACGAGAGCCTCGGCATCGAGCGGACAGACATGGCTGCGCGCGGTGCGCAGATGCTGAAGAACTTCACGTTCTTCGGGGCCCCGCACGTCGCGATCGTGACGACGGACGCCGCCCAGGGCGTGTACGGCGCGGTCGACTGCGGCGGCTACGTGGCCAACCTGCTCAACGCGGCCCACGCGTACGGCGTCTCCAGCGTCGCGCAGGCGGCCGTCGCGATGTACTCCGACCACGTGCGCCAGGTCCTCGGCATCGCCGACGACCGCCTCGTGGTCTGCGCGGTCGCGCTCGGCTACCCCGACGAGGAGCATCCGGTGAACGGGTTCCGTACGACCCGGGCGTCGCTCGACGAGTCCGTCACGTTCGTGCGCTGACCCCCGCGACCCGCCGCGTCAGGGTTGCGGCACGTCGCCGAACGGCCCCGCCTCGCCCATGGAGAGGTTGGCCGCGGACACGATGAGGCCCAGGTGCGAGAACGCCTGTGGGAAGTTGCCGAGCATGCGGTCGGCGACGGGGTCGTACTCCTCCGCGAGCAGGCCGACGTCGTTGCGCAGGGCGAGCAGCCGCTCGAAGAGCGCCCGCGCGTCCGCCGTACGACCGATCAGCGCCAGAGCGTCGACGAGCCAGAATGTCGTCATCACGAACGCCCCCTCGCCGGGCGGGAGGCCGTCGACGGTTCCCTGAGCCGCCGGCGGGTAGCGCATGAGGAGCCCGTCGACGAGGAGGTCCTTCTCGACCGCCTCGACCGTGCCGACGATGCGCGGATCGTCGTGGGGGAGGAAGCCGACCCGGGCCAGCATGAGCAGCGAGGCGTCGACGACATTCGCGCCGTAGAACTGGACGAAGCTGTTCTTGGCGTCGCTCCAGCCCTTCTCGCAGACCTCGGCGTGCACGGCGTCGCGAAGCTCCACCCACCGCTGGACCGGCACCGCCTCCTCGAGGGCGAGCTTCTCCGCGATGCGGATCGCCCGGTCGAACGCGACCCAGGCCATCACCTTGGAGTGCACGAAGTGGCGACGGGGCCCGCGGATCTCCCAGATCCCCTCGTCCGGGTCCTGCCAGACCTTCTCCAGGTGCTCCATCAGCGCGGGGAGCATCGCGTCCTGCTGGTGACGGAGCACCGGCAGATCCTCGGGGTGCGTCACGAGCTCGGCCTTGACGGCGGTCCACGAGGCGTCCAGGACCTCGCCGAACACGTCGAGCTGGAACTGGTCGCTCGCCGCGTTGCCGATCCGGACCGGCCTCGACCCCTCGTACCCGGGGAGCCAGTCGAGCTCGATCTCGGTCAGCCGGCGCTCGCCGCGTACGCCGTACATGATCTGGAACTCACCAGGGCTCCCGGCGACGGCGCGGCGCAACCACCCGTACCACGCCTGAGCCTCGGCCTCGTAGCCGCTGAGCACGAGCGCCTGGAGCGCGAACGACGCGTCGCGCAGCCACGAGTAGCGGTAGTCCCAGTTGCGGACCCCGCCCACGAGCTCGGGCAACGACGTCGTGGCCGCCGCGGCGATCGCCCCGGAGGGCGAGTACGAGAGAGCCTTCAGGGTGATCAACGAGCGCAGGACCTCGTCGCTCCAGTCGCCGTCGTAGGAGCATCGTGACGCCCACTCCCGCCACCACGCCTCGGTGCGTGCGCACGCGGCGGCGGCGTCGAGGGGGAGCGGTGGATCCGACAGGGAGTCGTACCAGACGAGCGAGAACCCGAGGACCTGGGCGGCCGTGCAGGTGAAGTCGGCGACGGTCCGCATGTCCTCGCCGCGCACCGGCACCGCGGCGTGGAGCCGGAGAGCGTCGGCGCCGGCGACCAGCGTCTGACCGCCCGGGACGCTGTTGACCCATGGGGTGATCGAGCCGTAGTCGTAGCGGACGGCCAGCTCCATCGTCATCGGCACGGTGCCCCGGCGACCCTCGACGATCCGGAAGATCCGCGGGTGCGCGTCCGGCGGCGCCATGAAGTCGACGACGGCGACGATGCCGCTCGCCGTCTCGTACTCGGTCTCGAGGACGAGAGTGTCGTGGCGGTACCAGCGGCGTACGGAGATGATCTCCTCCGCCGGCCGCAGCAGCCAGCGGCCGTGGCTCTCGTCGCCGAGCAGGGCCGCGAAGCAGGCACCCGAGTCGATCCTGGGGGTGCACCACCAGTCGATCGAGCCGGTGCGCTCGACCAGGGCCACCGTCTCGGTGTCGCCGATGACGGCGTAGTCCTCGATCCTGCCTGCCATCGGACTCACCCCTCGCTCGCCGTCGGCGCCGCCAGCCTAGCGATGCCTGCCGATCTAGGCTCGGCGCATGAGCGAGACCGCACGCGTGGACGTGCTGGTGGTCGGCGCGGGTCCGACAGGGCTCACGCTCGCCCTGGAGCTGTCGGCGCACGGCGTCGACGTGGCGATCGTGGACGCCGCGCCGGACGCCGTGCACGAGTCGCGCGCGATGGTGATCCAGGCGCGGACGCTCGAGGTCCTCGACCGCCACGGTGTCGCCGACGACCTCGTCGCGGCGGGTGACGACGCCACGAGCGTGACGGTGCACGGTCGGCGCCGGGAGGCGACGATCCGTCTCTTCGACGCGGCGGTCGGCGAGACGGCGTACCCGTTCCTGCTGTTCCTCTCGCAGGCAGAGACCGAGCGGATCCTCGCGGAGCACCTCGCAAGGCGCGGGGTCGACGTCCGTCGGGGGAGCCGGGTGGTCGGCGTCGAGCAGGACGGAGACCGCGTCAGCTGCACCGTCCACGACGACGCGGGGACGCCGGCGCGCGTCCACGCCCGGTACGTCGTGGGCTGCGACGGCGCCCACAGCGCGGTGCGCGAGGCGACCGGGATCGCCTTCCGCGGCGAGACGTACCCGCAGACGTTCGTCCTCGCCGACGTCGACGTCGACGGGCTCGATCCCGGGGTGCACGCCTTCCTCGGCCCGACCGGGCTCGTCTTCTTCTTCCCGCTCGCCCGTCCGGCGCCGTGGCGCGTCCTCACGATGCGGCCGGACGGCGCGGAAGGTCCCACCGCCCTCCTCGACCTGCAGCGGGCGGTCGCCGCCCAGGCGGGCGGGCGGGTCCGCGTCCACGACCCGGTGTGGTTGACCGACTTCTCCATCTCGGAGCGGTGCGTCGACCGGCTGCGCGCGGGTCGGGTCCTCCTCGCCGGCGATGCGGCGCACATCCACAGCCCCGCCGGCGGGCAGGGCATGAACACCGGGATCCAGGACGCGGTCAACCTCGGCTGGAAGCTCGGTCTCGTGTGCCGCGGTGTGGCGCGTCCGGGCCTGCTGGAGACCTACGACGCCGAGCGCCTGCCGATCGGGCGGTACGTCGTCGAGACGACCGGTCGCGTCTTCCGGATCGCGACGTCGTCGAACCCTCTCGTCCGCTTCCTCCGTCCCCGCGTGGCGCCGCTGGTGCTCCCCGTTCTCGCGCGGCTCCCGGCACTGCGGCGCGCGGGCTTCCGCGCGGTGTCGGAGCTCGACGTCCACTACCGCGGTGGTCCGCTCGCGGGCGAGTCGACGGGACGGCGTGCGCGCGGCGCGCGTCCGGGGGATCGTCTGCCGGACGGTCGCGTGCTCGTCGACGGGACGCCGGCCGCGCTCCACCGGTGTCTGTCGGCGACGGCGTTCACGCTGTTGCTCTATGGACCGGTCGGCCGGTGGCCGCAGGCGACGGTCGACGCGATCGCGACCCGGTGGGGCGCCGCCCTGCGGACTCGCCGGGTGTCGCTGTCCGACCCCGCCGTGGATCGGGGAACCGTGCGCCGGCTCGGGATCCCCGCCGACCAGAGCGCGCAGCTGCTGGTTCGGCCCGACGGCTACGTCGCGCATCGTACCGACGGTGTCGACCTGGGCGGGATCGACCGTTACCTCGAGTCGGTGCTCGGCACCGCGGCGGGCTGAGCTCGCCCGGCGCGATCAGCCCTGCTGGTCGCCGACCGGCCTGAGGAGGAGAACCTCCATCGGCTCGGCGAGCAGGTCGGTGACGGCCGTGACCAAGGCCGTGAACTCCGGGGACGAGCCGTGCTCGCGCAGCGCCTCGCCCGACGCGTACTCCTCGAGGAGGACGTACGCGTTCTCGTCGTCCACGCGGCGCTGGAGGTCGTAGCGCTCGCAGCCCTCCTGGTCGAGCATGGCAGGCCGTGCGGCGGCGATCGCGGACTCGAAGGCGGGACCTTCGCCGGCCTTGACCGTGAACAGTGCGACGACATTGATCGCCATGGGGACTCCTTGCTCGGGCCACGGGGACCCGGCTCGCCGGGTACCGGCACTTAGCGGGGCCTCACCACCCGGTCACGTGGAAAGTCCCTCCTGGCAGAATTCTCTGGTGACGATCCTCATCGACCGGGCCGACTTCACGGACCCGCGGCTGGCCGTCTTCCTCCAGTCGCACCTCGACGACCTCGCCCCGACCGCACCAGCGGAGAGCCGCCATGCCCTCGACCTGACGGAGCTGCAAGGCCCGCAGGTGCGGATGTGGGTCGTGGACGACGGTGAGTCGATCGTCGGCACCGCGGCGCTGGCGGCGCTCGAGCCGGCCCACGAGGAGCTCAAGAGCATGCGGACGGACCCGCGGCACCGCGGGCGCGGTGTCGCGAAGGGGCTGCTCGAGCACGTGGTGGCCGATGCGCGGTCGCGCGGAGTCTCCCGGATCTCGCTGGAGACCGGCACCATGGACTTCTTCGCGCCGGCACGGGCCCTCTACGCGAGGGCGGGCTTCGTCGTCTGCGGTCCGTTCGGGTCCTACGGGGAGGATCCGAACAGCACGTTCATGACGCTGTCGCTCACCCCGTCGACGCCCGGATCCGCAGCTCCGAGGGAATGACCGCGCGGCGGGGCAGCCGGCTCTTGTCGTGATCGGTCCCGCCATCGAGCTCGTCGAGCAGGATCTGGACGCCCGCTCTCCCCACGTCGACGTGGGAGCCGCCGAGCGTCGTGAGGGTGGGGTGACAGAGCTCGGCGGCGAAGATGTCGTCGAACCCGACGACGCTGACGTCCGCGGGGACGCGCAAGCCCCGCTGCACGAGCCGTTGGAGGACACCGATCGCCAGCAGGTCGTTGTGGGCGACGATCGCGCTCGCCGACGTCGTCAGGGCGGCGTCCGCAGCCGCTGCCCCGTGGGACGCTCGCGGGACGAACGGGCCGGCGCGGTGCAAGGTCAGTCCGAGCTGGTCCGCCGTCCTCCGCAGCTCCGTCCACCGGTGGCTCGCCATCCACGAGGTCGGGGGGCCCGACAGGTAGACCAGCTCGCGGTGCCCGAGCGACGCGAGGTGCTCGACGATCTGCCGGCACCCGTCGGCATGGTCCAGCGACGCGCTGGGGGCGCCGGCCAGCTCGCGGTTGAGGAGTACGACCCCTCTGACGGCGGCGATCTGGACGAGGTTCTCGTCAGGAAGCCTGCTCGCTGCCAGCACGAAGCCGTCGACCGACCGTGACAGCTGCTGGATCTGGTCGTACTCGACACGAGGAGTCTCCTCCGCGTTGACCAGGACCAACGTGTATCCCGCGGCCTTCGCTCCCAGCTCGGCACCACGGACGAGCTCGAAGTAGTGCGGGTTGGTGATGTCGGAGACGACCATCGCGATCGTCCGCGACCTTCCGGCCGGTGCCCGTCGACGGCGACTGCGGTAGCCGAGCGCGGCGGCCGTGTCGAGGACGCGGTGGCGGGTGTGCTCGCTGAGCCGAAGCGGGTCGGAGAATGCCCGAGACACCGTCGACGGTGCCACGCCGGCGGCTTCGGCGACGTCGTAGATCGTCGGCCTCCCCATGCCGCCATTCAGTCATCGCCGTGCGTGGACGGCAACGAGTTGCCGCCGGTTGCCATCGGATCCCCGCGATCTTCGTGCAACTTCACGGCAACTTTTTGACCCGCTGACAGCCGCGCGGACACCGTGACGTGATCTGCATCTCGTTCGAAGGAGATCACGATGGCAGCCAATCGACGACAGGTCCTGAAGGGTGCGGCAGCGGGGGTGCTCGGTGTGGCGGTGGCGAACGGCGCGGCAGCGATGACCGCCGGGGCTGCGGCATCGTCACCGGCCGCGGCCGGCCTCCGGAGACGCCCGGCACCGAAGCTCGGCGAGCCGGGTTCGCTGGACGACCGGCCGTTCCCGGCGTACGACTACTCACGCGCCAACAAGCTTCCCCGGGAGATGACCGGCTGGTGGCAGAAGTCGTTCACCGTCGGCGAGGAGGTCCGGACCGCGAAGGTCTACATCTCGCCCGAGACGCCGATCCGCTCGTACTACACCGTCATCGCGCTCCCGGACGGCGTGGACACCGAGGAGTTCCTCGAACGGTCCGGCTGGGTCGACGTCGCCTACCGCCGGGAGGAGGGACTCGTCGTGCTCGAGCCCGGCGCGGGAGGCTGGGGAACGCCCGCGGAGGAGGCGGCGTACGTCAACCAGGTGATGGCGTTCTACCAGTCCAACCGCTACTTCTCGATCTTCGGCGTCCACTACTTCGTCGGGTACGGCGCCGGTGCCGCGCCGCTCGAGGCGTGGGCCGTCGCGAACCCGCTGCGGGTGATCAGCCAGGCGTACGTCGGCTCCTCTGGCCTCGACCGCGCCTACCTGGAGTCGTACGCGGACCGCGAGTTCGACGGCACCACCGACAACTACGTGCCGGTCGAGTTCCCCGAGGGGTTCGACCTGATCTCGTACGAGGAGACGCTGCTGCCGACCTGGTACGTCGACCCGCGGAGGTCGTTCTCGGACAGCCTCGCGTACTGGAAGCGGGCCAACGACACCGACTGGCGGGGGGAGCGCGACCGCACGATGGGCGTGGTCTACGAGCAGCGTCGCCGCTCCGACCGGTGGATGACCTCGCACGCGGGACCGGTGTCGCAGGTCGCTGTCGACGAGCGTCGTACCGACCCGTGGGACCCGTCGACCACGCACCACCTCGTCGCGTTCCTCACCTACTACACGCGCTACGAGAACTTCTTCGCCTACGGCAACCAGCTCTACGAGCGGGGACACCTCGACGACCTCGGCATCGAGGTGCGGACGATGATGGTCGAGGGGTACGTCCGCGAGTACCTCGTCCACGTGCCGAGGTCGGCGCGCAGGCGTTGGGGGAGGGCGGCGCCGGTCGTCTTCGTGTGGCCTGGCAACAGCCAGACCGACAAGGTCTTCCTCGACGCCACCCAGTGGTGGAAGGTGGCCGAGGAGGAGGGCTGCATCCTCGTGGTGATCTGCGAGCAGTACAGCAACACCTCCGTCTCCGTGAGCCACTCGGCGTCCAACACGTTCTACCGCCAGCTGCGCGACGTGGTGCTGCGCGAGTACGCGGTGGATCCGACGCGGTTCTACTCGACCGGTCAGTCGGCGGGCAGCATGCTGACGCAGAGCTTCGCGATCGGGGCGCCGGCCTACTTCGCGGCGGTCGCCTCGACGTCCGGCGCGGCGGCCCCGAACGCGTCCGGCAACGTCCGCATCGACGGCGTCGACCACCCGGCCAGCAACGAGGCGATCCCGAACTACCTCGTCTACGGCTACGGCGACCTGGCGAACCTCGAGGGCGACCTCTGGGACGACACGGTCAACACGCTCGACCAGTGGGCGGCGTACCACCTCGCGGCGAACGGTCTCGATCTCGCCGACGTCGACAGCCAGGGCGAGCGCAGCGGGTGGGAGGACCGCTTCGAGACGTGGACCTGGACGAAACGTCACGGTCGGACGACCGTGCCGGTCCTCAAGGTGTCGCGCAACCACTACCGCTCGCACAACACGATGGCGGAGGAGACCCCGCTGCTGTGGGACTACCTCCAGCACTTCAGTGCGGAGGTCGACCGTCGCGGCGAGGTGACGCGGTACTACAGCCCGTCGGCTTTCCGGCGGCGCGGCGACCGCGTCCGCCTGGGGTGACAGCCGGCCCGTCGGTCGCCGCTGCGGGCGGCCGACGGGTGCCCGGTCTGCCATGATCCGAAGAACGGCCGACGGAGCGGTCGGCTCGGACGGGACGGGGGTGGCGGTGGCCATCGAGGACGTGGCGCACGAGCTGTACGGCGCGCTGCCCGCAGACTTCGTCAGCACCCGCACCGCGGCGGCGAAGGAGGCGCGGGCGTCGGGCGACGCCCCGTTGGCCCGACGCATCGCGGCCTTGCGCAAGCCGACGAAGGCGGCCTGGGCGACGAACCTCCTGGTGCGGGAGGAGCGCTCTCGGGTCGAGGCGCTGCTCGAGCTGGGCACGGAGCTTCGCGACGCGCAGGAGCGCCTCGACGCGGCCGTGCTGCGGGGGGCGGCTTCTCGGCGGCGTGAGCTCGTCGCCGAGCTGGTCGGCGCTGCCCGCCGGCTCGCGGAGCAGGCGGGTGAGCCCCTCGGAGACCCCGGCGCGGACGCGGTCGCGACCACGTTGAACGCCGCGCTGGCCGACGCCCGCGCGGCCGCCGCGCTCGAGACAGGCCTGCTGGTCGACTCCCTGACCGCGACGGGGTTCGAGCCGATCGACCTCGACGGCCTCGTGGCCCTCCCGGAGGCGGTCGGCGAGGTGGTCGGGCGACCGCACCTCCGGCTGGTGCCGTCACCCGAGCCGGCGAGCACACGCCGCGCGACCGAACCACGGACGGCCGACCGGCCGGCACGGAAGGCGCGCGGAGCCGACCGGACGTCGTCGGAACCGACCGATGCACCGCGCAGGCGCAGGCCCGATGCACGCAGCACGCCGAAGGCAGGCACGGCGAGGAAGCCGAAGGCCGACGCGTCGACCAAGGCCGACGAAGCGCGGCGGAAGAAGGCCGAGGCGACCCGCAAGCAGGCGGAAGCCACTCGGAAGGACGCCGAGGACCGGTTGAGCAGCGCGCGCGAGGAGGCGGCCGCGGCGCAGCAGCGTGCGACCGAGGCGAGCGCCGCGGTCAACGACCTCGAGCAGCGCCGCACCGCTCTGCAGGACGAGCTCGTCGCGGTCGAAGAGGCCCTGACGCGTGGTCACCGCACGGCGAAGGAAGCACGTCGTGCGACCGCAGCCGCCGAGCGCGAGGAGGCGAGGGCGCGCCGCGCGCTCGACGACCTCAGCTGAGACCGCCGGAGCCGACGGTCGTTGCTGCGGCACCATCCGATCGGTGGACCGCGTGCCAGGCGTCGACGGTCTCCTGGCAGGGTGAGCACCAGACGGGCCGCACCAGGGTCCGGAGACGGTTGCCGCCGGAGCAGGGGCGGCGATGAGAGGAACGCAGCATGACGATGTCTGAACAGTGGGCCGATCGGACCGTGGCCGTTCTCGGTGGCACCGGCCCGCAGGGGCGCGGGCTGGCCCGACGTTTCGCCGCCGCCGGGGTCTCTGTCGTCCTCGGCTCGCGTGACGCCGGGCGTGCCGCCGACGTCGCCGCGACGCTCACCGCGTCGATCGGCGCCGGATCGGCCTCCGTGACCGGCGCGACGAACGCCGACGCCGCCGCTGCTGGAGACATCGTGCTCGTGGCCGTGCCGTGGGACGGGCACCGGGAGCTCCTCGTCGAGCTCGCCCCGAGCCTCGCCGGCAAGATCGTCGTCGACTGCGTCAACCCGCTCGGCTTCGACAAGCAGGGCGCCTACGCTCTGCCGGTCGAGGAGGGATCCGCCGCGCAGCAGGCGCGCGCCGTCCTTCCCGAGTCGGTGGTCACCGCGGCGTTCCACCACGTCTCGGCCGTCCTTCTCGAGGATCCCGAGGTCGAGTCCGTCGACACCGACGTCCTCGTGCTCGGTGACGACCGCGAGGCCACCGACCTCGTCCAGGAGCTCGCCTCGGCGATCCCCGGCGTCCGCGGCGTGTACGGCGGACGGCTCCGCAACGCCCACCAGGTCGAGGCGCTCACCGCGAACCTGATCAGCGTCAACCGTCGCTACAAGGTCCACGCGGGACTGCGGGTCACCGACCTCTGAGCGGTCGCGTCGGTCAGGCGGGCGGGTCCGTCGCGCCGAGGGCCCACCGTCCGAGCAGCGCGCCGTCGTGCTCGAGGAGCAGGCGAGGCACCGCCGCGCGGTGGCTGCCCAGGCCGTGCGCGATCCGCGGGTGTGCCCCCGCGACCATCAGCGGGGAGATCGTCAGGCAGAGCTCGTCGACGAGCCCGGTGGTGACCATCGTCGCGAGGAACGTCGGGCCGCCCTCGCACAGGCCGCGGGTCCAGCCGCGCGCGACGAACGCCTCGGTCATCGTGACGAGATCGACCTCGTGCTCCCCGACGACGAGCACGCCGTCAGGCCCGAGCAGCTCGGCGGCGTGGTCCAACGCCTCCCTGCCCGCCGCTTCGCACGTCACCAGCAGCACCTCGCCGTGGCCCTCACGGGGTTCTGCGACGAGCGACTCGGGAACGCGCCCGCGCCGGCTCACCACCGCCAGCGCCGGTGCCGGTGGGCGTCCGTCCCGTCGTGCGGCCCAGGCGGCGGCGGGCGGTCTCGGAGCGCGATAGCCCTCCAGCTCGACCGTGCCGGCGCCCACGACGACGACGTCGGCCAGCGCCCGGAGAAGCCCGAACACCTCCTGGTCGAACTCGTCGCTGATCGTGCCGGCGAGCCCGTCGCTCCCGGTCGCCGCACCGTCGAGCGTCGTGACCATGTTGGCCCGCGACCACCAGCCGCTGCCCGCGTCGGGCGGGTAGGCGTAGAGGTCGGCGAGGTCGACCTCGCCAGATCGGTCGGCCTCGGTGGCGCCGAAGTCCTTCGGGAGACCGAGATCGTTCGGGAGACCGAGATCGTTCAGGAGACCGAGATCGTTCAGGAGGACGCGCACGACCACACCACCACGAAGTACTGGACCCCGAACGGGTCGTCGTCCCACCGGAGGTCTCCGGTCGGTGCAGGAGCCGTGTCCCGCATGACCGCCGCGAGCACGACGAGTGCCCGGTGGCCGGCGGCGAGCAGCGTGTCGGCCAGCTCGACGTCCTGGGCCAGCAGCGCGTCGGGATCCGGTGTCGCGAGGGCGGTCCGTGTCACCGCGTCGTACGCCGCGGCACGCGGGTCCAGATAGCCGGGTGCCTTCTCGCTCCGGCGCGCGCTGCCCTCGCCGAGTACCAGCAGCGCGGCGCGCTCGGGGCGTTCGACCAAGGGCTGGGCGAGCTTCTCGAGGTGAGCGGCGTCGGCGTCGGCGGGGACGACGAGGTGCTCGACGCGGGGCTGATCGGCCGGCCCGGCGGCGGCGAGGGCCGTGCTCACCAGGAGCTCGGCGACCCGCTCGGCCACCGAGGGCGAGCGCACCGGGTCCTCGACGGTGACGACGACGAGGACGGCGGGCCGGCTCGCCACGAGGTCAGCGACGGCGCGCACGCTGGCGTCCCGCAGCTCACGACCGACGTCGTCACGGCCCGCGAGCTCGGGGAGCAGCAGCGGGGGAGCGGGGCACACGGCTCCGGCGACGATCACCTGGACCTCCTCACGCGAGGCCCCGTACGACGCGGCTCGGCGGCCGGACCCCACGGATCGTGGAGACCATGTCGACGACCTGCCGGGTCTCGACCACCTCGTGGACCCGGAACACCCGGGCGCCGTGCCAGGCGCAGACCGCGGAGGCACCGAGCGTACCCATCAGGCGCTGGCCCACCGGCAGGCCGAGCGACTCTCCGACGAAGTCCTTGTTGGACAGCGACACGAGCACCGGCCACCCGCTGGCGACCATCTCGTCGAGACGGCGCGTGACCTCCAGCGACTGCCAGGTGGTCTTGCCGAAGTCGTGCGCCGGGTCGATGAGGACCCGGTCCCGGTCGACGCCGAGGCTCACCGCGCGCTCGGCGAGCCCCACGGTAGTGGCGATCGCGTCGGCGACCACGTCGTCGTACTCGACCCGGTGCGGGCGGGTTCGCGGCTGCTGCGGGCCGACGTGCGTGCACACCAGGCCCACGTCGAACTCCGCCGCGACCTCGGCCAGCGCCGGGTCGGCACCGCCCCACGCGTCGTTCAGCAGGTCGGCACCCTCCGCGCACACGGCGCGTCCGACGCTGGCACGCCACGTGTCGACGCTGATGACGAGGTCGGGGTGCTCCGCCCGCACCTTGGCGACGAAGTCGACGACGCGGCGCATCTCCTCGTCCGCGTCGATCTCGGCACCCGGTGCAGCCTTGATGCCGCCGATGTCGACGATCTCGGCACCCTGGTCGACGACCGTACGGACGCGTTCGAGCGCAGCGTCCTCCTGCCAGGTGGCGCCCTTGTCGTAGAACGAGTCGGTCGTCCGGTTGACGATCGCCATCATCAGCGTCTCGTCGTCGCCGAAGGTCCTGCGTCCCAGCCTCAGCACGGGTGCTCCGCAGCGTCCCTGCTGGCGTAGCGGGGCACGGTGACGGCAGGAGGGCGCTCGTCGACGGGGACGAACCGGTCGAGAGCGACCGGCTCCTCGTCGCGGATCGCGAACTGGCGGAGGTGCACGGTCTCCGGTCCGGCGGTGCCGTCGGCGCGGGCACGGTCGCGCGCCATCGCGAGGATCTGCGTAGCCATCACACCGAGGTCGTGCAGGCCTTGGTGCCCGTGCTCACGACGGCCCAGGTCGACCTGCGCGATCGCCGACGCGCCATGCGCGGCGGCGGTGTCGACGAGGGCGGCCAGCTCGACCGCGTAGCCGGTGGGAACGGACAGCTCGGCGAACCACGAGCGCCGGATCGCCCACTCGCCGGCGAGCGGCTGGACGAGTCCGCTCAGCTCCGGCCACTGCAGGGCGATGACCGGGCGGGCGACGAGCTCGGTGACGCGCCCCGCCGCCAGCGCCGAACCGTCCCCGAGGATCAGGGGCCGCTCGTAGAAGCCCTTGACGAGGTCGATCGCCGGGTCCTCGAGGAACGGGCCGACGAGACTGACGACGAAGTCGGTGTCCCACTCGACGAGGTCGGCGTCCATGAACACCAGGACGTCGCCCTCGGTGACGAACAGCGACTTCCACATCGCCTCGCCCTTGCCCGGCCGGCTGCCGAGCTCGGGGGCGATCTCCGACGCGCGGTGCACGCGGGCGCCTGCCGCGGCCGCCACCTCGTACGTGGCGTCCGTCGAGTCGGAGTCGACGACGACGAGCTCGTCGACGAGGGGTTCGCCGTCGACCAGGTCGGCGACGAGGCGTTCGACGATGCTGCCGATCGTCTTCTCCTCGTCACGTGCAGGAAGGACGACGCTGATCCGCAGATCCTGCCGACGCTTGCGCTCGACGAGGTCGGCCGCGCTCCATCGGCCTCGCCCGAACGTGCGGCGATTCGCGACTGGGTGGCTCACTCTCGAAATGGTAGTTCACCGGTCCTGACCGGTTCGGGCCCTGACGCTGACTCAGGCGCGGGCGCCGGCGAGGCCCGGTCGGCCGACGACCGCCCCGGGGCGTACGTCAGCGCGTACGCCCGCGGGGCGCGTCGGGAGAGCGTCCGGTCAGCGGTCGGGCCACGGCCGCTGACGCGACTCGTCGCCACGCTCGAGCCGGGGCATCTCACCCAGGGCGTCGACCTGCTCGGTGAGCGCGTCGAGCACCGACCGGAGCTGGATCTGGGCGACCTTCGCGAACGTCCTGACGTACTCGATCTCGGCCACCGGGTGGTCGTAGCGGGCAGCGCCTTCGGTCGGCGCGGTCCGCACCTGCTCGGCCGTCTCGGCGGCCTTCTCGGCGGCGGCAGCCGCTGCGGCGTGCGCGTCGCGGACGATGTCACGCTGCTGCGAGCGCGCCGACACCATCAGCTCGCGGGCGTGCGAGACCGCCTCGTCGATCAGGCTGTCGGCGATCTTCTGCGCCTCGGCGAACATGATGACCGCCTGAGCGCTGATCGGCTCGGTGCTCTTGACGTCGCGGGCCTTCAGCTCCGCACGGAGGGACTCGTTCTCCTCCTCGATCCGCTGGACGGCGCCCGCCAGCTCGCGCAGGAAGATGCCGACCTCGTCCTCGTCGAACCCGCGACGTCGCACCGTGAAGCTCGCGCGGCGGATCTCGGACGCGATCTTGCTGACGTCGGTGGGGGTGGTCATGGCGTCACTCCGTCCTTTCCGTGTCGGCGGACGGCGGAGGGCCGCTCGTCCCGAAGTCCTCGTAGCGGATGTCGTCGCGGGGGATGCCCGCCGCAGCGAGGTCGGTCAGTGAACCCTCGACCATCGCGCCGGAGCCGCACACCAGGACGCGGTAGCCGGCCCAGCTGCCGTGCGCGGCCGCGACCTGGGCGACGTTGCCCCGCAGGCCTCGGTAGGTCGAGTCGTCGGAGACGGCGCTGTCGTAGGCGAACCAGGGGCGGTCGGTGAACGCCCGCATGGCCTCGTCGTCGTACAGGTTCCACGGCATCCGTGCGCCGTGGAACAGGTGAACCTTCGGGCCGCTGCCGGTCTCGCTCCACAGCCGGTCGACCTGCTCGACGAGTGCCTTGAAGGGCGCGAGCCCGGTCCCTCCTGCGACGAGCAGGAGGTCGCGGGTCGGGTCGTCGAGCGTCAGCGCCGTGCCGATCGGAGCGCTCATCCGTACGACGTCGCCGGCCGTCAGTTCCTTGACCATGGCGCTGCTGACCTGGCCGCCGTCGACGATCTGCACGTGCAGGTCGAGCGTGCCGTCCTCACGCGGGGCGTTGGCGGGGCTGTAGTAGCGCCACAGCCGCTCACGCTGGGGGACCTCGACGGCCAGCGACTGTCCAGGCTCGTACGGCAGCGGCTGCTGAGGACGGAGCTGGATCACCGCCACGTCGAGCGTGCGGCGCTCGACCGAGAGGACTTCGGCATCCCACCACGACGGCGCCGTCTTGGCCGCCTCCTCGGCGCCCTGCACCATCGTTTTGGCGATCACGCCGTACGCGGCCGCCCAGTCGGCGGCCAGCTCGTCGGTCCACTGCGATCCGAGGAAGTGCTGGAGGGTGGCGAGCAGGGATGCTCCGACCGCGTTGTACTGGTCGGGCGTCGCGCGGAACCGCCGGTGGTCGTTGCCGAGTTGCCCGAGCAGCGGCGCGACCGTGTCGAACTGGTCGACGTTGCTCACGACGGCGCCGAGTGCGGCGACGAGCTTGTCACGCTGCCCGGACATCGAGATCGGGAACATGCTCCGGACGTCGGGATGGGACAGGAACAGGTGCGAGTAGAAGAACAGGGGGACGTCGTCACCGTTCTTCGCGACGTACGCCCAGCTCTCCTTCAGTGCTGCCGGATCCACGCCGGTCAGCTCTGCGGGGCGACGATCTCGGGCTCGACGGCCGTGAGCGTCCCGCCGAGCGAGGCGATGATGTCGTCGGGGACGCCCGCGCCCACGAGCACACCGACGAGGTGCTCGGTCACCCGCGCGTACGCCTCGGGCGTGATGTCGAGGCCGGCGTGCGCGTCGCGGAGCTCGCGGCCGTCGTACGAGACCGGGCCGTCGAGCAGGTGCGAGATCAGCTGCACCTGGTGACGCTTGAGGCTCGTCAGGTCGCTGTCGGTGAAGTAAGGGGCGAGCGTCTCGTCGGCGAGGACGAGCTCGTAGAAACGGTCGACGACAAGCTTGACGGCGGGTCCACCGCCGACGCGCTCGTAGGGGGTCTGCTCGTCCTGAGCTGTGGCGACCTCGGTCATGCGACGCTCCCTTCTGCGGGGTCGGCTCCGGATTGCGACCCACGTGTCCGGCGCCTGTATAGCAGTGATTTCATCAAGCAGCCAAGGCACTTTGAGGAGGTGCTAGCGCGTTCTGTACGCGTATGTGCGGCTTTGTCGGAAAATGTGAGGCGAAGTCGAGGCGACAGGAAATGTGACCTGCGTCACACTGCTGCGGAGACCCGTTCGCGCGTACGACGTCGGCCCTGCCGCCAGTCGTCGAAGTGGTCGAGGATCGTCTGCTCGGCTGCACGGTAGTCGATGCCGAGCTCGTCCACGCTGCGACTGTTGTCGACCGCGAAGCGGATCCCGAGGTGCTTCGCGATGTAGTCCGGGGTGAGGCCGAAGCGCGGTCCGAGCACGCGTACGGCGGCGTCAGGCACCGGGTGTCGAGGGATCAGGACCCGGCGAGGATGTCGGCTCCTGATGATGCGCGCCATCTCGAGGAACGAGAGCATCTCCGGGCGGGCCACGATGTAGCGGCCGTGCGCGTCGTCGAGCTCGGCCGCGCGGACGTGCGCCGTGGCGACGTCCCGGACGTCAGCGACGGTGAAGCTGAAGTCGGGCGCTCCGTAGAAGAAGTAGCCGCTCATCAGCTCGTTCATCAGGAAGAGGCTTCCCGAGTCGGACGGTCCGCCGATCGAGGGTCCGAGGACGAGGCCCGGGTTGATGCAGACGAGGGACCAACGCTCCTGCGCCCTGGCCGCCTCCCAGGCGAGGTTCTCCGCCCGTGTCTTCGCATAGTGGTACGGGTTGTTCTCCAGCGTGCTCGTCTCGTTCACGTACTCCTCGCGCAGGGTCTGGTCCCGCATCGCGAGCACGTCCACGTAGTCGCCGAAGATCGCGCCCACCGTGGAGGTCAGGACGAGCCGCTCGACGCTCGGCGTGGCGTTGACGGCGTCGATCACGTTGCGGGTACCGATGATCGCCGGATCGAGCACGTCACGTCGACCGTCCTCGATCTGCTCGGGCATCAGGAAAGGGCTGGCGACGTGGAAGGCACGCGTACAGCCGTCCATGGCCGCCGTGAACCCTCCCCCGTCGAGCAGGTCGGCCTCGAAGAGCTCGAGGGTGCCGGGTCGCGTGGCGGCGAGGTCGCGCAGCGGCTGGACCTTGTCGGTGCGTGCCAGGTCGCGGACGCTCGCGCGCACCGCGTACCCGGCGTCGAGCAGCTGGGCGACCAGGTGCCCGGCGACGAAGCCGCTTCCCCCGGTCACGAGCACCGTGTCAGTCATCCGCGCACGATAGCCCCCCGCCCACGCTTCGCTGGTCGAGGCCGGAGCGCCAGCGGAGGATCGATACCGTGGCTCGACCCTCCGCATCCGGTCAGCGCACCGTCTGCACCGCCGTCCGGTACGGCTCGACCGTCACCGGGCCGAGCAGGCCGTTCGTCGTCGGCTCCCGGCTGCCGAACTCGCTCGGTCGCGTGGTGCGCAACCGGTTGAGCAGCGTGCTCGCCACCGTGACCTCGATCGTGTTGCGCCCGGGGACGAGCCGGCCGCCCAGGTCGATCCGCGTGTCGAGCTGGTCGGCGACCGGCAGTCGCCTCCCGTTCACGACGACCCGGTACGAGCCCGAGACGGCGCCCAGGTCGAGCACGGTCCCCGCGTCGGCCAGCGCCTTCGAGGCGGTGATCTCGGTCGTGTACGTCCCGACGCCGACCGCATCCTTGATCTCCGGGATCTGCGTCCACGAGACGAGGTCGACGTCCTCGATCGCGTGCTGCTGGTGGCGCGTGACGTCGGAGGCGTCGTCGGGATCGCCCGGCAGCCACTCGTCCAGGTCCAGGTCCCACGAGGTGAGGGACGTTGGAGCGGGCACCGACCCGATCGTCGACCGGACGACCCGCCCGTCGCTCAGTCGGGTGGTGACGCTGCCGCCCTCGGTGTCCGTCACGGTCAGCGTCTGGCGCGCATGCCTCCCGCCCGTGGTCGAGACCGCCGCGTCGTCCGCAGTGGTCGTGACGGCGTGAACCGCGACTGTTGTCCCGGTGAACCGTCGCTCCGCGAGAGCGAACGCCTTCGCCGCGCCGGGTTCCAGGTCGACGGAGCGGACGACGACCCGGTTGCCCCGGCGGTCGTACACGCCGACGGGCTTCACGGAGCCGGTCCACGGGTCGAGCGTGTACGGGGCGGTGCTGCGGTCACCGGCGATCGCGACGTCGGTCGTGACCGGCGCGTCGGTGCGGTTCACGAGGACGTAGTAGTCGCGGCCGCCGTCCGACCGGCGGGCCACCTTCACGCCGGGGTCGGACACCTCGGCGTCGGCCCGGACCTCGTCCTCGAGGGCAGCGAGGGCACCCGCGTCGTCAGCGACGACGGTCGTCGAACGGGATGCCGCGATGCGCGAGAACGTCCGCCGCACCTCGCGGTCGAGCGCGGCGGCAGCCGTCGCGTCGCGTGCGTATCCGGCAGAACGTGTCGGACCCTCGCCGACGACGACGATCCGCAGCCCCGAACGCGCGAGGCGCTCGACCTCGCGTGCGGTCGCGAGGTCGGTCGGCTCGCTGCCGACGACGAGCGCCCGGAAACCGGCGCCGCCGGGGTCCAGCACGCCGCGGGAGACCTTCTGGCCGCGCAGCGCCCCCGGCGTGGCGTAGCCGAACGTGTAGCCCGCGGCATCGAGGAACGTGCCGTCGTGACTCGCCGCGTCGGCGCCGAGCGCCTGGTTCAGCACCGCGACGTCGTACCGCGCCGAGCCGGTCTGCAACGTCTGCTGCATCCGCGCGTAGTAGCCAGCAGTGTCGGACTGCATCGACCAGGACGGCTGGCGTGGACCGAACGCCTCACCGATGTTCGCGCCGAACCCGTGGAACCCCGGCCAGGATGAGGCGTTGTCGACGACGGTGCCGTCGGCGCTCGGGGGGATGTTCGGGTAGGGCAGGCCGTGGAACACCATCTGGTTCGCGCCCAGCGCGTACTCGCGGTTGACCGCGGCGGTGATCTGCGCCTGCGTGAGGCCGTACAGGTTGCCGAAGCCGCCCGGCAGCATCTCGCTGCTGAGGACCTGCTTGCCGGCGAGGCTCACGCCGGCGGCCGCCGTCCGGAACTGGTCCTCGCTGCACCCGAGCGTCTCGCACTCGGTGACGTCGAGGTGCGAGGCTGCGCCACCGAGGTCGATCGGCTCGCCGTACGGCTGTGCGCGGAAGGTCAGTCCGAGTCCCCTGGCCCATCGGCGGACGGGCTTCACGTGGTTCTCGAGGTAGAGGTCGTTCAGCGTCTGGTCGACGTCGTGGAGGACGCGCTCGGCGACCGTGTCCTGTCCCTCGCCGAACGCGAACTCCGGCGACGGGGGAGCGAACGGGCTCGACGCCTCGCGCTGGGCGAGGGCGGGCAGGTAGGGCCGTACGGAGTAGCCGTTGGTCTTCTGGAAGGCCGCGAAGAACGTCGGCGTCCAGGCCTGCGCGAACTTCAGCTCGAGCGAGTCCTCGAAGATCGATCCGCCGTTGGCCTTGAGGAGGCGCCGCGTGGCCGGGTCGAGCAGCGTGTCGAAGTACGCGATGAACTCCTCTGTGCCTGCCCTGCCGAAGTGGTCGACGACCCGCGACTCCGGGTCGGAGAGCAGCGAGACGGTGGAGCCGAACGGGGCGTCGTTGCGCTGAGCCGTCCCGCGCTGCCAGTAGCCGGTCACGAGCCACGTGCCCTCGGCGGGCGCGGTCCACGAGACCTTCCCGTCGCGTACGGCGCCGCTGATGTCACGGACGGAGCCGAGGTCGAGCCGGGGCTTGGCCTCGGTGCAGTCCGCGACGCACCGGGTCGCCGTCGCGGTGACGTACGTGGGCTGCGACGTCTTCGTCGTGGAGGTGATGACCCCGTTCTCCGACGTGCGGTCCTGGTAGGTCCGCGGGGTCGGCGCCGGGACGGCGGCGGCGTACGTCGTGCCGCCCGCGACGGTCGCGCTCCCGGTGACCAGCTCCTGGCTGGCGCTGTCGGTGCCCACGTCGAGCCCCGGGACTGCCGCCGGCCACCGGCCGCCGAGGGTCAGGTCGACCTGGACGCCGAGCTGCTGGGCCTCGGCGAGCACGGCCCGGACCGCCGCACGCCAGCTCGCGTCACCGAACGCGTGCTCGTCCGGGTCGACCGGGTAGGTGGTGCCGTCCATGACGAAGGCGATCTCGACACCCTTGTAGCCGGCGGCGGCGACCTGGCGGAGCTGGCGGACGGCGGGGCCGGCCTCGACGGAGGACGGCCACCACCAGCGGAACATCGCTCCGTGCTCGCGGTCGGCCGACGTGAAGTCCTTGACGAAGCCTGAGGGTGTGGAGGACGCGCCGGGATGGCGGGCAGGGGGCGCTGCGGTCGCGGGTGCGGTGAGCGCACCGCCGAGGAGGCAGGCGGCCGCCGCGACGCCGGTGAGCCACCGCGTCCTGGGACGGGAGGGGCGAGAGTGTTCGGTCACGGGAGGTCTCCCTGAGGTGAGGGACTGAAACGTTTCATAGCCTGTGACCCAGGTCACCTGACGGCAAGGGTTCGGCCGAGATCTGTCAGGAACCGGCCAGTGCCGCCGAAGGGTCAGATGAAGCCGTGCCGAATCGCCCAGACGACGGCCTCGATCGGCTTGCCGACGCCGACCGACTCGCAGATCTGGCGGGTGCGACGGTGAGCCGTGCGCTCGCTCATGTGCAGGCGGTGCGCGACGACGCTCCACGGCACGCCGGTGCTCAGGACGCGGAGGAGCTCGATCTCCTCGGCGTCCAGCGCGGACCGTGGTGGGGCGTCTCGACGATGGTCGACCTGCATGCCGATCATGCTAGGAACCGAACACCTAGTGAACAAGGTTTTGGCGTGGCAGGTTCCGGCCATCGGTAGCATCGACCCCGTGAGCGGAGTCCGGGGCCGGTACGTCAGCGGGCGTCAACGGGAGGAGAGCATCCTCGAGGCCGCCGCCGCGCGGTTCGCGCAGGCCGGCTACGTGAACACCTCGTTGGCCGCCATCGCGCGCGACGTCGGCATCACCCAAGAAGGCGTCCTGCACTACTTCCCGAGCAAGGCTCACCTCCTCATCGCGGTGCACGGCAGGCGCATGGCGGAGATCCAGCGATGGTGGGGTCTCCTGCCCGCGGCGCCGACGGCGATCGACGTCTTCGCCCGCATGCAGCTGTCGACCACGCTCTTCGCGAACGACCCCGAGCTCGTCGAGCTCTCGGTCCTCACGGCCGTCGAGACCGCTCGCCTCGTCAAGTCGAAGAGCTCGTACGAGGCCGCTGACCATCCCCGCGTCGTCGCTGCCGTCACCGCGCACTTCGCCGGGTGCCTCGAGCGTGGAGACCTGAGTCCGGACGTCGACCCCGAGCGGCTCGCCCGGCAGTGCATCGCGATGAGCGACGGCCTGCACTTCCAGTGGGTGATCTGCGAGCGCGCGTTCGACCTCGCGAGCGTCTGCCTCGACCACCTCGAGTACGTCGCGCGGAGCGTCGTCCCGGAGGACCGGCTCCCGGCTGACCCGCGCGCCGCCATCGCCGCGCTGGCCGAGGAGGGGCTGGGCGACGTCGCGGCCGCCGACGCTGCTCGCTGAGCGTCCGCCGCGGCGAAGGCCGACGTCACTCCTCGTCGGCCGCCTGCTGGTCGAGGAGCTCTCGTGCGTGACGACCGGCGTCCCCTTCTTGGCCGATGCCTCGGCGGAAGCTCTCCAGCTTCTCGCGCCCGCCCGGGAACGGGGGCAGGAGAGGCTGGTCGCGGTCCACGATCGCTTCGATGACGACTGGCCGGTCCGCCGCGAAGGCACGCTCCCAGGCGGAGTCGATGTCGTCGGCCGACGCGAGACGGATGCCTTCGAAGCCGAGCATCGTCGCGTAGTCGGCGTACGGGAAGGCCGGGAGCGCCTGGCTCGCTGCGTACCGCGGATCGCCCTCGGTCTCGCGTTGCTCCCACGTGACCTCGGCGAGGTCTCCGTTGTGGAGCACGAGCACGACGAACCTCGGGTCCTCCCACTCCGGCCACAGGCGTGTCAGCGTCACGAGCTCGTTGATGCCGTTCATCTGCATGGCGCCGTCACCGACGAGGGCGACCACCGGACGGTCCGGTCGGTCCAGCTTCGCAGCGATGCCGTACGGCAGGCCGGATCCCATGCTCGCGAGGGTCGAGGAGAGGTGCGCCGGCACACCCGGGGGCAGCATCAGGTGGCGGGCGTACCAGTAGGTGATGGATCCGACGTCGACGCTCACGAGAGCCTCGTTCGGAATGTGGCGGTTGAGGCGGTGCACCACGGCTTCGGGATTGACCGGCTCGGCCGGTCGCGCGGCACGACGCTCACGGATCTCGTGCCAACGGGTGACCTGCTCCGCGACGCGAGCGGGCCAAGGGTCAGACGCTCTGTGCTCGCCGAGCATCGGCAGCAGGCGTCGGAGGGTCTCGGCGGCATCGCCCCGGACGCCGACGTCGACCGGATAACGGTGGCCGAGGTTTCGGCCGTCGATGTCCACCTGCACGGCTCGAGCGGAGCCGGGAGCCGGGTAGAACTCGGTCCACGGATCGTCCGAGCCGACGATCAGAAGGGTGTCGCAGTGCTCCATCAGCCACCCTGACGCCGTCGTCCCGAGGTGACCCATGACTCCACAGCTGAAGGAGAGCGTCTCGTCCCACCACGGCTTGCCGAGGAGGCTTGTGGTGACGCCCGCTCCGAGGTGCTCAGCGACCGCGCGCACCTCGTCGCCGGCGTGACGTGCTCCCTGGCCGACGAGGAGGGCGGTCCGTTCGCCGGCGCGGAGGACCTCGGCCGCGGCCGCCAGCTGTGTGTCGTCCGGCACGACGTGCGCCGGCGACCACCGGGGGGCGCTGACGACGATCCCGTGCTCGTGCGCGGGCTCGTCGGGGAGCGTGGCGTTCTGGACGTCGTGCGGAAGCACCACCACGCACGGCGACCGCCGCTCGAGTGCGGTGCGGAAGGCACGGTCGATGACCACCGGCACCTGCTCGGGAGACATCACCGTCTGAGCGAAGTCGCGAGCGACGTCGCTGAACAGGACCTGCAGGTCGATCTCCTGCTGGTACTCGGAGCCGAGAACGGTCGTCTGCTGCTGCCCGACCAGCGCCACGACCGGCACGTGGTCCAGCTTGGCGTCGTACAGGCCGTTCAGGAGATGCACCGCTCCCGGTCCCTGGGTGCTCGTGACGACCCCGACACCGCCGGTGTACTTGGCGTGGCCGACCGCCATCAGAGCGGCGTTCTCCTCGTGGCGGGCCTGGACGAACGCCGGGTCACCCGCCGCGCGCCGCAGTGCGCCCATGAAAGGGTTGATGCCGTCGCCGGAGTAGCCGAACACACGCGGCACGCCCCACGCGCGAAGTCGGTCGACCAGGAAGTCCGCCACCAGCAACTCGTCGCCCATCATGATGCCCTTCGTCGTCGGCCGGGTCCTCGACCCTGTACCCAAAGGCGGCGGGTGAGAATCCACCGGCCGCGCGACGAGCGTCCGCTCAGTGCTGCGGTGCGGGCGTGAGCAGGCGTGCCGGGTTCACCACCAGCATCTGGTTCAGGTCGTCGTCCGTCGCACCGCCGTCGCGCAGGAGCGGGACGATCCGGCGGTGGAGGTTCTCCATGTGCCAGTTCGGCACGTGCGTCGCGCGCCAGCTGGGAGGCGTGACACGGCTGAAGAACGCGGCGTCGTGCGACAGCACCATGCGGTCGGCGTAGCCGAGCTCGAGCAGCGCCAGCACCGTGCGTACGCGCTGCTCGTCGGGCAGCACGTGCTCCATGCCGAACCGGTCCATCCCCAGGGTCGCTCCCGTGTCGGCGAGCTCGCGCAGGTAGGCGAGGTCCTCGGAGTCGCCGCAGTGCCCGACGACCACCCGCTCCGGTGCCACGCCGTGCTCGACGAGGAGCGCGAGCTGGTCGCGGCCGTTCTGCGACGGGGCGTGCGTGTGGGTCGTGATCGGCACCCCGGTGTGCTGGTGCGCGATCGCGGCCGCCGTGATCACCCGGACGACGTCCGGCGTGAGACCGGGTCGATCGGTGACCACCTTGAGCATCCCGGCGCGGATCGCCGTGCCGGCGATGCCGACCTCGATGTCGTTCACGAACATCTCGACGAGCGGGTCGGGCCCGTCGATCAGCAGCCCCGGCCCGTGGGTGTGGAAGTACGGCGGGAGCACGTCGGCCGTGTAGTAGCCGGTCGACGCGACCAGCTGCACACGTGACCGGGCGGCGACCGTCGCAACCCGAGCCACGTCGCGACCGAGACCGAGGACGGTCAGGTCGACCACCGTGCGTACGCCGAGCTCCCAGAGCCGGTCGAGGCCCGCGACCGCCGCCTCGACGGCCGCGGCCTCGTCCCACTCCGGATGGGGGAAGTTCAGGTCCAGCTCGGGATGGCCGACAAAGACGTGCTCGTGGATCAGCGTGACCCCGAGGTCCGACGCCGGCACCGGTCCCGTGAAGGTCTGGACCTCCCCCGCCTCCGTCATCCAGCCGTTCCCCGGATCGCCTCGTACACCGCGAGCTGCTCGTCGTTGAAGTTCTCGCGCAGGTAGGCGTCGGCCTTCTCACGGAACGCGTCGACGTCCACGTCGTCGACGACCTCGAGCGACCCGCTCTCCGACCAGGCGTCGAGCGTCTTCTGCTCGTCCTCGGCCACGCAGCCCGGCACCTCGTCGACCGCCTTGTCGACGGCCGCCTGCAGCGCCTCCTGCTGCTCGTCGGAGAGCTCGTCCCAGACCTTGCCGATGATGACCAGGTTGGAGTTCGCCTGGTGCGAGGACATGCTGATGTAGTCCTGCACCTCGTCGAGGCTGATCGCCTCGATGTTGACGATCGGGTTCTCCTGGCCGTCCACCGTGCCCTGCTGCAGCGCGAGGAACAGCTCCTCGTACGCCACCTCGGTGGCGTTCGCGCCGAGCGCCTTGGCGTTCATCAGGAACTGCGGGGACGCCGGGAAGCGCATCCGCAGGCCCTCGAGGTCGGCGGGCTCACGGATGGGGTCGTTCGCGGTGAACTGTCGCATCCCGGCAGACCAGGCACCCAGCGTGGAGACGCCTGTCTCCTCCTTGAAGCCGTCGAGGACGTCGTCCGAGGCATCGCTGTCGAAGAATGCCGCCAGGTGCTCGGCGTCGTCGAAGGCGTACGCCGCGTCGAGCACGGCGACGGGCTCGTAGACGGCCCCGAGTGCCGAGGCGCCCTGGATGTCCATGTCGATGTCGCCGGAGACGACCGAGCTGATCCGGTCGGCGTCCCCGCCGAGCGTGCTGTTGGGGTGGATCGTGACGGTGAGACCGACGTCGGCGTTCGCGACCTCGTCGGCGATGACCTGAGCGCCGCAGCGGTGCTGCGGCTGGGTCTCGGTGTAGCTGTGCGCGAGCTTGAGCTCACGTTCGGTGGAGTCGCCACCGCCTCCTCCGTCGTCGTCGCCGCCGCACGCCGCGAGGGCGAGCAGGGGCACGACCGCGCAGGCGGCGATCGACGCAGTGCGTCGGAGCTTTCGAGCGGACATTTCAGTGGTTCCTTTCTCCGGAGGACTCCCGAGACCGATGGTTGTTGGGGACGTCCACGTCTGGCGGCGCGGCGGTCTCGGCCGAGACCATCTCGTCGAAGTCGCGGAACATCTCCTCGCGATGAGCTGTCCTCCCTGTGAGGAGCTCGAACGTGTCGGCGGCCTGGTGGACCGCCATCCCCGCACCGCTGAGGGTGGGACAGCCGTGTGCTCGGGCGGTACGGAGCAGCTCGGTGAGGAGGGGGCGGTAGACGATGTCGGCGACCCAGCGCTGGGCAGCGAGCAGGCCCTCCGGGACCGGACTCCCCGGGTGCTGAGCCATCCCGACCGGGGTCGCGTTGACGAGACCGCTCGCGTCGGAGAGGGCGTCGGCCAGCGCGTCGGGTCCGTCGACCGCCACCTCCACGTCGGGAGCCGTGCTCGCGAGCGTGTCCCGCAGTGCGTCAGCCCGCGCACGGTCGGGGTCGATCAGGTGGAGTCTGCTCGCACCCAGGTCGACGAGGGCGTCGGCGACGGCGGTGCCGGCACCGCCCGCACCCAGGAGGACGACGTCGCTCAGGTCCGCACCTGGCAGGCCTTCGCGGAAGGCACGGGCGAAGCCGGTGACGTCGGTGTTGTGGGCCCGCGTCACGCCGTCGCGGACGAGGACGGTGTTGAGCGCGCCGATCCGCTCGACCTCCGCGGCACGTTCGTCGACGAGCGGCAGCATCGTCCGCTTGATCGGGTGGGTGACGTTGAGACCGTCGAAGCCGAGCTCGATCGCCGCGGCGAGCAGCCCGCGGAGATGCTCGACCTCGAGCCGGTCGCCCTCGAGGTCGACCGTCTTGTAGACGTAGCGCAGGCCGTGGCGCTGCGCCTCGCGCTCGTGCATCTCCGGGGTCAGCGACGGCTTCACGCCTTGTCCGAGGAGGCCCACGAGGACGGAGCGTCCGGGATCGCGTGGCGCGCTCACAGCCCGAGCTCCTTCGGGAGATAGAGGATCGCGTCGGGCCAGAAGATGATGGCGAAGCACAGCAGGAGCATCGGCACCATGAACGGCAGGGAGCCCCAGAACACCTCGGACATCCGTGCCTTCGCGATCGCCTGCAGGACGAAGATCACCGTCCCTACCGGCGGTGTGAGCAGGCCGATCATCTGGGACAGGATCATCAGCACGCCGAGCGCGATCGGGTCGACGTCGTACGCCGCGCTGATCGGGAGCAGGATCGGCACCATCAGCGTCAGCACCGCGATCGCGTCGAGCGCCGTGCCGAGGACGAGCGACAGCACCAGCACCAGCAGGAGGAACACGGTCGCGTTGTCGGTGAGGCCGAGGACCCACGTGGAGATGTGCTGCGGCACCTGCTCGAGGGCGAAGATGTAGCCGAGCAGGTTGGCGGAGGCGACGATGAGCATGATCGCGCCGGTGGTGAGGACGGCCTCGGTGAGAACCTTCGGCATGTCCCGCAGCCGGAGCGTGCGGTAGGCGAAGCCGAGGATCAGCATGTACGCCGCCCCGACCGCGGCGGCCTCCGTCGGCGTGAAGACTCCGCCGAGGATGCCGCCCAGGATCACGACCGGTGCTCCGAGCGGGGCGATGACGCGCTTGCCGGTCTCCCAGACGCGCGGCCAGCTGAACTCCGTGCGCTGGACGTTGTCGTCGCGGCGCACCCAGAGGAAGACGACGACGCACAGGCCGAGCGCCATCAGCAGGGCAGGGACGACCGACGCTGCGAAGAGGGCGCCGGTCGACACCGCGGCCAGCCCGGCGTAGATCACCGCAGGGATGCTCGGCGGCATCACCGGCGCGATGAGCGAGGAGGACCCGACGACACCGAGCGCGAACCGCTTGGAGTAGCCGCTGCGGAGCATCGCGGGGATCTGGAGCTTGCCGAGCGCCGCGGCGTCGGCGACCGCTGAGCCGCTCATCCACGAGAAGCCGACGCTGACCCCGACGCTGACGTAGCCGAGGCTGCCGCGGACGCGACCGAGAAGGGCGAGCGCGAAGTCGAAGAGCCGGTCCGCGATCCCCGCGTGGTTGGCGAGGCTCCCGAGAAGGATGAAAAGCGGGACGGCGAGCAGCGGGAAGCTCGCGGTCGACTGGGCCACCAGGCGCAGCGGGAGGCCGAGCGACTGGTCGTTGGTGAGGAGGTAGAGGAGCGACGGGCCGATGAACGCGAACGCGATCGGGACACGGATCACCAGCAGGGCGGTGATGAGGAGGCACAGGATCAGGAGGCTCATGCGACCGGTGCCTCCACGTCGGCCCAGTTGTCGCGGGGGGCGCCGACGACGGCGTACTGCACTGCGGCGATGGTGGCGCGCAACGCCGTGCTCACGAAGCCGATCATCGAGATCGCGTAGAACCACGACATCGGCATCCGCATCGCCGGGGACTTCAACATGCCCTGCTCCTGCACGAGCGACCATGCCGCCGCGGTGAGGATGACGCCGGTCGCTGCGACCACGACGCACGAGATGACGCGGACCAGGCGCCGGACGACCTCGTTGTCGACCGTGTCGATCATCTCGATCGCGATGTGCGAGTCGGTGGTCACCAGCACGCCCGCGACCACGAAGGTCAGCCACACCAGGCAGAAGCGTGCGAGCTCACCGGTCCACGGCCAGCCGTCGACCGGCAGGTAGCGCTGGAAGGCCTGCGCGAGCACCAGGAAGAAGATCAGCAGGAGCGCGGCGATGCCGATCGCGAGCTCGATCGCCGTGAGGGTGCGCGTCGTCCGCGACAGCCACAGCGGGGGTTGCGTGAAGAGCTTCTGGAGCCACGCGGGGCCACGCGGCGGTGGTGTGACGTCGGTCATAGCACGCGAACTTAGGGAGGGTGGCAACCAGGCGGCAAGCAGTTGCCACCGGGTTGCCAGATCGTGTTCCCTGTGTGACATGGCCCACCCGACGATCTACGACGTCGCCGCCGCCGCCGGAGTGGCGACGTCGACCGTCTCGCGCGCGTTCTCCACGCCCACCCGTGTCAGCGCACGCACGCGCGAGCACGTCCTCGCCGTCGCTGCGGAGCTCGGCTACCGTCCGAACCCGCACGCGCGAGCGCTGTTCTCGGGGCGCCACCACACGGTGGCGATGGTGGTCTCCGACATCACCAACCCGCACTACTTCGAGCTGATCCGCGGGGCAGAGCTGCGCGCGAAGGCGTCGGAGTACACGCTCGTGCTCGTCAACGCGGAGGAGTCGCCGCGGATCGAGTACGACCAGATCCAGCGGCTGGTCAGCTCGGTCGACGGGTTCGTCCTCGCTGCGAGCCGGCTGCCCGACGAGAATCTCGAGCAGATCGCCGCGCAGCGTCCGGTCGTGCTGATGAACCGTGAGCTCGGCGGGATCCCGAGCGTCGTGCTCGACCACGTGCAGGGGTGCCGCCAGATCGTGGAGCACCTGGTCTCGCTCGGCCACCGGCACCTCGTCTACCTCGCCGGTCCGCGCAACTCCTGGATGGCGTCGACGCGCTGGTCGGCGCTGCGGACGGCGGCGGAGAGCCTTGGCATCGCCGCAGAGCGTGTCGGCCCGTTCATGCCGAAGGTGTCCCAGGGCGGTGCCGCGGCCGACGGCGCTCTCACGACGCGTGCGACTGCGATCGTCGCGCACAACGACCTCCTGGCGATCGGTGTCGTGCAACGTCTCGCCCAGCGCGGTGTGCGGGTTCCCGACGACGTGAGCGTGGTCGGGTTCGACGACATCTTCGCCTCCGACCTGTGCACACCGAGGCTCACGACCCTCGGTGGCGCGCACGTCGAGGTCGGTCGGGCCGCGGTGGAGATCCTGCTCGACATGGCCACGCCGAACGGCAGGACGCGTACGCCGCCACGGGTGGTGCTGCCCACCGAGCTGGTGCTGCGCGGCTCCACGGGGACGGCGCGGGAGACGTAGCCGCTCAGCGGTCGGCCGGCGCCGCGGCGGTGGCGCGTTGCGCGGCGAGGCGTACGGGTGCGTCCGCGGCGGCACCGTACCCGTCGTACGCCTCGCGCCGCTCGACGAACTCGAGGAAGACGTCCCCGAGCGTGCGCGTGTAGAAGTGCACGAACCCGCCGTCGGCGTCCTCGTCGTACAGCAGGTCATAGTCCTGCAGCTGCGCGACGAAGGCGTCGTCCAGCGCGAACCGGGCGCGGAGGTCGTCGTAGTAGTTGTCTGGCACCGGAAGGAACGACAGCCCGCGTCCGCGCGCTGCGCGGGCGAGACCGACGACGTCGTCGGACGTGAAGGCGACGTGCTGCGTGCGCCGGTCCTCGGCCTGCGGCTCGACGTTCAGCGGAAGACGGACGCAGCCGTCCGGCGTCCGCATGACCTGGCTGCGGACGAGACCGCGCGGGCTCGCCACCTCGCGCGACGGCTCGGACTCGAGACCGAGCACACTCTGGTAGAAGAGCACCGCCTCGTCGAAGTCCTGCCACCGCTGGGTGATGTTGACGTGGTCGATCGACCGGGCGACGTCGGCGCGTTCAGGGTCGCCGTAGGTGAACTCGTCGAGCCAGCGCGGGTCCGGCCCGTTGTCGTTGAAGAGGATCTGCATGCCGTCCGGGGCCGCCGTCGCAGGCAGATCCTGCTCGCCGGCGTGCGTCTGCCGGAACACCGGCGGGGCGGCGAGCTCGCGCGCCCGAGCGACGGCGGCCTCGGCGTCGGCGACCTCGAGCCCGAACGCCGCGAGGTGGGCCGGGCGTTCGTTGCCGCGCTGCTCGTTGAGGATCACGCGAGCGCGTCCGGACGACCACAGCCTGACCGGCTTCGTGCGGTGCCGACCGCGGAAGGTGAAGCCGAGCTGCTCCAGCACCAGGTCCACCTCGTCGAGACCGGACCCGCGCAGCTCCACGAAGTCGAACGCCTGCGGGGGAGTGATCTCGGTGAGGTGCTGCGTCGTCTCGGTGACTCCTGGCCGTCTCACCTGGTCCTCGAGCCACACGAGTGAGCGGTGCGCGTGCGCGGCGGTACGGCGGAGGTCGGTCTGACGGAAGACGTCGTTGAACACCTCGAGCGAGAGCGGCCCGGTGTAGCCGGCAGCGAGCACGTGGCCGAGAAAGCCGGTCAGGTCGAAGCTGCCCTCGCCCGGGAAGAGCCGGTGGTGGCGGCTCCACGAGAGCACGTCCATGTCGAGCGCGGGCGCGTCGGCGAGCTGCAGGTAGAAGATCTTGTCGCCCGGGATCTTCTCGATGTCGCTCGGGTCGTGACCGCGCGACAGGATGTGGAAGGAGTCGAGGCAGACACCGACGTTCGGGTGGTCGGCGCGCTCCACGATCCGCCAGGCCCGGCGGTAGTCGTCGACGTACTTGCCCCAGGCGAGCGCCTCGAACGCGATGCGGACGCCGTACGACGCGGCGAGGTCGCCGAGGGTGCGCAGCTGTGCCGCAGAGACCTCGTCGGAGTCGATCGTCGCGGTGCCCACGTTGCTGCACACGAGCATCAGGTCCATGCCGAGACGCTGCATCAGCTGGAACTTGGTCTCGGCGCGCCGGAGGTTGTCGGCCAGCGTGGCGTCGTCGACGCCCTCGAAGTCACGGAACGGCTGGTAGAGGTCGAGCGAGAGCCCGAGCCGGTCGGCGAGCGTCCGGATCTCCTCCGGTGACTCGTATGCGGTCACGAGGTCGGGCTCGAAGATCTCGACGCCGTCGAACCCTGCCTCGGCGCAGGCGTGGAGCTTGGGGACGAGGCTGCCGCTGATGCAGACGGTGGCGATCGACGTACGCACGCCAGTGAACGTACCATTCAGTACATTGCGCGGCTAGAGGGTCGAACGGCGATGGAGCGGCCCCGGGCTCGATAGGGTGGTGCGGTGGCTGACCAGGTCCCGAGGCGACGTGACGCCGAGCGCACGAAGGCCGAGATCCTCGAGGTCGCCACGCGAGCGTTCGCCGAGGACGGCTACTCCGGCGCCCGGGTCGACGAGATCGCCGAACGCACCCGCACGACGAAGCGGATGATCTACTACTACTTCGGTGGCAAGGAACAGCTGTACCTCGCGGTCCTCGAGGCCGCGTACCGAGGCATCCGTGAGGCGGAGGAGCGGCTCGAGGTCGGCGACCTCGGTCCGGTGGACGCCGTCCGGCGCCTGGCCGAGCTGACGTACGACCACCACGTCGAGCACCAGGACTTCATGCGCCTGGTCGCGATCGAGAACATCCACCGCGGTGAGGGGATCCGCAAGCTCGAGGTCCTGCGCGACCTCGGCAAGCCGGCGATGGAGGTCCTCGAGACGATCCTCGAGCGAGGCATCACCGACGGCGCCTTCCGCGCCGACGTCGAGGCGCTCGACGTGCACCTGCTGATCAGCTCGTACTGCGTGTTCCAGGTCGCCAACCAGTACACGTTCGGCTACCTCTTCGACGTCGACATGCTCGACGACAGCACGCGTCCGAGGCTTCGGTCTCTGATCGGCGACGTCGTCGTCGCGTGGCTCTCGACGCCCCCGCGCTGACCTCCGCTGCTCCCGCTTGTCGAGGCGCTTCACCCTCCGCTGGTCGAGGCGCTTCACCCTCCGCTGGTCGAGGCGCGAAGCGATCGAGACCACCCGCACCCTCCCGCTCACGCCTCGAGTCGCAGCAGCCCCGCGCTCGTGGCCCTGAACCCGCACCTGGCGTAGAAGTCGGCGAGGTGCGGCTCGAAGTCGACGTGCAGCCACGAGCACCCTGCGGCGGCGACATCCTCCCGCAGTCGTTCCACGAGGGAGAGACCGATGCCGCGGCGCTGGTACGACGGGTCGACGACGGTGTCCAGGAGGAAGCCGTGCGCACCGCCGTCCCACGCCGCGTGCACGAAGCCCACGAGGTCGCCGTCGAAGGCGCCGACCCACGCGACGCTGTGACGTTCCAGCCGCTCACGCCACGGCGACGCCCGCGCGTCCGGAGTGCCGAACGCGCGGGCGTGCAGGGCGCTGAGCGCGTCGTCGTCCACCGCGAAGCGCGAACGGATCTCGACCATCCGAGCAGGATGCCAGGCTAGGCGCGTCGTCGACCGACCGGCAGCTCCATGAGGTCCTCACCGACGACGAGCCGTCCCGAGTAGCCACGCTGCGCCTTCCGCCACCGCGACATCGGATTGGCGCCCGGCACCATGTGCGAGAGGACGAGGTTCTTCGCCCCGGCAGGCTCCGCGACGTCGCGGCCGACCTGCTCGATCGTGGTGTGCGCGCCGAGGAGGTGCTCGCGGACAGCGGGGCCCACGTCAGCGGGGAGCGCCGCGGTCAGGTCGTCGACGAAGACCGGGTCGATGACTTCGTGGACCAGGTAGTCGCAGTCCTGCGCGAGGTCGATGAGGTTCTCGCTCACGGTGGTGTCACCGGAGACGACCACCGAGCCGTCCGGGGTGTCGAACCGGTACGCGAACGCAGGGGCCGTCGGGTGGTGATCGACGAGCGTGGCCGTGATGCGGACGTCGCCGTCCTCCCACACGGGGATCGGCGCGTCGAGGCGCGGTGGCTTGCCGAGCGGGTCCACCGTCCAGACGCCGCTCAGATCGATGTCGTGGACGTCGAACATCGCGTCCGGAGCGGTGAAGTTGCTGTCTCGAAGCCGGTCGTTCACGTCCTGCGCGAACGCCTGGCGCAGGTAGCCGGTCATGCCGCTGATCCCCGGCGTCGGGTCGTCGGGCGAGACGAGCGCGGGCGCCGGCCGGTTCGGCGGGAACACGCGCGGAAGCGTGTCGCGGCGGCCCGGGCCGAACACCTGGATCGCGCCGTCGGTCCTGCCTGTCGCGTTCATGCTGCCCGTCACGTAGGTGCCGGGCCAGTCGACCGTGTGGTCGCTGTGCAGGTGGGTGAAGAACACGCCGCGCACGTTGGTGAGGGCCGATCCCAAGCCGTTGTCCGGTCCGAGTCCGCTCTGCGCAAGACGTTGGAAGGCGCCGAGCCCAAGGTCCACGACGTACACGCGGTCCTCGAACACGACGGCGGTCGAGACGCCCGCGCGCGTCGCGTCGACGTACGCCGGTCCGCCGGCGGTGCCGAGAAGCACCAGGCGCGTGCGAGCCGGACGACCTCGCCGGTGCGCGGGCGCCCCTGCGGCGGCAGACGGTACGGCGGTGGCGAGCGCGCCGACGGCGGCGGACGCGCCGAGGACCTTCAGGAAGCGGCGTCGTCCCGGGTCCGGCACGGACGACAGGGCGTTCGAGATGACGTCACACATGGACGCGCACCTTCGGGGTGCGGGGAAGGAGGGTCTTCGCGGCGACCGCCATCACCAGGGAGGCGATGCCGACCACGACGAGCGCACCCCCGAGCCCGCCGAGCGCAGCGGTGAGCCCGACGACGATGAGCGGGCAGAAGAACTGGCCGATGAAGAAGGCGGCGGTCCAGAGTCCCGTGCCGCGGCCCCGCAGCTCGAAGGGCAGCGACGAGATCGCCCACGTGACCAGCGTCGGAAGCATGAGCCCCGTGCCCGCGGAGGCGACGACCGCGCCGATGGCCGTGACCGCCACCGATCCCGCGATGCCGATCACGACGATGCCGGTGCCGGCGAGACCCGCGGCGATGGGGAGGAGCGTCGCGGTCCCGCGGCCCGACACCCGCCCGAACACGAAGGCGCCGGTCGCCGTCGCCGCCGACGCGATCGCGCTGATCGCACCGATCGCGGCGGTGGACTCGACGCCGAGGTCGTCGAGGGCGTACGAGAGCTCGACGATCGGGGTGTAGAACACGACGCCGCCGACGAGGGTGAAGAGGATCGGGGCGCGGAGGGTCCGCCACGGGATCGGCGGAAGCGCGTGCGCCTGCGCCGCCGGCGACTCCGTACGTGCGTGCGGCTGCCACAGGACGGTCGCGGCGAGCACGGCGAAGACGAGGCCGGACGCGTACAGCCAGAACGGGGTCCGCCAGCCGAACGACCCGAGCGCACCGCCTGCGGCGAAGAACACGGTGGCGGCGAGTGCGGTGAACACCGTCTGCAGACCCAGCCAGCGGTCGCGCTCGCGCCCGGAGAAGTAGTCGGCGATCAGCGTCGTGCAGCACGTCATGATCGCGGCTTCGGCGACGCCGACGCCGGCGCGGCTCAGCACGATCGCCGGGAGCGGCTCGAGCCACAGCGGCGCGGTGCCGAACAATGCGTAGACGACGAGGCCGCCGACCAGGAGCTGCTTGCGTCCGAAGCGGTCGACGAACCTGCCGGCGAACGGTGCGAGCACTCCGATCATCAGGGCGGGCACCGTGAGAGTGATCGGCACGAGCGCGTCAGCGCCTGCCGTCGCCTCGAAATGGTCCTGCATGCGCGGCAGGACCGGGGCGAGGAGCACCGAACCGAGCACGGGGAGGCAGCTGATCAGCATGAGGAGGAGGCCCTGCCGGCGACCGGCCGACCGGGGAGGGGCTGGCGGGTTCGCACTTCCGGCGAGGCCGGTGCCGGTGTCTGTCATCGTGTGCTCCAGGTCCAGGGAGCGGCGCAGCGGAGGTGCGCGCCGTGTGACGGGCGTCACGACCAGAACTGTGCGGCCTCGGCGTGGCAGCAGGGAAATCGATTGTGTTGGGGTCAGGTATCCATAGCGTCGATGCTGCGGCGTCCGATGTCGTCGCCGACGTCCCGAAGAATCTGGCGCAGCCACTGGTGTGCCGGGTCGGACCGGAACTGCGGGTGCCACCAGAACGCCTCCTTGAGCGGCACGACGTCCCAGGGGCACGCGAAGACACGGATGCCGGCGGCGGCCGCGAGCCGATGGGCGAGCTGCGCCTGGAGCACCGCGACACGGTTCGTCCCGGCGACGAGGAACGGGATCGCGAGGAAGCTGTCGACCACGATGTGCACGTCGGGCTCCACCCCGATCATCCGAAGCTGCCGCGCAGCCGGTGCGAACGCGGTGGGCAGGTTGTACGTCGCGACCCACGGCAGCGCGGCGACGTCCTCGAGCGTGAGCGTCTCGCCGACCCGGTCGTTGTCCTCGGACACGACGCACACCCAGGTGTCCTCGTACAGGTCGACGGCAGGGATGTCGCTGATGAAGCCGTGCGGCAGGACGATGCCGTCGAGCGTCCGCAGCGACTCGCGAGCGTGGTCGACCGCGGCCGGGGTGTTGGGGACGAACCGCAGGCGTACGCCGGGTGCCTGTCGAGCGACGGCGGTCGCGAGGTGGTCGCCGAGGATCGTGGCGCCGTAGTCCGAGACCATCAGCGTGAACTCGCGGTCGGCCGTCGCCGGGTCGAAGTCGGAGGAGGCGTCGAAGACACGCTGGACGCCTGACAGGGCCGTGGCGGTCCGTCCGGCGAGCTGCTCCGCGAGCGGGCTGAGCGAGTACTTGTTGCCCGTACGCTGCAGCAGCTCGTCGTTGAAGTGGCGGCGAAGGCGCCCGAGAGCGGCCGACACGGCGGGCTGGCTCAGTCCGAGCCGCTCCGCCGCGCGGGTGACGTTGCGCTCCTGGAGGAGCGCATCGAGCGTGAGCAGCAGATTCAGGTCGAGATTGCGCAGGTTCTGGCCGGCCATGACGCGAGCATAAACCTCGCTGATGGTGGGGATAGCCAAGTGGCGGTTCCCAAATAGTGACGCAGACCGCAGAGTGGTCGTGGTCACAGCCGGTCATCAACCTCGCAGGAGCCGTTCCATGCCCGCAGTCAGCAGTGCCCTCGTCGTCGGGGCCGGTGCCGCCGGCACCGCCACCGCGATCCTGCTCGCCGAGCAGGGTGTCTCCGTCGACCTCGTGGAGATCAAGCCCGACATCGGCGCGCTGGGATCCGGCATCACGCTGCAGGGCAACGCGCTGCGCGTCCTCCGCGACCTCGGCGTGTGGGACGAGGTCCGCGCGGAGGGCTACCCGTTCGACTCGCTCGGGCTCCGGGCGCCCGACCCGCACGGCACGCTGATCGTCGAGATGGACGACGCCCGCACGGGTGGCCCCGATCTGCCCGCGACCCTCGGCATGTATCGCCCGACCCTGGCCCGGATCCTCGTCGACCGCGCCGTCGAGGCCGGCGCGAAGCTGCGCCTCGGCACGACGTGCACCGCCCTCGTGCAGGACACCGACGGCGTCGACGTGACCTTCACCGACGGCTCGGTCGGCCGGTACGACCTCGTGGTCGGCGCGGACGGCATCCGGTCGTGGACGCGCCGCGCGATCGGCATCGAGCTCGAGACCGCGAGCACCGGCATGGGGATCTGGCGCGCCTTCGTCCCGCGGCCGGAGGCGGTCACGCGCACCGACCTCGTGTACGGCGGCCCCTGCTACATCGCCGGCTACTGCCCGACCGGTGAGGACTCGATGTACGCCTACCTCGTCGAGGACGCTCAGGACCGCAGCGCCCTGAGCCCCGAGGACTCGCTCGCCGTGATGCGTGAGCTCGCCTCGGGCTACCACGGACCGTGGGACGAGATCCGTACGTCGCTGACTGATCCGTCGCGGGTCAACTACACGTGGTTCGAGACGCACGTGCTCGACGCTCCGTGGAACCGCGGCCGCGTCGTCGTGATCGGCGACGCCGCCCACACGTGCCCGCCCACGGTCGCGCAGGGCGCCGCGCAGGCGCTCGAGGACGCGGTCGTGCTCGCCGAGCTGCTGACCTCGCGCGACCGCCTCGACGGCGACCTCTGGGCCACGTTCACCGAGCGCCGCTTCGAGCGCGCACGTGCCGTCGTCGCGGCATCCGTGCAGCTCGGGCAGTGGCTCCTCGACCGCGAGCAGGGTGACGTCCCGGGCCTCATGGGCCAGGTCGCCGCACTGCTCTCCGACCCCGCCTGACTCCACCGATCCCAGACCGGGAGAACCTCCATGACCGAACGCCTCATCACGCACCTGCGGCACGTCGACCTCGCCGTGCCCGACTACGCGCAGCAGCTCGAGTTCTACACCTCGATGTGGGGACTCACGCCGGAGACCAGCGACGACGGCATCGCGTTCCTCGCCGCGGCCGGCTCGCCGGAGCAGTACTCCGTACGACTCCGTCGCGCGGACGAGAAGCGGCTCGACCTCGTGTCCTTCGGCGCCGCGAACGCCGCAGACGTGGACGCGATGGCCGAGCAGCTCGGCCGCGACGGCGTCTCGCTCATCACCGAGCCCGACAAGCTCCAGACGCCGGGCGGCGGGTACGGCTTCCGCTTCTTCGACAACGACGGCCGGACGATCGAGGTCTCGTCCGACGTTGCCGTGCGCCAGCACCGCAAGGTCGAGGAGGGCGAGTCCGTCCCGGTCAAGCTCTCGCACGTCGTCGTGAACTCGCCGAACCCCGAGCAGACCGTCGCCTTCTACGAGAAGCACCTCAGCTTCGCCCTGTCCGACACCCTGTTCTCCCCGCACATGGGCGAGGTCATGTGGTTCATGCGGACCAACCCCCAGCACCACAGCTTCGCCGTCGCACGGGGGCCGCACGTCGCGCTGCACCATGCGTCGTTCGAGATGCGTGGCATCGACGAGTACATGCGGGGGACCGGTCGCCTCCTGCGGGCCGGCGTCGAGAAGGTGTGGGGGCCTGGTCGCCACATGGCCGGCAACAACACCTTCAGCTACTTCCTCGACCCGCACGGCAACACCCTCGAGTACACGACCGAGCTCGAACGCCTCGACGAGGACAGCTGGCACCCGCACATCTACGACTTCTCCGACCCCGAGGTCACCGACCAGTGGGGCACCGCGAACCCGATGAGCGAGTTCGTCGCGAAGCAGTCGTTCAACGATCCCGACCGCGGCGTCTTCGTCGCGCCGCCGGTCTGAGCCCGCATGAGACTCGCCAGCTTCATCGAGGTCGACGGTGCGGCGGCGCCCGTACGAGTCGGAGTGGTCACCGACGAGCGGATCCATCCGTTCGACGACGCGCTCACGATGCGTGAGGTCGTCGAGCGCGGTCTCCCGTACGCCCTCGCAGCAGGGGATGCCGCGCTCGCACGACGGGGACTCCCGCTCGACGGAGTCCGGCTGCTCGCGCCGCTCGAACCGGCGAGCGTGCGTGACTTCGTGGCGTTCGCCGAGCACGTCGAGGGTGTGCGCCGCAGCATCGACGGGGCCTCCGGGGTGCCCGACGCGTGGTACGACGCGCCGACGTTCTACTTCACCAACCCGCACCGCATCTTCGGCCCGGGCGACGACATCGCCTTCCCGGCGCACAGCATCGCGCGCGACTTCGAGCTCGAGGTCGCCGTCGTCGTCGCGGAGCGGGGTACGTCGCTGACCGTGGAAGACGCCGCCGCCCACGTCTTCGGGTACACGCTCTTCAACGACTGGTCGGCGCGCGACCTCCAAGGTCGGGAGATGCAGGTGAGCCTGGGCCCGGCGAAGGGCAAGGACTTCGCGACGTCGATCGGCCCGTGGATCGTCACCGCCGACGAGTTGGCGCCGTACCGCGACGACGACGGCTTCCTCGACCTGTGGTGCACGGTCCTGGTCAACGGCGTGGAGGTCGGGCGTGACCTTCTCTCCAACTCCGGCTGGACGTTCGAGGCGATGATCGCGTACGCCTCGCGCGACAGCGCGGTGGTGCCCGGCGACCTGCTCGGCTCGGGGACGGTCGGGAACGGCGGGTGCCTGGCGGAGCTGTGGGGTCGCCACGGACGGCAGGAGCCGCCCCCGCTGCGCGACGGCGACACGGTCACCATCACGGTCGAGCACCTCGGTGCTCTGACCAACCGCGTGACCTCCGCGCCGCCGGTCCCGCCGATCCCGCCACCGCGGCGGCGGGATCCCGCCCGGGCACGAGGAGCAGACGCATGACCGCGCTCCGCCCCGCCTACCAGCCACCCGTCCCTGCCTGACCGCACGCAACCGAAGGACCCACCATGTTCGAGTACTTCCCCGGCAACTACGTCTGGAACCTGGGCGTCGTCGCGACGCTCAACAGCGGCGGGCAGATCGACGAGGTCGACCGCGCCTGCCGGCCGATCCGCGAGCTCGCCGCCCAGGGTGCCGACGTCGGCACGAGCGCGTTCATGGCCTCCTGGCGCGCCGTCGCCGACCAGCTCGAGGACCAGGCGCTCGAGGCGGAGAAGGCAGGTCACCTCGAGACGGCAGGACAGGCGTACTTCCGCGCGTCCGTGTACGTCTCGCAGGCCGAGCGGATGCAGAGCGCGCACGCGCCAGAGCGCAACGCGGAGTACCAGCACAGCGTCGACCTGCTCGTGAAGTCCTTCGAGCTGCTCGATCCGCGCACCACGAAGGTCGAGGTGCCGTACGGCGACACCAGCCTCCCGGCGTACTACTGCGACGCGTCGACCGACGGCGCGCCTGCGCCGGTCGTGATCATGTGGAACGGCCTCGACTCCACCAAGGAGATGATGGTCGGCGCCGGGTTCCACCACCTGCTGGCGGCACGAGGCATCTCGACACTGATGGTCGACTGCCCCGGCAGTGGAGAGGCGCTGCGGCTGCGCGGGCTGACCGCACGGGTCGACACCGAGGTGTGGGCGGCCGCGTGCGTCGACTACCTCGAGGAACGCGACGACGTCCGTGCCGACCGGATCGGGCTGGCCGGCTGGTCGCTCGGCGGCTACTTCGCGCCGCGCGCCGCCGCGTTCGAGAAGCGGCTGGCGCTGTGCGTCGCGTGGGGCGCCAACCACAACTGGGGTGCGGTGCAGAAGCGCCGCCTCAACCGCGAGGGCGAGAACCCGGTGCCGCACTACTGGGACCACGTCATGTGGGTGTGGGGCGAGAGCGACCTCGACACCTTCATCGAGAAGGCCGAGGCCGTGCACCTCGACGGGGTCGTCGAGAAGATCACGGTGCCGTTCCTCATCGCCCACGGCGAGAACGACCGGCAGATCCCGCTCGACTACGCGCACCGGTCGTACGAGCAGGCGGTCAACAGCCCCAAGCGCGAGCTGCGGATCTTCACCGCGCAGGAGGGCGGCGCCGAGCACATCGGGCTCGACCACCTCGGTCACGTCGCGACGTACATCGCCGACTGGGTGTCCGACACCTTCGTCGAGCTCGACGCCGGGGCAGACGCGTGACGCCCGAGGAGCTCGACCGTACCGATCCCGAGGGCGCGATCGCGGCCGCCGCGAAGCGCGTCTCCAACTGGGGGCGCTGGGGCGCCGACGACGTCCGCGGGACGATGAACTTCCTCGACGCCGGTACGCGGCGCGGGGCCGCCGGCCTCGTTCGGACGGGGGAGTCGTACTCGCTGTCGCAGTCCTTCGACATGGACGGTCCGCAGAAGGGCTGGCGGCGCCGGACGAACCCGATCCACACGATGCTCGACACGGGTACGGACGCCGTCGCCGGTATCCAGGGCTTCCCGCACGGCCTGGGTGGCGCGGACGACGTCGTCACGATGCCCCTGCAGTGCTCGACCCAGTGGGACGGGCTCGGACACATCTTCGATCACGGCGTCGCGTGGAACGGACGGCCCGCGGGGGAGGTGGTCACGAGCCTCGGTGATGGCGTGACCGGGATCGAGACCGTCGCCGACGTCGTCGCAGGGCGTGGCGTGCTGCTGGACGTCGGGCGCGCGATCGGCTCCGACGGCGAGCTCCCCGACGGCTTCGCGATCACTGAGGAGCACCTCGCCGCGACGATCGAGGCGCAGGGTCCGACGTCGGAGGTGCGACGCGGCGACATCGTCGTCGTCCGCACCGGACGTCTCGCACGAGCGCGACGCGACGGGTGGGGTGACTACGCCGGCGGTGCGGCGCCCGGTCTGTCCTTCACGACCACCGACTGGCTGCACCGTACGGAGATCGCGGCGGTCGCGACGGACACCTGGGGCTTCGAGGTGCGTCCGAACGAGTTCGACGAGGCCTTCCAACCGCTGCACCAGGTCGCGATCCCGCACATCGGGCTGTTCATCGGGGAGATGTGGGACCTCGACGCTCTGGCCGGCGCCTGCGCGGACGACGGCGTGTACGACTTCTGGCTGACCGCTGCACCGATCCCCGTCACCGGAGCGGTCGGCGCGCCGGTCAACCCGGTCGCCGTGCGCTGAGGTGGCCCACCCCCGCTGGTCGAGACCGCCCCACCCCCGTTGGTCGAGGCCGCCCCACCCCCGCTGGTCGAGGCCGGAGCGTTAGCGGAGGATCGAGACCTGGGTCTCGATCGCTTCGCGCCCCGACCAGCGGAAGTTCCGTTGTGGGTCGAGGCCCCCCTCTTTCCGTTGGTCGAGGCCGGAGCGTTAGCGGAGGATCGAGACCTGGGTCTCGATCGCTTCGCGCCTCGACCAGCGGAGAGGGTAGGGGCGCCTCGACCAGCGGGGTGGGGTGGGGCGCCTCGACCAGCGGGGCGGCTGCGGCGATCTGTGCGGCGCGCGTCGCGCCCACAGAATCGAGTGGTGAGCATCCGCCTCGTTGAGACGATTCCGTTCGGCCATCTGACGATCTCCTACGACGGGTCCGTGCTGACTCCACGGGCGTGGACCGAGCGCCAGTCCCAGCTCGCGGTCGAGCTCGCCGAGCAGTCGCCGGCAGGACCCGTGCTCGAGGTGTTCTCCGGCGCCGGGCAGATCGGTCTGCTCGCTGCTTCACAGATGGAGCGTGATCTCGTCCAGGTCGACGTGGACCCCGGCGCATGCGCGTTCGCCCGGGCCAACGCGCACGCTGCTGGCCTCGCGGTCACCGTCGACGTCCGCTGCGGCGCACCGGAGGACGTGCTCGCCGAGGCCGAGAAGTTCGCCGTGGTCATCGCCGACCCGCCATGGGTCCCCACCGACGACATCGGCCACTATCCCGAGGATCCGCCGCTCGCGATCGACGGTGGGGTCGACGGCCTCGAGCTCGTACGGCACTCCGTCGAGGTGGTCGGCCGTCATCTTGCCGCCGGTGGTCACGCGGTGGTGCAGGTCGGCCCGTGTGAGCAGGCCGAGGCGTTGACTCAGGCCGTGCGCACCATCGAAGGACTCGAGTGCATCGGCGCCGAGGAGTTCGACCGCGGGGCTCTCGTGGTGATCAGGAGGGGCGCGCCCGGCTGAGGCTGCTCGGTCGCGCTCGCGCCACCAGCCCGGAGCACTCGTTGCAGTCGGACACGACGGGGTGCGCGCACGTCACGACGTGGGAGAGGAACCGGTCGGCGAGCTCGAGGTCGGCGACCTGCTCGGCGATGCTGGCGCGCTTGGCGGCGATGATCTCGAGCCGGTCGGCCCGCTCCGCGGCGGCGAGCTCGCGGACCTCCGCGAGCGAGAGTCCGGCGCGCTGGCAGATCTGGATCATCCGCGCCTGAGCAAGCGTCTGGCCGTCGTAGACGCGATGGCCCGAGGGGAGTCGCGGAGGGCGGAGCAGCCCGACGTCCTCCCAGTGGCGCAGGACGTGTGCGGCGATCCCGAGGACGGCGGCAGCGTCCCCGACCCGCATCTCCGTATCGGGCATTGGCCACCCCTTTACTTCAGGTCGACCTGAAGTTATACCGTCCCGGCATCGATGGTCAAACCCGACGACGGAAGGCGGTCACCCCGGTGTCCGATCAGGTTCGCTCACCCAGCTTCACCGCATGCTGCGCAGCAGCCGCAGGTCTCGTGACGGGCATGGTGCGTCCGCGCCCTCGTGACGAGCGGTTCCTTCGCAGCCTGACCGACGCGGGTCTCCCGCCTGCGACTCGGACCGTCACGATCACGCCGCTGCGGCAGGTCTCCCGGCCGGTCCCGACCGCGATGATCGTGGAGGGTCGCCGGAACCCGCGGCACATCCCCAACGCCCTCCAGTCCTTCGTGGTCACCCACCCGGAGGCCACGTTCCTGGTCGACCCGAGCCTGTGCCTCGACGCCGAGCGTCGCGCCGTCGCGCAGCTGCCGGCAGTCCTCCGAGCTGTGATGAGCCCGCCGGGCCGTACCGTGCCGACCGTCACGGCACTTGGTGAGCTCGACCCGGCGCCGATGCTCGACTTCGCCCTGCCGACCCATGCGCACTGGGACCACGTGTGCGGCCTGCTCGACCTTCCCGACCTCCCTGTCCACCTGCATGCGCGCGAGCGCGACTGGGTGATGGGCGGTCGCGTCGCGCCGGTCGGAGGCGTGCGGGACGCGCTGCGGGGGCGTCCCACCGTCGCGTACGACCTCGACGGCCCGCCCGTCCTCACGTTCACCGCGAGCCACGACCTCTTCGGCGACGGCTCAGTGGTGCTCGTCGATCTCGCGGGCCACACGCCAGGAAGCGTCGGGGTCCTCCTCCACACCGACGGAGGGTGGGTGCTGCTCGCCGGTGACGCGGCGTGGCACGGCCTGCAGGTCGAAGATCTCCGACAGAAGTCCGCCTTCCCCGGTGGACTTGCCGATGAGGACCGGGGCGAGACCTTTCGGACGCTGCACCGGCTCCATGCCGTCAAGGATCGCGTGACCGTCGTCCCCACCCACGATCCGCAGGCTGCTCGACGTCTGCGAGAAGCCGTCGTCCCGCGCTGACGTCGCAGGGCGGTCAGCGGCGAGCGGTCGCCGACGTGGGCAGCGTGTGCAGCGGCGAGGCCGCTGACGCGGCGGCGTCGTCGAGCGTGCCGCGCGCCTCACGGTGGCGCTTCATCAGGACCGCGAGAAGCACCCCCGCCGCGCTGACTGCGGCCATGACCCAGGACGCCGCAGCCAGCCCTCCGGCGAGCGCCTCGCCGTCGGTCGCACCGTCGTCGAGCCGGTTCGAGATCACCGACGCGTTGACCGTCGCCGCGACGGCGGTCGCCACGGCGGCACCGACGTAGCGGGCCATGTTGGAGACGCCGGATGCCGCACCCACGTCGTCGGCGTCGACGCAGGCCGTCGCTGCGGACGACGCCGGGCCGTTCGACAGACCCATGCCGACGGCGATGGCGATCAACGGCAGCAGGAACGCGAGGTAGCGCCAGTCCGACTGGGTCAGCCCGACGACGGCGAACCCGATCGCGGTCACGAGGAAGCCGAGTGCCACGACCTGCCGTCCGCCGAACTTCCGCGCGAGCCGGGGAACGAGCGGCGCGACGAGGACGAGCCCGACCGTCGCGGGGAGCGTCGCGAGCCCGGCCTCCAACGGAGTGAAGCCCAAGGCATCGGGGTTCTGGAAGTAGAGGCTGAGCAGATACATCAGCGCGTTGATCGTGCCGGCGCCGATGAGGATGGCGATCGTCGCGCCGACGAGGGTGCGGTTGCGCAGGAGCGCCAGGTCGAGGAGCGGCACGCTGACCCGCTTCTCGACGGCGACGAACGCGAAGCCGGCGAGCACCGCGACCACGACGCACCCGATCGTGGCGACGCTGAACCATCCCCAGTCGCTGCCCTTGCTGGTCGCGAGCAGGATCGGGCTGAGCGTGAGCGCGACGAGGACGGCTCCGCCGTAGTCGATCGAGCGAGAACGTGTCTCGTCTCTCGACTCGGCGACGTTCGCGAACGTCATCAGCATGCAGGCGACCGCGATGCCGGCGTCGATCCAGAACAGACCCTGCCACCCGGTCAGGTCGACGAGCACGCCACCGACGAGAGGTCCTGCGGCCGCGCCGACGGCGGCAGCCGCGCCCCACAGGGACACGGCACGGAGCTGGGCCTCGCCCTCGTTGGCGACCGACAGGAGGCTGAGCCCGCAGGCGAGGATCGTGGCCCCGGCCGCGCCCTGGATGAGCCGGCCGATGATGACCATCTCGCCGGTGTTCGCGAGTGCGATCAGGATGCACGACGCGACGAAGAGCAGGAGGCCGAGCTGGAAGACCCGCTTGCGGCCGAAGACGTCGCCGAGCGCTCCCGACGTCACGATCACCGCGGCACCGACGAGCGAGTAGCCGGTCACCGCCCACTGCAGGGTGTCGACCGACGTGCCGGTGTCCTCGCTGATCGCCGGGAGCAGGATGCTCACGGCCGACGTGTTGGCGTTCACGACGAGCGTGGACAGGCACGTCGCCGCAAGCACGCCCCCTGCCTTCGCGGTCGTTGCATCCGTCGTCACGGGCACACGCTAGCGTCGGAGGCGCCGGCCCGCACTGTGGTTGTGGGCCGGCACCTCGTACGACGAGCCGCGGAGGCCGTCAGTCGTCGGTCACGACGAGCGTGACCTCGATGTTGCCGCGGGTGGCGTTGGAGTACGGGCAGACCTCGTGAGCCTTCTCGGCGAGCTTCTCGGCCGTCGCCTGGTCGACGTGCGGAAGCGTGATCTCGAGCTCGACGGCCAGGCCGTAGCCGCCGCCTTCGCCCGGACCGAGCGACACGCGAGCGCCTACGGTCGAGTCGGCGACGTCGACCTTCGCCTGGCCGGCCACCAGCCGCAGGGCGGAGTGGAAGCACGCGGCGTAGCCGATCGCGAACAGCTGCTCGGGGTTCGTCCCGTCGCCGCTGCCGCCCATCTCCTTGGGGATCGCGAGATCCACCTCGACGCGGCCGTCGGAGGAGCGGCCGTAGCCGTTCCGGCCGTCTCCGGTCGCGAGGGCTTCGGCGGTGTAGAGGGGGGTCATGGGATGTCCTTTCGTCGGGACAGCTCGTCTGGGGACGAGTGGTGTCGGGACTCTTCGAGGGATCGGGTGAGCTGGTGGACCGCCTGGAGGAGGTCGGCCGAGTCGCTCAGGCTCAGGCCTGTGGCGGAGAACGCCTGCCGGGGAACGTCGCGGGCGAGCTCCTGGAGAGAGCGCCCCTCCGGCGTCAGGGCGACCTCGACCACGCGCTCGTCCTCGGCCGAACGCTCGCGCGCGACGAGGCCGCGGGACTCCAGCCGTTTGAGGAGCGGCGACAGGGTGCCGCTGTCGAGATGGAGACGTGCGCCGAGGTGACCGACGGTCAGGCGCTCGTCCTCCCACATCACGAGCATCACGAGGTACTGCGGGTACGTGAGCCCGAGTCCGTCGAGCAGCGGACGGTACGACGCGGTCATTGCGCGGGACGCGGAGTAGAGCGCGAAGCACAGCTGCTGGTCGATGGTCGGCATGGCCATGAGCCATGTATAGCGCGCAATTCAGTTGTGCACAACTTAAATTCGTCGGACGCAACGACGCCCCTGCGCCAAGGGGGTGCTGCGCAGGGGCGTCGTCGGCTTGTGCCGTGTCAGGTCACGGCATGACCGGGACCCTCCAGCAGTTGGAGAGCGTCCACCGGCCGGCGAGCCGGTCCTCGAGCCAGTCGAGCGCCGAGCCCTGGTCTTCGATCAGCGGGAGGAAGTGGTTCGTGAGCACGACCTTGTCGCCCAGGTTCGGCAGATAGATCGGGTGGTACGTGACGTTGGCGCCCTTCTTGCACCAGTCGACGGCGAGCTGGCGCGCCTGGCCGTGGGGAACGGTGTCGTCGGCGATGCCGGTGGCCACCCGGACCGGGGTGGCGGGCTTGAGTCGTCCGATGCGCTGCGCGTCGACCGCCGCCTTGATGACGGGCTCGCGCGCGACGACCTCGCTGAGGGAGATGCCCTGCTTCGTCCAGTCCTTCGTCCTCGCGAACGGGTAGCTCAGGATCCCGTCACCGACGCACGTCGTGGCGATGTCGGCCAGGGCGGCGCGGCCCTTGTCGTTGGTGTAGGCGTCGACCAGCGGACGCAGCTCGGGGTAGGTGTGCGCGAGACCGTTGACGGTCCATCCGGCAGCGGCCGCGAGGGCGCTCCCGTCGATGCCCGGCAGTGTGCGCGCCAGGTCGGCCGGCGGAGCCCCGACGTACGCGCCGGCGAGCGTGAGCTCCGGGGCGTAGGTGGGCTGGAGCTCGGCCGCCGCGCCGGTCGCGCCGCCGCCCTGGCTGTAGCCGTACAGTCCGACCGGCGACCCGCTGGTGATCGACGTGTTCGGCAGGGCCCGCGTCGCGCGGACGGCGTCGAGGACGGCGTGAGCCTCGTCCAGTCTGTTCACGTAGGTGTGGACGCGGTCGGTCGTCCCGAGACCGGCGTAGTCGGTGACGGTCACGGCGATGCCGCGGGCGAGCAGCCGGTACGCGGCGAGGTTCTCGTAGCCCACCGACACGGTGATGCCGTCGCTGAGTCCCAACGTCAGCGGGTTCTCGAGGGCGAGCGACGCGGCGCACTGGTCGCCCTGGCCCATCGTCCCGGGGGCCAGGACGACGAGCGGTCGCGGCCCGTTGCCGGTCCACCGTGCCGCTGGCTCGATATATGCGGCGGTCACAGCCACCGGCTGCCCGTGCGTGTCGGTGGACTTGTACATCAGGCGCGTCGCGGTGCCGGGGAGCTGGCGCCCGTCGAGGCCCGGCAGGCGGAGGCCGAGCTGGAGCGGTTCGGTGCGGACGAGCGCGCCGTTGGCTGCGGGCAGCGTGGCGGGCGGGTTGTAGAAGGTCGGGATCTTGACGCCTCGGGAGACGACCTGGTCGCCGTCGGCGGCTGAGGCGGGGACCGCCTGGATGCCGACGAAGGCGAGGGCGGACAAGACCGCGGCCAGGCATGCGATGCGCAGCTGCTTCACGAGTGACTCACTCCTGTGGTTCGTGGACGTCCCGCGAGCCGGGTCGTCCAGGGTGTGTCGGAGTGCGTGCACCCGCGGTGGCAGGCGACGGCGCAGCTGTCCGGACCGGCCCGCTCCCTGGGTCCCTCCATGCGGGCGGCCACGTCCTCGCCTCAGTGCGGCGGCGACGTTACTGGCTGGTAACGGAGTGTAGAACGCTGTGACGCGGAGTGACAAGGGGAGTTGCTAGTAGCCGTCTGACAGCGCGCGTGGAGGAGGTTCGCGCTGCTGGGACCGTTCACGTCGGACGGGGGGCCGTTGCCGACGCTGCGGGGAGTGCCGCGCACAGCCTCGAACGGCGAGCCGGACGACGCGTAGACCCGGGGTGGTCTCCGAGCGGGTCGAGCTCGCGGTCGGCGCAGCGCGAGCAGCTGCTCGAGCGCCTGCAGGTCCTCGCCGCGGTCGACGAGCGCACCACCTGATGGTCACCCGCCGAGCGACCGGAGCCTGACCTCGAGTGCGCCGAGTCCCGCCTGCCGTGCCGCCTCGACCGGCGTGCACTCGTCGAACACCGAGGCGAGGCGAGGGTTGGCGCCGTGGTCGAGGAGAAGGTTCGCGACGTCCTCCTGACCGTCGAGGATGCAGGCGACCAGAGCGGTCGACTGGAACTCGGGGTGCGCGTAGTCGACGTCGACTCCTTGGTCGATGTGGAACCGGACCAGCTCGACGTCGCCCTTGCAGGCTGCGTTGAACATGTCCTTCCAGTCACCACCAGACATGGTCTCTCCCTACTCCGTCCTGCTAGCCGTCGGCGGCGAGGCGGCCTCGGGCGACGCTGGTCGCCGAGTGCGCGGGGTCGCCGTCGAACGGTTCGAGCGAGATGTCCACCGAGTCGTACGCGGCGAGGTCCACGCCCGACGGGACGGCGAACGTCTCAGAGTCCTGGTCCATGACGCCGAGGGCGATCATGCCGTTCGTGGTCGGGTCGAGGAGCCAGGCCTGGAAGAAACCGGACCCGGGCGACCCGGTGTCGGCGAGGTCGATCGTGACACGACGTGTGCCACCGTCGTCGACGACCGTCGCCGTCCCCTGCGCCGACTGCCCCTCGAGCGGGATGAGGTCGCCGCTCGCGACCACCGAGCCGTCGTCACGCCCGTCGGACGGATCCTCGCCGCGGTCGACGACGAGGAGCATCCCGACCACCGCAGCAGCGACGCCTGCGACGAACGCGGTGACCCGGATAGCCACCTCACGCCGGCGTGAGCGGTGCTCGAACGGCACGACCGTCCCTGGCGGTGAGGCCCCGGGCGCGGGCTCGGCGACCGCACTCTGGATCCTCGTCCACACCTCCGGCGGCGGACTGACGAGCGGCGGCCGGTCAGCGGTCAGGAGGTCTGCGGCACGCAGCGTCCGAGCCAACTCTGCGACGTCCCCGCTGCACTCGTCGCACTCCTCGATGTGGCGGCTCGTGTCGTCGTCGACCGGGTCACCCATCGCGTAGGCGGCGCGTAGCTCTTCGTCAGGATGGCTCATCGGTCACCTCCACGAAGTCGCGCAGCTGGATCAGGCCACGGCGGATGTGGCTCTTCACGGTCCCCAGCGGGAGGCGGAGCTGCTCGGAGATCTGCGTGTGCGTCAGGTCCGACATGAACGCCAGCTCGAGGATAGTGCGGCGCGGCTGGTCGACCTGGGACAGGCCCTGCGCGATGACGACGGAGTCGATGACCGCTTCGGTCCGCGCCGTGTCCGTGAGCGGGTCGGCGTCGTTGCCGACCCGTGCGGTGAGGCGGGCGTCGCGCGACTGGCGCGCACGATGGTCGGCGATCACGTGACGAGCGATCCCCACGAGCCACGCCGGCAGGGGACGCTGGGTGGGATCGAACCGGACGCGTCCCCGCCACGCCTCGACGAACACCTGCTGAGTGATGTCGTCGGCCGACGCGTGGTCGGTGGCGCGGAGGGCGAGCGTGTGGACGAGCGCCGACCACCGGGCGTACGCCTCCTCGAGCGCCGCGTCGTCCCCACCGCGGAACCGCTCGCCGAGAGCGGCAACGGCTTCGGGTTGCTCGGCACCGGGAGAGCGGGCCGAGAAGCGGGCACGTCTCACGATGGTCTCCAGATCTCGGTGCGTCGAGTCTTCCAGACCAGAATCCGCCTTTCAGAACGATGCATCCAAACACCGGAGCCCAGCGGAAGTACTCACAAGGACCGGTTCGTCCGGTACACCCGATCGAGAGGTGGACTCATGCTGAGATCCAAGGTCATCGGAGCGTTCGTCGCGCTCGTCGCGGGACTCGGTCTCGTCGCCGCAGGGACGGCGCCAGCCGAGGCGCACGCCCGCCACAAGACCGGCTACACGCAGGTCGTGGTCGCTCCGGACGTGTACGCGCTGGTGGCAGGCGCGGGCATCACCCCGGCTCCGATCGAGGGCGCGAAGGCAGCCCCGTACAAGGACACGCTCGCCGCGAAGTTCCCGATCACCGGGTACTCGCTCGGCAAGCTGCGGATCAAGCACAGCGGTGGCATCAGCCTCACGGCGGGTGCGGCGACGATCTCGCTGAAGAACTTCTTCATCGACCTCGGCCGGCTCCGGGTCAGTGGTGAGGTGTCCGGCTCGATCGGGGACGTCGGACGTGCCGACCTGTTCAAGATCGGCCTCTCCGACCGGCGCGACCTCGGCGTCGTACGGCTCCGTCTGACCGACACGGCCGCAGGCGCCCTGAATGCGACCTTCGGTGTCGAGGCGTTCAGCGCGGGCGACACCTTCGGGTACGCGACACCGAAGCCGTTCTCGCGCTTCTGACCTGCGAGGACCCCACGCGAGGTGCCTAGGATCGGTCGGTGACGTGTCCGCGTCACCGACCGATCGGAGGCCCAGGTGCCGGAGTCGACGCTCTTCGTCGGAGGTTCCGTCTTCGACGGCCATTCGTACGCCGGCGCCGCGGAGGTGCTGGTGCGCGACGGTCGCGTGGTCGGTGTCGGGCCAGACCTGGAGCGCGATGGCGCCGAGGTCGTCGACGCCGCGGGTGGGCTGGTTGCGCCCGGGTTCGTCGACGCCCACGTGCACGCCGTCCAGGGCGGGCTGGAGCGGATCCGTTGCGACCTCACCGCCGGCGGCACGCGCGAGGACTACCTGCGGATCGTCGCTGCGTACGCCGAGGCGCACCCGGAGCTGCCCTGGATCCTGGGCGGTGGCTGGGCGATGTCGGCGTTCCCCGGCGGGACCCCGACCGCCGCGGAGCTCGACGCCGTCGTCCCCGACCGACCGGTGTGCCTCCCCAACCGTGACCACCACGGCGCGTGGGTCAACAGTCGCGCGCTGGCGCTCGCCGGGGTCGACGCGTCCACGCCCGATCCGCCGCACGGACGGTTCGAACGCGACGCCGCCGGGCGTCCGACCGGCACGCTGCACGAGGGGGCGATGCACGTCGTGGCGCGCCTCGTGCCCGCGACCACCGACGCCGAGTACGACACCGCGCTGCTCGAGGGCCAGCGCTACCTGCACTCGCTGGGCGTCGTCGGGTGGCAGGACGCGATCGTCGGCGCCTACGCAGGCATGGACGATCCTGGCCCGGCGTACGTCCGTGCGGCCGCGCGCGGAGACCTCACCGCGAGCGTCGTCGGGGCGCTCTGGTGGGACCGCGAGCGTGGCGAGGAGCAGGTGGAGTCGCTCATTGCGCGACGCGACGCGTACTCGGCCGGACGGTTCCGTGCGACCAGCGTGAAGATCATGCAGGACGGGGTCGCCGAGAACTTCACCGCAGCGCTGAGCGCGCCGTACCTCGACCGCTGCGGACACGCCACGACCAACGCCGGGCACTCGTTCGTCGATCCCGACGCGCTGCGCCGGTACGTCGCCCGGCTGGACGCCGAGGGCTTCCAGGTGCACGTGCACGCGATCGGCGACCGCGGGGTACGAGAGGCACTCGACGCCTTCGTGGGCACCGACCCGCGCCGCCGTCACCACCTGGCCCACCTGCAGCTGGTGCACCCGGACGACGTTCCCCGGTTCGCCGAGCTCGGCGTCGCAGCGAACCTGCAGATGCTGTGGGCGTGCCTCGACGAGCAGATGGCCGACCTCACGCTTCCGTTCCTCGGCCCGGTGCGGTCCGGGTGGCAGTATCCGTTCGGCGACCTGCTGCGTGCCGACACTCTGCTCGTCGCCGGGAGCGACTGGCCGGTGAGCAGCCCCGACCCGCTCGAGGCGATCCACGTCGGCGTCAACCGCTGGGCGTACGGCGAGCCGGGGGCGGGCGGCAGCGAGCCGTTCCTGCCCGATCAGCGTCTTCCGCTCGAGGCGGCGTTCGCGGCGTACACGTCCGGCTCGGCGTGGATCAACGGCCGCGACGACGCGGGCGTCCTCCGTCCCGGCGCCACGGCCGATGTGGTCGTGCTCGACCGTGACCCCTTCACCGGGCCGGTGGATGAGGTCGCGGCTGCGAGCGTGACGTCGACGTGGATCGACGGCGTGCCCGTCCACCGGGCCTGACGGCCGCGCAGCGGACCTGCCGATCCACGCGGAACACGGTCGCGCGTCGGCGTCGACGCCGGTTAGCGTCAGCCCCATGGACATCGAGGTGGTGACGCTGGCCGAGCGGCCGGAGCTCGAGCCGCTGCTCGGCGGGTTCGACGCGGCCTGGCCCGAGTTCATGCAGTGGGATCCGATCGCGCCGCTCTACTACTCCGTGGTCGAGGAGTGCTACCCCGAGTTCGTGCAGATCGCACTCGACGCCGCCGTGCCGGACCGCGCGGTTGCGGTCGCGTACAGCGTCCCCGTCGCCTGGGGCGAGGAGCCCCTGCCGCCCGGCGGGTGGGACCGGATGGTCCAACGGTCGGCGATGAACCGCATCCTCGGCACACCGACCACGATGGTGTCCGCGCTGGAGATCTGCGTCCAGCCGGACAAGCGCGGGCGCGGCCTGTCGTCGGTGATGCTGGCGGCGATGCGGGCGAACGCCGAGCGACACGGCTACGCGACGCTCGTCGCCCCCGTCCGCCCGAGCGCGAAGCACGAGCGGCCCGACGAGCCGATGAGCGAGTACGCCCGCCGCCTGCGTCCCGACGGCCTGCCGGAGGATCCCTGGCTTCGGACGCACGTCAGGGCAGGTGGCGTCGTCGAGGGAGTCGCGCCCCGCTCGATGTCGATCCCGGGGACCCTCGAGGAGTGGCGGCGGTGGACCGGGCTGGCGTTCGATCGGTCAGGCCCCGTTCACGTCCCGGGCGCGCTCGCGCCGGTGCACTGCGACGTCGACCAGGATCACGCCGTCTACGTCGAGGCGAACGTCTGGGTCCGCCACCGGATCCGCTGAGGCCGCTCGGCCCCGCTCGCCGGGTCAGCGCACGCCGAGCAGCGCGTTCATCCGGCCGTAGTCGACGCCGCCCTCGAGCAGGTCGAACGTGCCGTCCTCGAGGATGGCGCGAGCGACCCGCTCGGTGAGGCCGTACGCTGCCTCGGCCAGCGCCGTACCGGTGCTGATCCGGCGCGCCCCGGCGGCGGTCAGCTCGCGGACCGACGGTGAACCCGGCCCGGCCATCACGTTGACCGGGGCGCCGACCGCCTTCGTCAGCGTGGTGAGGGCGTCGAGATCGCTCAGGCCGGGCACGAACATGCCGTCCGCGCCGGCCGCGACGTAGGCACGGGCCCGGTCGACGACGTCGTCGAGGTCGTCGCCGCCCAGCAGGTAGACGTCGGTCCGGGCGTTGACGAACAGGGCGACCCCGGCGGCGTCGGCCGATGCGCGGGCCTCGCCCACGCGCGCCGCCATCGCGTCGGTCCCGAGCAGGACACCGGCCTCGGAGTCCTCGAGGTTGATGCCGACCGCGCCCGCGTCGACCAATCCGGCGACCGTCCCGGCGACGTCTCCGAAGCCGGCCTCGATGTCGGTGGTGACCGGGACGTCGACCGCGGCCACGATGCGACGCACGGCGTCGAAGACTGCGACCGGCGCCAACCCTTGGCCGTCCGTCGCACCGAGTGCCCACGCGACACCTCCGCTGGTCGTGGCGATCGCCGGTGCGCCGGCCTCCTGGATCAGCCGGGCGGATGCGGCGTCCCAGGCGTTGGGGAGGACGAGCACGTCGTCGTGGAGGGCGCGGAACGTCGCGGCGAGGTCGTGGGAGGTCATGCCGTCCAGTGTTCCTCGCGGATCGGCGATGTTCCGGCGGGAATCGGACATGACCGTGGACGTCTCGCGAGGAGCCGCGCGTTGGATCCACGAGCCGCTCGTGTCGGGACCCGCCGATAGCGTGGTCGGTGAGTCGTACCGAGAGAGGAGTCACCATGGCTGAGGTCGTCCTATTCCATCACCTGCGAGGGCTGACCGACGGGGTGAAGGCCTTCGCCGACCAGCTCGGCGGAGGCTCGCACGCGGTGCACACCCCTGACCTGTTCGACGGTGAGCTGCCGGGGAGCCTCGAGGAGGGCCTGGCATTGTCGCAGTCGATCGGTGACGCCGGCATCGCCGAGCGCGTCGACGCCGTGCTCGCCGACCTGCCGGATGCGCTCGTCTACGCCGGCATCTCGTTCGGAGTGATGCAGGCGCAGCGGCTCGCGCAGGCGCGTCAGGGAGCCCGGGGCGCTTTGCTCTACGAGGCGTGCGTCCCGGTCACGGGGGAGTGGGCGTTCGGACCGTGGCCTCACGGGGTTCCCGTGCAGGTCCACGGCAAGGACGACGACGAGTTCTTCGCGCACGAGGGCGACATCGACGCCGCGCGAGAGCTGGTCGAGATCGTGGGCCCAGAGCTGGGCGAGCTCTTCGTCTATCCCGGTGGCCAGCACCTCTTCTTCGACAGCTCGTTGCCGACGTACGACGCCGACGCCGCACTGCTCGTCGTCCAGCGCTCGCGTGCGTTCCTCGACCGCCTGGGGTGATCGTGAGCGCACGGGCCCGAAGTCACTCCAGGAATCGAGTTGATCCGCACGCTCGTGCGAGGCAAGATCGTTGTTGGCCGCAACTGGTCATCAGATCTGGACGGAATGGAGCACGGGATGCAGCACCGGGGAAGCGAGGCGGCCCGAAGGGCCTGCTCGGGCTCCGGGCGCCCTGCCTCGACCTTCACAGCCTGATCATCGGGCACGGGTCGAGGGACCGACCCGACCCCCCAGCCTGAGAGCGACCTCCCTGATGCATCCCCTGACCGAGTCCCAGATCCGTGCGTCCTTCGTCAACGCCTCCCGGCGTGAGACGACCCAGGCGCCGCTCCCGCCGAACATCGCCGACCTGAGCTGGGACGAGCACGACTTCCTCGGGTGGACCGACCCGAAGGCGCCGCGGCGGGCGTACGCCGTGATCCCCACCCATGACGGCGTCGTGGGGCTCCTGCTCCGTACGACGCAGCCGACGTCGCAGCGTCCTGCCATCTGCACGTGGTGCGAGGACGTCAAGGAGACCGACGACGTCGTCCTGTACGTCGCCAAGCGCGCGGGGTCCTCCGGGCGCAACGGCAACACCGTCGGCATGCTGATCCACGCCGACCTCTCGTGCTCGGCCAAGGCTCGGCGCCGTCCCGCCCCCTCCGAGCGCGCCGGCGACCCCGACGCGTTCATCGCTCGCAGGGTCGCGGGGCTGCGCGAGCGGACGGCCCGGTTCGCCGAGCGCGTACGCGACGGCGACTAGCGGGCGGCTAGGACAAGGCTGCTTCCTCGGCGGCGATCGTCGTGTCGTCTCCGTGCCCGGTGTGCACCACCGTGGAGCCGGGCAGCGTGAACAACGCCGACCGGATCGACGCGACGATGAGGTCCGCGTCCGAGTACGACCGTCCGGTGGCACCCGGACCACCTTGGAAGAGCGTGTCGCCGGTGAACACGCAGCCGAGGTCCTCGGCGTACAGGCACACGGCCCCGGGAGCGTGCCCCGGCGTGTGGATCACCCGGAGGGACGTGCCGCCGACCTCGATGGTGGCGCCGTCCTGCAGGTCGACGTCCCACAGGCTGTCGGGGTGCGTGAGCTCCCACAGCGGACGGTCGGCCGGGTGGAGCATGATCGGTGCGACCACCCGGTCGCGCAGCGCCGGAGCGACTCGCACGTGGTCGTCGTGCGCATGGGTGCAGACGATCGCCTTCACGGTGCGGTCGCCGACGACGGCCAGGATGTCGTCGACGGAGTGCGGGGCGTCGATCACCACGCACTCGGTGTCGTCGCCGACCACCCACACGTTGTTGTCGACGTCGAACGTCTCCCCGTCGAGGCTGAACGTCCCCGACGTCACCGCGTGGTCCACGCGTGCCATCAGAACACCACCACCGAGCGGAGGACCTCGCCCCCGTGCATGCGGCCGAAGGCAGCCTCGACGTCGTCGATGCCGATCTCCTCGCTGACGAACGCGTCGAGATCGAGCCTGCCCTGCTGGTAGAGGTCGACGAGCATGGGGAAGTCGCGCGACGGCAGGCAGTCGCCGTACCAGCTCGACTTGAGGGCGCCGCCGCGGCTGAACATGTCGATGAGCGGGATGTCGGGCAGCTCCATGTCGGGGGTGGGGACGCCGACGAGGACGACTGTGCCGGCGAGGTCGCGGGCGTAGAAGGCCTGCTTCCAGGTCTCCGGCCGCCCGACGGCCTCGATCACGACGTCGGCGCCCTCCGCTCCTTCGTACACCGCTCCGACGATCTCGCGGATCGCGGCGACCGGGTCGGTGGTGGACGAGTCGACCGTGTGCGTCGCGCCGAGGCGTACGGCGGCCTCGAGCTTCTTGGGGTCGATGTCGACGGCGACGATCGGTGAGGCGCCGGCGAGCGCGGCGCCCGCGACGGCAGCCACGCCGACCCCGCCGCAACCGATGACAGCGACCGACTTGCCGCGAGTCGCGCCGCCGGTGTTGATGGCGGCACCGATTCCCGCCATGACTCCGCAGCCCAGGAGACCGACCGCGGCCGCGCGTGCGGACGGGTCGACCTTCGTGCACTGGCCTGCGGCGACCAGGGTCTTCTCGGCGAACGCGCCGATGCCGAGCGCGGGTGACAGCTCAGTGCCGGCGTCAGGTCCGTCGGCGAGCGTCATCTTCTGGGTGGCGTTGTGGGTGTTGAAGCAGTACTGGAGGTCTCCGCGCTTGCAGGCCCTGCACTCTCCGCACACGGCGCGCCAGTTCAGGACGACGAAGTCGCCCGGCGCGACACCGGTGACGTCCGGTCCGACCGCCTCGACGACGCCCGCGGCCTCGTGCCCGAGCAGAAAGGGGAACTCGTCGTTGATGCCGCCCTCGCGGTAGTGCAGGTCCGTGTGGCAGACACCGCATGCCGCGATCGCCACCACCGCCTCACCCGGACCGGGATCCGGCACGTTGATCGTCGTGACCTCGACCGGCTGCCCCTTGGTCCGTGCGACGACCGCCTTGACCTGCTGCATCTGCTGCTCCTCCGTCGATGGGTCTGCCTCCTCAACCTCTCATTCGAGGCGCTGGCCCGGCACGGCGAGGGTGGTCAGAGCGGTCGCCTTCACGAGACCGGGGGCGCGCGCGGGCGTGATGGTGCCTTGGTGCACGGCCGTCGCGGCACCGTGGAGGAGGCTCTGGATCGCGGTCACCTGCCAGTCGAGCGGCATGTCCCGACGGAACCGGCCGTCTCTGCGGCCGCGTCGGAGCAGCGACTTCGCGCGGTCGACGAGCTGGGTGTGGGCGCGCTGGAGCAGCGCCGGTGACAGTGCGTTCTCGGCTGCCTGGACGAGCCCGCCGTTGCGGAAGGTGACCTCCCACGAAGCGTCGAGGAGGCGTCCCATCGCCTCGTACGGATCACCGCCGAGGTCGACTGCGGACAGCTCGGCCTCGGCTCGGTCGAGTGCGTGCTCGACGGCGACCGCGACGAGGGACGATCGGGACTCGAAGTGGCCGTAGAGCGTCATCCGGCCCACTCCCGCCGCCTTCGCGATCGTCGCCATGCTCACGTCCGGGTCGTCGGCGAGACAGCGGGTGGCGGCCTCGACGATCGCCGTGATGTTGCGCCGTGCGTCGGCCCGCTTTCGTGGCGCGACCTCGTGGACGTCGTCGACCACGGTGGTTCCCCTCTCGACGATGGGTGGTCCTCGCATCCTAACTCGTACAGGTGGGTCCAGGTTCGTGCTAGAGTCATCTCGTACACCTGAGTACGAATTAGGGGGATCCGGATGATGGAGGAAACACACGGGACGATGACCCTGGGGGAGGCGCCGCGCTCGTGGTGGCGGCGTCCGGCCGGAGTCTTCGTCCGCCACTACCTCGAGATGATCGCGGCGATGCTCCTCGGCATGGCGCTGCTCTATCCGCTGTGGACGATGGCGACGGAGGGCGTCGACGCCGACTGGGTTCGTCGTGCGGACGCCGAGTCGACCGTGATGGCGACGGCGATGGCCGTCCCGATGATTGCCTGGATGGTCTTCCGCGGGCACGGTCCGCGGCCGATCGTCGAGATGACGCTCGCCATGTACGCGGGGTTCTGGGTGCTCTTCCCGTTCCTGTGGTGGGGTTCGCTCGACGAGATGGGCGTGATGATGATCGGACACGTGCTGATGCCGGTCTTCATGCTGGTCGCGATGCTGCTGCGCCGTGACGAGTATGCTCACGCGCACTGAACAGACGGTGCGTCGCCCGGGCCTGCCCTTCGGTGCCGCAGCACGGAAAGGTTGGCGTGATGAGGAACGCGATCGTGACAGGCGCAGCGAGCGACATCGGGCAGGCGATCGCCCGCGCGCTCGTGGCCGACGGTGACCATGTCGTCCTCGCCGACAACGACCTCGAGACGGTGCAGGCGTTGGCCCGGGACCTCCCGGGCACGGAGGCGGTGCACCTCGACCTCCGCTCGGCCGACTCGGTGCGCGAGGTCTCCGCCGAGCTCGTCGAGCGTCTCGGAGCACCCGACCGCCTCGTCAACGGGGCAGCAGTGTGCAACGGCGGGGAGTTCGAGTCCGTCGACGAGGCGACCTGGTCGCAGGACCTCGACGTCGTCCTCGGCGGCACGATCCGGCTCTCGCAGGCGTTGCTCCCCTCCATGCGCGAGGCAGGGCGTGGGTCGGTCGTCAACATCGCATCCGTGAACGGCCACGCCTACTTCGGCAGCGACGTCTACAGCGCGGCGAAGGCCGGCGTCCTCAACCTCACCCGGACCCTCGCCGTCCAGTACGGGCCGTTCGGCGTCCGCGTCAACTCCGTGTCGCCCGGCACGGTGGTCAACGCCCCGCGCAGGCGCCAGCTTGCGGAGGATCCCCACGCGCTCGACCGCGCGACCGACTTCTATCCCCTCGGCCGTGTCGGTGTGCCGGACGACGTCGCCCACGCGGTCGCCTTCCTGCTCTCCGACCGCGCGAGCTGGATCACCGGCACCGATCTCCGGGTCGACGGCGGCCTGCTCGCGGGGATGCGCGGGCTCGCCGCGGCGCTCTCCACGGGCACGGACACCGACTGAGGGCCCCGAGTCAGCCACGCTCCCATACCCGGCATGGCTGCGGACATGCGCGCCGCGCGTTTGAAAGCGGCTCGACCGGTTACTTCTCCGGTGGATCGTGCGTCTGTCGATCCAAGTCGTGACCAGCGAGCTAGCCACGGATCGGGGACTGCATGGACCGCTCGGCCGATCTCGTCGTCCTCCTGGATGACGAGCACGTCCCCCGCGGGGTGGCGATGCGGACAGAGGTACACGGTCACGACACCCCCCTCCACCTCGCGTTCTCCTGCTATCTCTTCGATCCCGCAGGTCGTCTGCTGATCACCCGCCGAGCCGTGAGCAAGCGCACGTGGCCGGGCGTCTGGACCAACTCGTTCTGCGGTCACCCGCGACCGGGTGAGCCCGTCGCGGAGGCGGTTCACCGCTACGCCGACCACGAGCTGGGCACGTCGCTGCGCGGTCTACGGTGTCTGCTTCCATCCTTCCGCTACCGCGCCGTCGATCCCACGGGCGTCGTCGAGAACGAGGTGTGCCCCGTCTACACCGCCGTCTGCGACGGGGACCTGTCTCCGAACCCTGCAGAGGTGGAGGAGCACCGGTGGCTGAGCATCAAGGAGACACGTGCCGCGATCGATGCTGCTCCGTGGGCCTTGAGTCCGTGGATGATCCAGCAGGTGAGCAGTCTCGAGGACGCCGGAGCCTGGTGGGCGATGGCACCATGACCCCGGTCCGTGCGGTGCAGGAGCATCTCGCTGCGTTCGACGACCAGGTCGCTCTCCATCTCGAGAGGCTGTGGGAGGGGGTCGCCCAGGGACCCGACGCCGCGGCGCTGAGAGCTGCACTCGACGACGCGGTCTCGGGCGGGAAGAGGTTCCGGCCCAGGCTCCTGGCGGCGGTGCACGCGTCGCTGGGCGGTTCCCGAGACGACGCGACGGTTGCGCAGACCGCCGCGGCCGTCGAGCTGCTCCACACCGCATTCGTCGTCCACGATGACGTGATCGACGCCGACGACGTGCGACGCGGGCGGGCGAGCGTTCCCGGTCGATTCCGCTCCGCCGCCCTGCGCAAGGGCGTGACGGCATCGCGCGCGGCGACGTACGCCCTCGCGGGCGGCGTGCTCACCGGTGATCTCGCCCTGAGTGCCGCGTTCCGTGCGATCGCGACGCTGCCGGAGTCTGCCGAGATCCGGACGCAGGTGCTGGACCTCGTGACGCGTGCCTCGTCCGCGTCCGCCGCCGGCGAGCTCACCGACGTACGGCTCTCTCTCGGCGTGGACCGGCCCACGACCGACGCCGCGCTCGCGCTGGCGGAGGGGAAGACCGCGGCGTACTCGTTCGTGCTGCCCATGGAGCTCGGGGCGACCCTCGCGGGAGCCGAAGCGGACGTCGTCGCAGCGGTGCGCGAGGCGGGTCGGCTGCTCGGGATCGCTTTCCAGCTCTACGACGACCTCGCAGGCGTCTTCGGCGACCCGGCCGAGACGGGCAAGAGCAACCTCGCCGACCTCCGCGAGGGCAAGAGCACGCTGATGATCGTCCACGCGCGCCAGACCTCATCGTGGCCGTTCATGGAGGCGGCATGGGGCGACGCCGCCCTGACCGAGGAACGTGCGGCCGCTGTCCGAGCGGTGCTCGAGCGGTGCGGGTCGCGCGCGTACGTCGAGGCGGTCGCGTCCGAGCATCTCGAAGCCGGAATCGCCCAGGCTCGCTCGGCCGGACTGACCGTCGACGTGCTGGAGTGGCTGGTGACCCTGCCCGCGCGGCCGGCCGTGGGGGCGGCATGAGCCTGCTCGCCCTGAGGTCCGCGCCGCCGGTGTCCCCGGCGAGCAGGTACGACACGGTGGCGGACGCGAGCGCCGCGCTGGTCATTCGCCGTTACTCGACGTCGTTCGGGCTGGCGGCCCGTCTCCTCGCCGAGCCGGTGCGGACGCACGTCCGCAACGTGTACGCGCTGGTGCGCGTGGCGGACGAGATCGTGGACGCACCACGACCCGGCTCCACGACGGCAGAGCGGCGGCGCCTCCTCGACGCCTTCGAGGGCGAGACGGCCGCTGCGCTCGCGACGGGCCACAGCGCCAACCTGGTCGTGCACGCCTTCGCCCGCATGGCGGCGACGTGTGGGATCACGAGCGAGCTGACGTCGCCGTTCTTCGCCTCGATGCGGACCGACCTCGACCGTTCGGACCACGACGAGACCAGCTTCGCCGCGTACGTGTACGGGTCGGCCGAGGTCGTCGGGCTCATGTGCCTGCGGACGTTCGTGCGCGAGCTGTCCGACCCGACGACCGCGTACGAGGCACTGTCCCCGGGCGCGAGACGCCTGGGCGCCGCCTTCCAGAAGCTCAACTTCCTGCGCGACCTGGCTGCCGACCACGACCGGCTCGGCCGGTGCTACTTCCCGGGCGTCGAACCGGCGAACCTCTCGGCCGCGCAGCGTGACCACCTCCTCGACGACATCGACGACGAACTCCGCGTGGCCGCGCGTGCGATCGATGCTCTGCCGGCGAGCTCGCGACGCGCGGTCGCGCTGGCGCACGCCCTGTTCGCTGCCCTCGCGCGCGAGCTGCGCACCGCTCCGGTGGAGCGGATCCGGCACGAGCGGGTGCGGGTGCCGGGACCCGTCAAGGCGGGAGTCGTCGCCAAGACGCTGCTGCGGGGCGCTCGGTGACGGGGCACGCGGTGGTGATCGGAGGGGGCATCTCCGGACTGGCCAGCGCGGCGCTCCTCGCCCGCGAGGGGTGGCGGGTCGACCTGGTCGAGCGTCAGGGCGCGGTGGGCGGACGAGCAGGGGTCTGGGAGCACGACGGATTCCGCTTCGACACCGGTCCGTCGTGGCTGCTCATGCGTGAGGTGTTCGAGCACTTCTTCGCGCTCTGTGGCACCTCGCTCGACGCGGAGCTCGATCTCGTACAACTCGACCCCGCGTACCGCGTCTTCTTCGAGGGGTACGAGGACCCGCTCGAGATCCGGGCGCACCGCGCGGCGAACCTGGCGGCGTTCGAGGCGGTCGAGCACGGTGCCGGTGACGCGCTCGACGACTACCTCGAGTCCGCGCGCGAGGTCTACGTGCTGGCGGTGCGGCGGTTCCTGTACGGCACGTTCGCGTCCAAGCGGTCGCTGCTCACGCGTGACGTGGTGCGCCACGGTCGACGCCTCACCTCGTTGCTCACGCGGTCTCTCGCCACGCACGTCGCCGCGCGGTTCCGCGACCACCGCCTACGGCAGGTCCTCGGCTATCCGGCCGTGTTCCTCGGGACCGCGCCGGACCGTGCGCCGAGCATGTACCACCTCATGAGCTGGATGGATCTCGCCGACGGCGTCTTCTATCCCGTCGGTGGCTTCGGGTCGCTCGTCGCGGCGGTCGAGCGGGTGGCGACCGGTGCGGGTACCCGGATCCGTACGTCGACGACGGCGACCGCGATCGAGGTCGACCGATCGGGGTCCCGGCCCACCGTCGCCGGGGTGCGCGTCGTCGGGCCCGACGGTCGGACCGACGTCATCCCGGCCGACCTCGTCGTCGGTGCAGCCGACCTCCATCACGTCGAGACCGCCCTGGTGCCCGAGGACCTCCGAACCCGCCCGGAGGCGTGGTGGAGCGCTCGCGACCCTGGGCCCGGCGCGGTCCTGGCCTGCCTCGGGGTGAGCGGAGCGTTGCCCCAGCTCGCGCACCACTCGCTCTTCTTCACCCGAGACTGGTCCCGCAACTTCGGCGACATCTTCGACCATCCGACCCGTGTGCCTGACCCGGCGTCGGCGTACGTCTGCCGGCCGTCGGCGACCGACGGCTCGGTCGCGCCGGCGGCGCACGAGAACCTCTTCGTCCTCGTCCCCGTGCCGGCCGACCCCGGCATCGGCCACGGCGGGTTCGACGGGGCGGGGGACCCGACCGTCGAGAAGGTCGTCGACGCCGCCGTGGCGCAGATTGCGGCGTGGGCCGACGTGCCCGACCTCGCCGACCGGATCGTGGTGCGGCGCACGATCGGTCCCGCCGACTTCGTCGCCGACCTCAACGCCTGGTCCGGCGGTGCCCTCGGCCCCGCTCACGTCCTCAAGCAGAGCGCGTTCTTCCGGGCCGGAAACGCCTCGAGGAAGATCTCCGGTCTGCTCTACGCCGGTGCGAGCACGATCCCGGGGATCGGCCTCCCGATGTGCCTCATCAGTGCCGAGCTCGTGCTGAAGAGGGTGCGCGGCGACCGGTCGACCACACCGCTGCCGGAGCCGGTGGCCCGATGAGCTGGCTGTATCTCGCGACCATCGTGGTGTCGACCGTCTGCATGGGACTGGTCGACCACCGGTGGCGGCTCTTCCTCTTCGCCCGTCCCGGCCGCGCGGTCGCGCTCGTCGGTGCGGGCGCTGCGCTCTTCCTCCTGTGGGACCTCGTCGCCATCCGACTCGACATGTACGAGCGCGGAGGGTCGGAGCTGATGACGGGGATCGAGATCGCCCCCGACCTCCCGATGGAGGAGCTCTTCTTCGTCGTCTTCCTCTGCTACCTGACGATGGTCGTCCACCGCCTGCTCCTTCGCCTGCTGGGCTCGGTGCAGACCCGCACGGATCGTGCGCGGCAGAAGGCCGCACGATGACGTACGCCGTGCTGGCCCTCCCGTTCCTCGCCGTCGCCGTGGGGGTGCTCGTCGCCGGAGCGATCCTTCGCCGTCCTGGCCGGCGATGGTGGGTGGCGGTCGCGGCCACGTGCGTGGTGCTGGTGACCCTCACTCTCGTGTTCGACAACCTGATGGTCGCCGCCGACCTCTTTCGGTACGACGAGGAGAACCTCTCGGGCCTGAGGGTCGGTCTCGTTCCGATCGAGGACCTCGCGTGGCCGGTGGTCGCTGCGCTGGGGCTCCCCGGTCTCGCTCTGCTGACCGGCGACCCCGGGGAGCAGACGTGAGCGCGGCGACGATCGGCTCCGAAGGGCGCGGTCACGGGACGCTCGTCACCGTCCTCGGCTCGTCGCGCCCGTTGAGCTGGGTCAACACGGCCTATCCGTTCGGTGCGGCGTACCTCCTCGCCGGCGGTGGAGTCGACCTCGCCTTCCTCGTGGGAGTGCTCTACTTCCTCGTGCCGTACAACCTGCTGATGTACGGCGTCAACGACGTCTTCGACTACGAGTCGGACGTGCACAACCCGCGCAAGGGCGGCGTGGAGGGTGTGGTCCTCGACCGTGACGTCCACCGGTCGACGATCGTCATCGCGGCGGTGGCCAACATCCCCTTCCTCGTGGCGCTGGTCGTGCTGGGCACCCCGGTGTCCAACGCCCTCCTCGCTGTCGCCGTGCTCGCGGTCCTGGCGTACTCGGTCCCCGTGCTGCGGTTCAAGGAGCGCCCGCTCCTGGACTCGCTCACCTCCAGCACGCACTTCGTCGCACCGGCCTGCGTCGGCGTCGCGATGACGGGGGCGTCGCCCGCGTCGGCGGCCGACGTCCTGGCCGCATTCTTCGTGTGGGGCGTCGGCTCCCACGCGTTCGGCGCGGTGCAGGACATTGAGGCCGACCGCGCCGGGGGCATCGCCTCGGTGGCGACGTGGCTCGGCGCCGCAGGCACCGTCCGGCTGGCGCTGGCGGCGTACGTCGTGGCCGGGCTCCTGCTGCTGACGCTGGAACCGCCCTACGTCGTGGCGGCGGTGCTCGCCGTCCCGTACGTCCTCAACGTCGCCCCTTACGTCGTCCTGACCGACGCCGACTGCGAGCGCGCTCACGCCGGCTGGCGGCGCTTCCTGTGGCTGAACTACCTGACGGGGTTCCTCGTCACCCAGCTCCTGATCTGGGCCGCCCTCGGGTGGTAGCGGTCCCGCCACCGCAGCCACGGCGGGAGCACCGTCCAGTTCAGCCGGAGGGTCGTTCGTGCCCGCTGCATCCTCCTCCGACGCTGGGCCCGCCCGGAGAGGGAACGCGCGGAGACTCCGACCGCCACCCGTACCAGCCGGATGCGGCGCGTCGGCCCCACCACGAACGCCAGGTCCATGTCGTCGTGCACGTCGGCGTGGCGATGGACGTCGGCACGGATGTCGAGCCACGTCTGGCGGCGGAACGCCATGTTGGAGCCCCACAGCGCCGTGTGACCGAGCGCGAGGTGGGTGAGGCCGTAGTAGGCGCCGAGGTACGCCACCGCAGCGGCCGTCCGCAAACCGTGTGGCAGGTCGTAGAAGGACCCCAGGCCGCTGACGGCGTCCAGCCGCGGGTCTCGCACCAGCGGTCCGACCAGCTGTGACAGCCACCGCGGTCCCGGTCGGGTGTCGGCGTCGCAGCGCACGACTATCTCGCCGGTGGCCCGGTCGTACCCGGCGGCGGCGGCGGAAGGGATGCCGACGCGGTGCTCGGTCACGACGTGCGCGCCGTGTGCCGCGGCCACCGCCGCGCTGTCGTCGCTCGAGGCGTTGTCGACGACGACCACCTCGCTCGGCGTCATCGTCTGGAGGGCGAGGAGCCGCAGGCAGCGGTCGAGCGCGGCAGCGTCGTCACGGACGGGGATGACGACCGACACCGACGGTGCCACCCCCTGCACGGCGCTACGCCTGCTCATGCTCCTCACGGGTTGCTCCTCATGGCCGCGCGCCGGTGAGCAGCACGCCACGGGCCAGCAGGATGCCCGCGAGCACGGCGCCGACGGTGCCGGCGGCGAGATCAGCGATCGTGTCGGCGTACCCGACCTGGATGCGGTCGTCGATCCGGACATGACCGAACCACTCGCCGAACTCCCACACCGTCGCGAGGGCGACCCCGAGCGCGGTCGTCACCACCGCACTGCCCCACCGGGGGTGACGCAGGCGCGCATCGTCCACCGGTGCGACGGCGTCGAGCCGTACGAGGGCGAGATGGACGACTGTCGCGACCAGTCCGGTCACGGCGGCGTGCACGACCACATCGAGCCAGCTGACGGCGACGTACCAGTCGAGCTGTGCGGCCCATCCGGCGACGAGGATCGACACGCAGTAGGCGATGTCGAGCGAGGCAGGGGCGCGCAGCGCGCGGGGGATCATCGTTCCTCCCAGCACGAGGAAGAACAAGGCACCCGCCAGCGGCCCGAACACGACCAGCCCGACCACGACGCTCACTGCCGCAGCCACCCGCACGGCGTCCGCGACGACCGTCGCCGCCGCGACCGACCGGGTCGACGGATCAGGGCGCACGCCTCGACCCTAACCGCGCTCGCGGGCCAGTGCTGCCGGAGGCGTCCGTGCCCTGCCACCGGGCATGAAGGGCGCACCGAAGGGAACCGCGGAGGCCTGACTGCTCTCGCTCGGACGGGCAGGAAAGCTCGGAGGAGCCCACCGTGGAACGAGAACCATTCGACATCGCCGAAGCCCTGGCGGAGACAGCCCCGACGACCCGCGGTGGCCCAACTCCATGCCGCTGGCTGTTCGTCGCGAGCTTCGCGCGCAGCTCGCCGTCCGTCTCTACATCGAGGCCGAGACGCTCGGCGGTCTGAACCTGTACTCGACGTCTCCGACACCGTGGATCCGGGAGCGGTGCGGCGCACGCGGCACTCGCGCTCGGTCGCTGGCGGCAGGAGGAGACGCTGAACGAGGCGCTCACCTCAACTTACGGACGGTCGCGCAGGAGGTCGTCGAGAGCACCAATGCGGTGCACGCCCGCACGGCCGACCACGACTAGCCTGCCGCCGAAGGACGCAGCTCAGCCGAGGTCGTCGAGCTTGCGGCGCAGCACTGCCCGCTCGGCTGCGCCGCCGCACAGCTCGATCGCCCGCGCGTACTCGTCGCGGGCCTCACCGCGACGCCCCAGACGGGTGAGCAACTCCGCGCGCACGGCGGGGAGCAGGTGCGATCGCTCGAGACCGCCGCCAGCGGCGATCCCGTCCACGATCACCAGGCCGCTGGCGGGGCCGGATGCCATTGCGACCGCCACCGCCTTGTTGAGGTCGACCACCGGTGAGGGAGCGACCTGACCCAGCGCCTCGTACAGCACGACGATCCGGTCCCAGTCGGTCTCGGCCACCGTCGGAGCAACCGCGTGGCACGCGGCGATCGCGGCCTGCAGGCCGTACGGGCCGAGTCCTCGCCCCGCCGATGCCGCCTGCTCCAGGGCAGCCTGTCCGCGTCGGATCGCCGACCGGTCCCAGCGTCTGCGGTCCTGGTCCTCCAGCAGGACGGCCTGGCCCGACGCGTCGAGCCGGGCAGGGAACCGCGCCGAGGTCAGCTCGAGCAGGGCGAGCAGCCCCATTGCCTCCGGCTCGGGTGCCAGACCCGCCAGCACGCGTGCCAGCCGCACCGCCTCCAGGGCGAGATCCGTCCGGATCCACGCGTCGCCGCCGGTCGCCGACGACCCCTCCGTGAAGATCAGGTAGATCACGTTGAGCACGGAGCCGAGCCGCTCGGCCCGCTCGTGCGGCTCCGGGACGGCGAAGGGGACGTGGGCGGCGGCCAGGGTCTTCTTCGCGCGGGTGATGCGGGCCTGGACCGTCGGCACCGGGACGAGCAACGCCCTCGCGATCTCGTCGGTCGTCAGACCGCCCACGACACGGAGCGTCAAGGCGACGCGGGACTCCTTGGGGAGCAGGGGGTGGCAGGCGGTGAACACCAGCGCGAGGACGTCGTCGTCGATCGCGTCCGGGTCGAACAGCACGTCGACGCCAGGGCTGCTCTCGTCGAGGTCACGGGCAAGGGTCGCGTAGCGCTCGTCACGCCCGGAGCGGCGTCGGAAGGCGTCGATCGCCCGGCGACGACCGACCGAGAGCAACCAGCCGGCCGGATTGTCCGGCACCCCGCTGGTCGACCATCCGACCAACGCTTCCGCCAGCGCTTCCTGCGCGACGTCCTCAGCCAGTGGAAGGTCGCCGGTGTAGCGGGCGAGGGCGCCGACGATGCGGGCGGACTCCATCCGCCACACCGCCTCGACGGCGCGCCTCGCCTCGTACCCGTCCATCGGGAGGATCAGAGCTGCCCGGTGCGCTCGCGCCAGACCCGCTCCTTCTGGATCCACTCGTTGTCCTGCGGGAACTCGTCGATCGTCGGGACCCGGCGGATCTCGACCTTCGTGCCCTGCGCGTACGGCAGGCGCTTGGCCCACTCGACGGCTTCCTGCTTCGAGGCGACGTCGAGGATGTAGTAGCCGCCGAACAGCTCCTTCGTCTCTCCGTACGGCCCGTCGCTCACCACCGGGGTCTCGCTGCTGAAGTCGACGACGACCGAGTCGGCAGGGTCGTCGAGGCCCTCGGCCGCGAGCAGGACACCTGCACGCATGAGCTCCTCGTTGAACCGGCCCATGATCTCGAGCATCTCGTCGAAGTCGACGTTCTCGAACTTCGCCAGGCCCTCGTCGGTGGTCCGCATGATCAGCATGTACTTGGACATCGCGTTGCTCCTCGTTCGGTCGAGGTCGCCGTTCGACCTCGCTTCACCCACAGGTCGAACGGGCGATGCGCGGATCGACAGCGCGGAGAACTTTCTTCCGGATCTTCTCACCCAGGCCCTTCGCTGTCTGCGGCGCGCCGCGCTCGGTCGTCGGTGAACGAGTGGTGCTCGTGCGCGATGCGCCAGGCCCCGTCGACACGGCGCAGCCCGATCGTCAGTCGGAGTCGCTGGTCGGGGTGCTCGTCGGAGGTGCCCGACTTCGGGCCGCAGCGCAGCAGCCCGAACGCGTACGCGATGTCGTCTCCGGCAGTCACCTCGAGGGACTCGACCACGAACTCGCCCTCGGCGCGCTGCCAGGCCAGGAACTCCGGCCACGAGTCCCGGTACGCCTGAGCGCCCCGGTTGCCTGCGTACGGAGGTGGGACGTCGAACATCACGATGTCGTCGGTGTGGTCGGCGACCACGGCGTCGAGGTCGGTTCCGTCGTTCACGGCGTCGATCCAGCGCATCACCAGCTCGCGGACTTCGGTCTCGGGATCCATCATGGTCCTCCAGGTCTGAGAGTGTGTCGTCGTGGGAGGAACCCCGGCGGACGGCAGGACTCATCGCGCGGAGCGCGCAGAGTCCGACGAGCTGGCGAGCGCCCGCGAGGGCGACGCCGACGCGTTCGCGCGCCTCGTCGCCCCGTACCGTCGCGAGATCCGGCTCCACTGCTACCGGATGCTCGGCTCGACTGCCGACGCCGCGGACGCGGAGCAGGAGACACTCGTCCGTGCGTGGCAAGGCCTCGGCGGGTTCGACGGCAGGCACCTGCGGGCGTGGCTCTACCGGATCGCCACCAACCGGTGCCTCACGCTGATCGACCGTCGCCGGCGCCGCGAGCTTCCGGTGGCCCTCTCGGGAGGCGAGACCGACGTCGCGTGGCTCGAGCCGCTGCCCGGCAGCTGGACCGGGGAGACACCGGAGGTGCGTGCCCTCGGGCGGGAGAGCGTACGCCTCGCGTTCGTCGCCGCGTTGCAGCACCTCCCGCCGGCTCAGCGGGCGGTCCTCCTGCTGCGCGAGGTCCTCGAGTTCCGTGCCGCCGAGGTCGCCACGATCCTCGACCTCACCGTCGCCGCCGTGAACAGCCTCCTCCAGCGGGCCCGGGCAGCGGTGTCCAGCGGCCTGCGTCCCTCGTCGACGGACGACGACACGTCGCTGGACGTGGTGGCCGAAAGGTACGCGGCGGCGTGGGAGGCGGGCGACGTCTCGGGGATCGTCGCGATGCTCGCCAACGACGTCCGCTACTCGATGCCGCCGCTGCCGCGCTGGTACGCCGGCCTGCCGGACGTGACGGAGTTCCTCCGCGCGGGCCCGATGCGGGAGACCTGGCGGTTCCGGCGGACGACGGCGAACGGGCAGCTGGCCTTCGCGACCTACCTCTACGACCCCGGGCACGGGGACTTCCGTCCGGGAGGGCTGGACGTCCTGCGGGTCGAGAACGGGATGGTCGTCGAGGTGGTCGCATTCCTGGAGGCGGACTTCGCGGCGTTCGGGCTGCACACCTCTCTGCCGGCTGACGTCAGCGTGCGGCCGGTGGTATGAATCGTCTGCGCGCCCGCCTGGCGAGCACAGACGCGAGGAGCGTGCGTTGACGGAGCCTGTGGCGTCGTGGTCGGAGATCGTGGGTCTGATGGTGGTGGGGCGAGGGCCGCTGCCCACGCTGACGGGCGTCGTACGCGTCGTGTCGGTCGACTGGGACGACGATGACGACGGTCGCGGTCCTGGAGAGCCGGTGGAGACTGTGCACCGGGTGTACGTGAGCGGGAGCCGCGTCCGCCGTGAGTCGCTCGAGGGTGTGGTGTGGGCGATCGACGGCGAGGACGAGCAGTGGATCTGGGACGACCCGGACGAGCCGCCGGTGTGCGACCCGTACTCGTCGAGCGCGTTCGGTGAGGATGCTCCGATCACGCGCGAGCAGACCTTCGAGTGGGACGACGACGAGGATGAGCGCCCGGTCGAGCCGATCCTCTCGACCGAGTACCTCGGTCGCCGAGCCTGGGACGTGCGGTGGCGGCATCAGCGACACCGGCGGCTCGTCGTCGACGACGAGACCGGCCTCGTTCTCCATCGCTCGGGCGACGGTGGTGAGGTCGAGGTGGCCGAGTGGTTGGAGCTGACGACCGGAGCGTCTCTGGATGACGGGTTGTTCGAGTGGGATGGACCGGGACCCGTGCGCGGCGGCGGCGACGCCACGCTGCTCGACGCCCGGGCCGAACGCGACGCGCGAGCGCGAGCCCACCTGCTGACCGCGGTCGTGCGGGCGCTCGACCGCTGGGACGAGGTTGCCGCGTTCGCCGCCGAGGCCGAGACCGAAGGCGACCTGCTGACGCGCCTGGGGGAGATGCTCGACATCGATCCGGTGGGCGCGCAAGCAGTGGCTGACCTTCAGCTACGGCGGGCCACCGGCGCATCGCGCGAGCGCATCGAGGACGACCTGGCGGGAGCGCGGTCGTCGCTGTACTGGAACGGGCGGTCCCGCGAGCGCTGGCAGCTCGGCCCGTACGACAGCATGTGGAGACGCGCTCGCTGTAGATTCTGCAACGAAGCCGACGTGATGGCTCTCGTCGCGACCGGTGATCTCCAAGCGGCGAGCGGCTTCTTCCTCTGTGGAGTGTGTTTCGCTGCCGCACGCGCCTCCGACGTCGAAACGCTCGCCCGGCGCGTCGACGATGCTCGGCCTTCGGGTCACCGCAGGACGAGCCGCGACCCGGCGCCCATCCTCGAAGCCATGGAGCGCGGCTCGTACGAGCTTCGCGCGCACCCCGACGGCGCGACGGATCGGTGAGGTTGCGCCGCTCGCCTACGCTGACCGGCATGAGCAGCCTTCGTCGTCGAGCGACCGTCGTCGGCGGGACGCTCATGCTCGCCGGAGCGTCGATGGTCGCGTCCGCGAACGCCGTCGTGCTCAACCGCGCCGAGCGGTGGATCGTCCACGACCCGGCCGACCTCCCGCACGCGCAGGTCGCCATCGTGCCGGGTTCGCTGGTGCGCGCCGACGGCAGCCTCGGCGCAGTCGTACGGCAGCGCGTGGACGCCGCGGTCGCGCTCTACGAGGCCGGGAAGGTCGACAAGCTGTTGCTCTCCGGCGACAACGGGACCCACGAGTACAACGAGCCCGACACGATGCGCGACGCCGTGCTCGCGGCTGGGGTCCCGCCCGGGGACGTCTTCACCGACTACGCGGGATTCAGCACGTGGCACACCATGCGCCGCGCGCGCGAGGTGTTTCGCGTGACGAGCGCCGTGGTGGTCACCCAGAACTTTCATCTCGCACGATCGGTGGACCTGGCGCGCGCGGCCGGCATCGACGTGCACGGGCTCGGCGTGGGAGACATCAACGGTCGGCGGGCGGGCGCACGAGAGGTGATCGCCCGGGTCCGTGGACTCGGCGAGGCGATCGTGCGGCCCGAGGTCGTGCTCGGGCCCGAGCTGCCGATCGCAGGCGACGGCCGCACCTCCTGGGCCACCGACTGACCTCTCGCTGGACAGGACGTATTGGGGCGTTCCGCATCGTCCGCGCCCGTCTGGCCCCTACGATCCTCTCGCCGGACAAGGAAGGACGTGCCGATGACTCACACCGCGCTGAAGCCGCGCCAGGTCGTCATGCTGTCCATCGCCGCAGCCTTGATTGCGGTCGTGGCGGTGGGCGTCGGCTCGTACGCGTGGGCAACCGCGGGGCCCCGGATTGACGAGGAGTACGCCGCCGGGATGAACGGCTCGACCCAGGTACGCGGACCGGGGACGGTGACGATCTACGCCGGGGAGCTGTGTCTGGACGACGACGGGACGGTGGAGCTCCTCGACGTCGCGGTGGCGGACTCGCTCCATGGGATCACGGTGACCGACTTCGGGCTGGTCGAGCCGATGCCGCAGGCCGGTGGTGGAACGGTCGACCTCGGCAGCGCGAAGAAGCCGCTTCGCGAGGCGGTCCGTGGGCGTCCCGTGAGCCGGACGCTCTCGTACCGGTGTGGTGACAACGAGGGATTCGACACCTTCCTGGTCGAACTGCGCAAGCCCCAGGCCGGCAAGGCTCGCGCGCGCGGTCTCGACATCACGTACCGCAGCGCTGGACGCGAGCACACGCTCCACGTCGACTTCGACGTCACATTCCGCGAACCTCGGCGGGGGAGTGCGCTGTGACCGACCCCGTGACGACAGACGTGGCGCCGTGGGTCACGAGGCGCCGTGCCGCCGTTGGTCTCGGCACGGCGCTCATCGTCGTCGCAGGCTCGATCGGGGCGTGGGCCTACCTGACCGCTGGCGCGCGGATCAACGATTTCGAAGACGCCGGGTCAGTCGCGCGGAGCACTCACGTCGCGGGTCCAGCGACGATGTCGTTCTCGATCGGTCCGCTCTGCGTCGACACCGCGGACGGCACTGTGGAGGTGACGGACGTCGTGCCGGCAGATCGCGACGGGGGCCTCACGGTCACCGAGTTCGGGTTCGTGGACTACATCTCCACCGCTGACGGTGGCAGTGAGTCGACGATCGGGGACGAGGAGGCGTCCCTGTCCGAGAACCTTCGCGGACGTCGCCTCACCGCGACGTTGTCGTCCACCTGCGACGGTCGTGACAGCTCGCCGCCCGAGCTGGTGATGCAGATCGACAAGACACGAGCCGGCACCACCGGCACGACGGGATTCGAGGTCTCGTACCGATCGGGGCACCGCAGCCACCAGGTCTTCGTCCCGTTCGGTCTCTGGGTGTGCGAGCCGAAGGTGACTTGCCCCGCGCGGACCTGGTCAAGCATCTCCCGCGGAGGCGACTGATGCCGGATACGGTTCGACCATGACTCGAACCTCCGCCGAGAAGACCGGCTTCTGGGACCGTGCAGCCACCTGGAAGGCCCTCCTTCTCGTGGTGGTCTACCTGGTGTTCTACCTGGCCGTCGGCCGCCTGATCGGCATGGTCTTCGACAGCGAGATCGACGGCGACAACGTGGTGGGGAGTGCGGCGAGCATCTTTTTCGCACTGGTTCTGCCGATCGCGATCGGAGCGGTCGCGCTTCTCCTGTTCGCGATCAAGGTGGGCTGGTTGCGCGCGATCTTCGGTCCGCAGCCGATCGGAGGTCGTCGCTGGATGTGGATCGCCCCCCTTCTGGTGCTGGCGGCCATCGTGGCGCACGTGGCCGGCACCGACTGGGATGCGTGGAACGGGCAGGAGATCGTCGCCCTGGCGTTCCTGGGTCTGTGCGTCGGACTCGCCGAAGAGCTGGCGACCCGTGGTCTGACGGTGAAGATCCTGCGAGACGCCGGGCACTCCGAGCGCTACGTCGCGGTCGTCTCGTCACTGATGTTCGCGCTCATGCACACCGTCAACCTCATCGCGGGGATGTCGCTCCGGACGGTGCTCGCCACCGTCGTCTACACGTTCGCCTTCGGAATGTGCATGTACCTCACGATGCGGGTGACGGGCACCATCTGGGCCGCCATCGTCCTGCACGGCCTCACTGACCCGACCACCATCCTGACCACGGGTGGTCTCGACGAGGCCGTTGTGAGCCAGGGCGGCGGGGCGACCGTCGCCGCCGCCCTGGTGACTGTCGTTCTCATCGCCTTCGGATTCCTCGCGATCTTCCTCGTACGCGGCAAGGTGGGCGATCCGGAGGCGACCCGCGCCACCACCGCGTAAGCAGCCCATCCCGCACGGCAACCGCGAGCGCCACTCGTACGAAGAACCCTTGAGGTCCGCGCCAGTCGGACCCGCGTTCGACCGAAGGGGTTGCTGACGATGAGAAAGCTCTTGATGGTGTTCGGAGGGGTGGTCGCTGCGGCCGGGCTGTCCGTGTCGCCCGCGACCGCGGCCGACGACGCTCACGTGTCCGTGCTGCACGGGGTGCCGGGTGCGGTCGTGGACGTGTATGCGAACGGCGACGCACTGCTGACCGACTTCAAGCCGGGGACACTCACCGATCCCGTGGCGCTCCCGGCTGGTGACTACGACCTGAAGGTGGTCGCTGCCGGCGACGGCGCGGATGGTGACGCGATCATGGAGGCCAACGGCGTCGCTGTCCCGGGCGGTGCCAACATCACCGTGGCGGCGCACCTCGACGCCGAAGGGACCCCGACGCTCACGCCCTTCGTCAACGACACGTCGAAGATCACCGCCGGTGAAGGACGCCTGACGGTGCGGCACGTCGCGGCCGCGCCAGCCGTCGACGTACGAGCGAACGGTGAGCCTGCCTTCACCGACCTGACGAACCCGAACGAGGACAGCGCCGACCTGCCCGCCGGAACGGTGTCTGCCGACGTCGTGCTGGCCGGGACGGACGACGTGGCGATCGGCCCGGCCGACGTCGACGTCGCTGAGGGCACGAGCACCATCGTGTACGCGTGGGGGAGCGCGCAGGACGGCAACCTCAAGCTCGCCGTCCAGACGATCGACGGCATGCACTCCTCGCCGGGCAGCGTTCCGGGCGGCTCGGGCGGCCAGGCCTCGAACGGTCTCGGTGCCGGGAACGTCACCTGGATCATCGGCGGTGTGGTGCTCGCGGGTGCCGTTGCGCTGCTGCTGACCCGGCCGTCGACGTCCCGACGGGTGCAGTGACCACAGGTCGGTTCCACCTTCCGAGGGCGGCCGTCGTCGCGACGGCCGCCCTCCTCGGGGGTGCCCTGGCCGCGGGCGCACTGGTGGTCTTGGACGGTGAGCGCGCGATCGAAGGCGTCGGACCTCGGGTGGACGGACTTCCGGCGGACGTCCAGTCGGTCGCGGGCGCACGTCCGTCGCCCGCGGCGACCCTCGCTGAGCCACCGGTACGGCGGCCGGCCCGGCCGCGACGTCTCTCGATCCCACGGCTCGATCTCCGCATGAAGGTGGTCCCGACCGGCGTCGCGGACGGCGGTGCCATGGAGCTCCCGAAGACGCCGGACCTCCTGGGCTGGTACGAGTACGGCGCGGCACCGGACAGCCCGCAGGGCGCGACCGTCCTTGCCGGTCACCTCGACACCGCGACCGACGGGGTCGGCCCGCTGGCCGAGCTCGGGCGGCTGCGGCGCGGCGACCGCATCGAGGTGAGCGCCGGGGGCGTGGCCGTGCGCTACGCCGTCACGTCCATCACCCGGATCGCCAAGAAGGGTCTGGACACGGATGTGGTGTTCTCCCGCCGCGGACCTCCTCGGCTCCATCTGGTGACCTGCTGGGGGGTGTACGTGCCGAGCGCGGGCGGCTACCAGGACAACCTCGTCGTCGCCGCACGACGGGTCACCGGCTGACATTCGAGAACAACGGGCCGATATGGCATCCGAAAGGGCCTTGCCGGGCGAAGTAGAGGCATGGACCTTCCCGATGCTGCCGAACAGGCCGCCATCGGCGCGCGCCTCGCGCGACAGGACGAAGCCGCGCTCCAGGAGGCGTACGAGCGGTACGCGCCGGTCGTGCTCGCCTACGTCAGCCGGTACGTCGGTCGTGACGAGGCCGAGGATGTGGTGCAACGGACGTTCCTGGACGCGTGGCGCGGGGCTTCGCGGTACGACCCCAACCAGCGGTTCACCGCCTGGCTGTTCACGATCGCGCACCATCGTGCCGTCGACACGCTGCGGGCCCGAAGGCACACGGTCGTCGACGTGGAGTCGATCCGGGACCTCGCGGGGGACGACGGGAGGGAGACAGCCAGCCGGTTCGCGGACGCGGCCGACGTCCGCTGGGCCGTCGCAAGGCTCCCGGAGCACGAGCGAACGGTCCTGGAGATGGCGTACTTCCAGGAGCTCACTCAGAAGGAGATCGCCGCGCGGCTCGACGTGCCGCTGGGGACGGTCAAGGCACGGGCATCACGGGGGACACGAAGACTGGGCGAGATCATGCGAGCGACGGAGGAGGAGCGGCGATGAACACTGAGCATCCCGACCTCGTCGGGCTCCTGCGGGGCGAGCTGAGGAACGTCGACGTCGTCGAGGCCGACGCGCACCTCGAGACCTGCGCCGAGTGCCGCGACGAGCTCGCCGCGATCGCGACCGGGCACGCGTTGCTGACCTCGACGGCGCGGACGCTCCGCGCTCCGACGTCGGTCGTCGTGCCGACTGCACCACCCCTCGCGCCGATTCCTGCGCCGTGGTGGCGGCGTCACGTCGGCACGGTGGTCGCCGCTGCCCTCGTTCTCGTCCTCGGCGCAGTCATGGTCCCGTTCCTCCTCGACGGTGATCAGTCGACGCAGGTGGTCCGGCAGACCGCGGCGCTGGAGCCGGTCGAGGGCACGGGGAGCGGCGAGGTCGTGATGACCGAGCGGGAGGGCGCCGTACGGATGACCATCACGACCCGCGATCTCCCGCGGCCCAGTGCAGGCGACTACTACTACGCATGGCTGTTCGAGCCGTCGACGGAGAAGATGCTCGCCCTCGGCGTGATCAATCCCGACGGCGAAGCCAGCTTCGAGATCCCGAACGACTTGGTCGGTCGGTACCAGGTCGTCGACGTGAGTCTCGAGCAGGACGACGGGGACCCGGGCCACTCGGTGACGTCGGTCCTGCGGGCTGACTACGACGGCGATCAGAGCACGACGGCCGCTGATCGTGAGGACGTGTCGACCCAGAGGAAGAATCTTTTGGCTCCACTGGTGTGACGCACGTCACACCGGGTACCGGCCACTCTGTTCCTCTCGAAAGCCGGTGCAAAATGTCCGAGATCGTCGCTTTTACCCAGAACCACCGCCGCCGGCAGAGAGGACGCAGCTTCGCCGTCCTCGTCGCCGGGATCGTGTCGCTCCTCGCCGCAGCTCTGCTGTCGCCGTCGAGCTCCGCGCAGACCACGACTGGACCAGCGGACCAGCCCTGGACGAACGCTCGCCTGTCCCCGGATGTCCGCGCGGCTGCGCTGCTCGAGCAGATGACGCTCGAGGAGAAGGTCGAGCTGATGACCGGCGACCAGGGAGAGGCGCCGTCGGCGTTCTACAACGCGCCGATCGAGCGCCTCGGCATCCCCGAGCTGCGCATGGCGGACGCCGGCGGCGGAATCGCCGCACGAGGGTGGACCCTCCCCGGCACGGGCGAGACCGCCACCGCGTTCCCCGCAGGCGCGGCGCTCGCAGCGACGTGGAACCCCCGGCTGGCACGACGCTACGGACGCGCCGTCGCCGAGGAGGCCAAGGCCACGGGGCACGCCATGCTCCTCGGCCCGGGGTCGGACATGGGCCGCCAGCCGTTCTGGGGACGCATCGCGGAGGGGATGAGCGAGGACCCGTTCCTCACGTCTGAGCTCACCACACCGTACGTCGACGCCGTCCAGGACGAGAGCGTCATCGCGAACCTCAAGCACTACGCGGGCTACACCCAAGAGGTCGACCGCGGCAACGCACAGGACAGCATCATCGATCCTCGGGCGCTGCGCGAGGTCTACGTCGCGCCGTACGCGGACGCGATCGAGAAGGCCGACCTCGGGTCGGTGATGTGCTCGTTCAACGAGGTCAACTCGGTGTTCGCCTGCGAGAACGACCTCCTGCTGGACACCATCCTGCGTGAGGAGCTGGGCTTCGAGGGGTTCGTGATCACCGATTTCGGGGCGATCCACTCGACGGAGCCGTCGATCGAGGCCGGCACCGACATGGAGACCGGGACGGCGGCGTTCTACGGGGACGCGCTGCTCGCGGCCGTCCGCGACGGCCGGGTGCCCGAGTCGCTCGTCGACCGTTCGGTGCTCCGCATCCTGCGGACGATGTTCGCGATCGGTGTGTTCGAGGGCGACTACACGATGACGTCGATCCCGGTCGAGGAGCACGGTCGCCTCGCGCGGCGCGTCGAGGACCAGGCGGTCACCTTGCTGAAGAACGACGGCGTCCTGCCGTTGCGGCGCCGGATCAGGTCGGCGGCCGTCATCGGAGCCGACGCGAACATCAGCGGCCGGCTCGGTGGTTCCTTCGCGGTCCAGCCGACGTACGAGGTCAGCCTGCTGGACGCGATGCGTGACCTGGGCCGACGGACGGGCGTGCGGGTGCGTTACGCAGCCGGGAACGACACCGTCAACGGTGCCTCGATGATCGAGACCGCGGACATGACCGCGGTGCCGTCCAGCGTCCTCTCGCCGGAGATCGGGTCGGGGAACGGGCTGACGGCACGGCACTTCGGCAACACGACGTTCTCGGGCGACCCGGTGACGCGCCGAGAGGCGCAGGTGCTCTACGACACCGGCTTCACCGCGGGGGTGCCGGCGTTCGCCACCCTCTACTCCTCCCAGGTCCCACCGGTGCCCGACGTCAGTGGGACCGGAGTCGCGGCAGGGCAGTCGGTCACCTACACCGGGACGCTGACCGCACCCGCGACAGGCGACTACCGTCTGGGGCTGACCGGTTGGGGCGACGCCACCGCGTACCTCGACGGCGAGCCGATCGTCGACATGACCGGCGCACCCGGTCGCCGAGAGGTCGAGGCGACCGTGGCGCTGCAGCGGGGCGAGTCGTACGACCTGCGGATCGAGTACGCAGCGACCCAGCCGCTGGTCGCGCTCCAGCCGGGGACCCTGGTCTTCCAGTGGAGCCCGCCGCGTCGTGCGCAGTCGCCGGCCATCGCCGAGGCGGTGCGCCAGGCGCGGCGCTCCGACGTGGCCGTCGTCTATGCGCGCACGTACGAGTCCGAGGAGCGCGATCGCGTCTCGCTGAAGCTGCCGCAGAGCGCGGACCGCCTGATCTCGGCCGTCGCGGCCGTGAATCCTCGGACGGTCGTGGTGCTCTCCACGGGCGGCCCGGTGACGATGCCGTGGCGGCGACAGGTCGAGGCGGTCGTCCAGTCGTACCCCGGCGGACAGGAGGAGGGCGCGAGCCTCACACGCGTCCTGTCGGGGACGGTGAACCCGTCCGGCAAGCTGCCGATGACCTACCCGGTCAGCGAGGAGCAGCTGCCGCCCGGCATCGTCAACCCGTGGGACCGGATCGGCGACACCCGGGTCGAGTTCACGGAGGGCGTCAACATCGGCTACCGCGGATACATCGCATCGCGGACCCGGATGCTCTACCCCTTCGGATTCGGCCTGTCCTACACCCGGTTCTCGTACCGTGGGCTGCGCACGGGGACGCTGCGCGCGGAGGGCCGACGGGACTCGACGACCGTGCGGGTCAGGGTCCGGAACACCGGACGGCGGACAGGCGCCGAGGTCGTGCAGGTGTACGCCGGTCGGCTGCCGGGTCTCGACGCCCCGGCACGCAAGCTCGTGGGCTTCGCGAAGGTGACGCTCCGTCCGGGACGCGCGACCTGGGTGCGGATCCCGGTGTCGCGGCGCAGCCTGTCGTACTGGGACGACGCGAGCAGCTCGTGGGTGACCCCGCGGGGGCGTGTGCCGCTGCTCGTGGGCAGCTCGGCGCGTGACATCGAGCTGACTGGCGCGATCACCGTGCGGTGAGGCCTGCGACACCCGCACCGGACGGCGAGACTGGTCCGGTGCGGGTGGGTGGCGTCGTGGTGACCGGGCGACGCAGCCGCACCGACGGCCGACAGCGGACCCGCGACCGCCATCTGTCCGTGCCCGTAGCTGCGATAGAGCGCGCTCGCCCCGACTGCCGCACCCAGCCCTGCCGCTGCGCCCCACAGCACGGCACCCCGTACGGCGGCTGCTGGCTCCATGTGCTCTCAGGTACCCACTGCGATCGGGTCGCGACAATCATGACGTCCGGGCGTCCCTCCGATCGGCCGGCTACCCGCCGCTACGCTCGGGGCCATGAGCAGGATCTTCGCCACCAGCTTCGCCTCGGTCTATCCCCACTACGTGACGAAGGTGGAGAAGAAGGGGCGTACGAAGGCTGAGCTCGACGAGGTGATCGAGTGGCTCACCGGCTTCGACGAGTCCGCGCTGAGCCGCCACCTGGACGAGGGCACGACCTTCGAGGACCTCTTCGCCGAGGCGCACCTCAACCCGCTCGCGTCATCGATCACCGGGGTCGTGTGCGGCGTACGCGTCGAGAACGTCGAGGACCCGTTGATGCAGAAGATCCGCTATCTCGACAAGCTCGTCGACGAGCTCGCGAAGGGCAAGTCGATGGACCGGGTCCTTCGGTCGTAGCGGCAGCGCTACGCCGAGCTCGTGGATCAGCCCGGCAGGTCGCGTCGGATCACCTCGGCGACGTCGGGAGCCGTGGCGGCGACGACCGCTCGTGCAGCGTCGCCGAGTGCCTCGAGCTGGGCGGGATGCAGGGCGTCCACGACCAGCCGCCGCACCTCGCGGACATGGCCGGGAGCGGCCATCTCAAGCTTCTCGCGCCCAGCGTCGGTGAGCACCGCCCCCGTACGGCGACCCGCCTCGTGACAGGCGCCCCGGCGCACCAGGCCCGCGCGCTCCAGGCGGCCGACCGCGTGCGACAGGCGCGAGACCGACCCCTGCGAGAGGAGCGCCAGGTCGCTCATCGCGACCATGCCCGACGGGGACTCCGCGAGCTGGACCAGGACGTGGTACTCGAACAGGTTGAGCCCGGCGTCGCGCTTGAGCTGCGCATCGAGGGCGGGCGGGAGCGTCGTGAGCATCGCCATCAAGGACGCCCAGTCCTTCAGTTGCGGTGACGTCAGCCAGGCGACGTCGGCGTCGTCGGGTCGGTCTGCCATACCGCGATCCTATCCGCTGCACTTGAACATTCAACTCCCCCCATCTACCGTTCGAGTTGAACGTTCAAGTCAGAGCGCTCATCGTCCCTCCCGAGGAGAAACCATGTCCGTGCTCCGTGTCGACTCGAGCATCCAGGGCCCGAGCTCCGCGAGCAGTGCGCTCGCCGACCTGGTGATGTCCGAGCTCATCGCCGCCCGTCCTGACGCGGCGGTCGTGTCCCGCCACCTCGCCACCGACCCGCTGCCTGCCGATGCCTGGCCGACGGCGATCGCCAGTGCGTTCACCGCGGCCGAGCAGCGTACGCGCGAGCAGGAGGCCGCACTCGCCCTCGCGAGCGAGGTCGCCGACGAGATCCGCAGCGCCGACGCCGTGGTGCTCGCACTACCGCTCTACAACTGGGGTGTGTCCCAGCACGTGAAGACGTGGATCGATCTGGCGATCGCCGGCGGCCAGCAGGGCGAGCCGCTGCTCGAGGGCACACCCACCGTGCTCGTGACGACCCGCGGCGGAGCGTACGGCCCGGGCACGCCCAAGGAGGGCTGGGACCACAACATCGGCTACCTCCAGCGGATCGTCGGCGACGTCTGGCAAGCCGACCTGACAGTCATCGAGCGCGAGTTCACGCTCGTCGGCGTCAACCCCGCGCTCGACGAGTTCCTCGAGCCGGCGACGCTCATGAGGAAGGAGGCCGAGGGCGCCGCCCTCGCCGCCGGGCGGGCCCTCGCCGCTCGCTGAGGTCAACTGGCCGCAGGCGGCACGGCGTGGTCAGCCGCGCCGTCTGCGGATCTCGGCGTTGATCGCGGGTACGACCTCGTGGAGGTCGCCGATCACGGCATAGGTCGCCCGGGTGACCATCGGCGCCTCCGCGTCGGTGTTGATCGCCAGGATCGCCTTGGCCGACGAGCACCCCGCCCAGTGCTGGATGGCGCCGCTGATCCCGCAGGGGACGTAGAGGTCGGGGGAGATGCGTGAGCCCGTCTGGCCGACCTGCTCGTGATGCGGGCGCCAGCCCAGCGACGTGACGACCCGTGAGACGCCGAGCGAGGCACCGAGCAGGTCGGTGAGCTCGAGCAGGTCGGCAAACCCGTCGGCCGACCCCGCGCCTCTGCCGGCTCCGACGACGACCCGGGCCGACGTGAGGTCGCCCGACAGGTCCGGCTCGGGTGCCTCGGTCGACACGACGCGAGCCACGAGGTCGGCGTCCGCGATCTCCGGTGTCTCGACGACCAGCTCGGCCGATCCAGGGTCCGCGGCGGGAGTCGGCTCGACGGCGTGCCCGGCGACCGTGAGCACCGCGAGCCGGTCCGCCAGCCGCATCTCCTCGAGCGCCGCGCCACCGACGACCTGCCGGGTGACGACGAACGGCGTCAGCCCTTCGACCCGAAGCACGTTCGCAGCCATCGCCACTCCTGCCCGCGCCGCCACATGGGCCATCACCTCGTTTCCGCGCGGCGTCCCTGCCGCCATCACGGTGTCCGAGCCGGCCCCGTGCCGTACGGACAGCAGACCCGACGCCCACGCGGCGGCGGCGTACGACGTGAATGCCTCTCCGGTCAGCGCGTGCACCCGCCGGACGCCGTACGATCCCAGCGTCGCGAGCAGCTCGTCAGGCGGTTGACCGACGACGACGGCATCGACCGGGCGGTCGCTCCCCGCCGTCGAGAGCGAGCGCGCGAGCGTCAGTGCCTCCAGGGACACCTCGGTCGCCTCGCCCTCGAGCGAGGTCTCCACCAGCACCAGGATCATCGGGAAAGCACCCCCAGCTGCTCGAGCACGTCGACCACGGCCGGCGCCGCATCGGCACCTTCACCGAGGACCTGGACGACCGACGGCGCAGGCGGCGGACGCAGCAGCCGGACCCGGGAAGGACCGGTCGGCTCGGTGGTGGGCTGCCGTTCCTCGATCGGGACCCGCTTCGCCTTCATCCGGCCGGGCACGGTCGGGTACCGCGGCTCGATGCCACCCTCGAGCACCGTGACGACCGCCGGGAGCGGGACACGGTACGTCTCGTGCCCGTCGGGCCCCGTGCCGGACGCGGTCACCGTCCCGTCGGCGACCGAGACCGTGCTGGCGCCGTTGACCACGGGCCATCCGAGCTCGTAGGCGAGTCGGATGCCGACCTGGAAGTCACCGCTGTCTGCGGCGTCGTTGCCGAGCAGGACCAGCTGCGTGTCGTGGTCGTGCACCACGGCGGCGATCTCCCGTGCGACGTCGGCCGGCCCGAACGCGTTCGCGTCCGCGACCACGTGCGTCGCGTCGGAGCAGCCGACGGCGAGTGCGTGGCGCAGCTGCTCGACCGCGTCGGCATCACCGAGCGTCATGACGCGAGCAGTCCCGGCGTCCGCAGTCAGCTGGACGGTGAGCTCGACCGCACACTCCTCGTGCGCACTCATCGTGAACCCCGCGAAGCGTCCGTCGACCGACTGCGCGTCCTCGGTCAGGACCACCTCGCTGGAGGAGTCCACGACGCGCTTCACGCACACGAGCACGTCGACCATCAGCGGATCCTCTCGTTCGCCGGGTCCCACAGTCCGGTCGCGTCCACCGACCGGACCGTCACCGGATACAGCTCCTCCATGTAGGAGACGGCGAGCTCGTTGCCGATCCGCGCGTGCTCCGGCGGAAGGTAGGCGAGCAGCAGGTGCTTGCCCAACGACGGTGCGGAACCCGCGGTGGTGACGTACGGGTGGTGGCCGTGGCCGTCGGTCAGCGTGCCGCCGTCACGGGTGAGGATCGGCTCGCCGCCGAGCATGTAGCGCTTCACCCCCGACGACGACGTGTGGTCGTCGACGACCATCGTGCACAGCACCGTGTCCGGACCGTCGCCGGACTCCAGCCGAGCCCGCTGTGCGACGTACGCGTCCCGCCCGACGAACTCGGCGGACTTCACCTTCGGGCGCTGCATCCCTGCCTCGACGATGCTGCGTTCGGCGTCCAGCTCGAACCCGAACGCGCGGTAGCCCTTCTCGATCCGGCCGGTCGTGCCGTACACGCCGATGCCGACCGGGACGGCGCCGTGCGGGCCCCCGGCCTCGAGCAGCGCGTCCCAGACGGCCGCGGCCTCGTCCGCGGCGACGTACAGCTCCCAGCCGAGCTCGCCCACGTACGAGATCCGCGAGGCGAGCACGGTCGTCCCGGCCACCTGGACCTCACGGCACGTGAGGAACCCGAATCCGCTGTCACGGACGTCGTCGGAGGTCAGCGA